>NZ_JBYVYM010000042.1:0-34212 GCF_058148225.1 Pseudomonas sp. DF5
CACAAGAAACCCCGCTCGATGGCGGGGCTCGTGCTGTTTACGATTTACTTCCTGGAGGGCGCCCCCAGCTTGGGCATGAATTTCGATTTCGGCCCTCGGGTCCTAGGCACTGCAGATTTGATTTTGTTGATTTTGATACGGTCTTCACCGAAGCTCGGTACATAGTCCGTCTGACCACACTGCACACAGTCATTGATTGGAAACTCTGCCCCGTTGTCTTCGATATACGGCTCAGTCATATCTTCGCTCCTCTCAAAACGGGTCGATACCGGCAAGCCCTTTTTGCCTGAAAAATATCAACCACCCTGGTTTTTGAGACTAGCCGGTCATTCCCAGACTTGTGATTCAGATCGTTACATGCCCGACGAATGGCCAGTACCGCGCGACCTACCTCAGCTTGACCGCCGTCCCGGTCACAAACACCACCACCATCCCACCCTTGCCGGCCGGCATGCTGATCTCATAATCGAGCCCCACCACCGCATCCGCCTGAAGCGCCCGCGCCCGCTCCTTGATCTCATCGGTCGCCTGAATCCGCGCCTCCTTCAATGCCCGCTCCAACGTCTGAGAACGCCCACCAAAGAAATCCCGCATCCCGGCGAACATGTCGCGAATCACGTTAACGCCCTGCACCGACTCGGCACTGACGATGTCCAGGTAGGCGGTGATTTGCCGACCTTCGATGGTGTGGGTTGTGGTGGTGATCATGAGATGTCCTTCTTCATAGAAGCGCGCATTATTCCTCGGTAGCCAGGTGATGAAAACAAAAAGCCCGGAACTGGATTACCCCCAGTAATGGTTGAGTAATACCAACTCGAATGCCGCTACAAGCACCATAAAGAACACGAACCGTCGTGAAAATACCCGCCTGGGGCGTGATGGCGTCCAATCGGATACCTGGCACAGCGCACTGATGAAATCGAGTAAATCGCTCATGAATCCCTTCATACACAAAAAATTCGCACCGAACGGATCGCGAGGCGAGGTGAATCAGCCTTTCACGGCATCGAAAGAATCAGGGGTCAGAGCAGCTTGATCAACACCGCAGTGACAGTCGCCACCGTACCGATCAAGCCAGTCGCAACAGCTACCGGGTACCAAAAAGTTTCACGGGTCATCTTGCCAGCTTCAGCGTTCAGCTTGCGCTGTTCTGCCATCAGCTTGACGATCTCCACATGAACTTTTTCCAACTCTGCCTGCTCCATGGTGAATTCCTACATAACCTGCGTGCGTCCGTTCCGAATAATGGGGCGCGTCGTGTGCACTGCCCTTTGGGTCATTTTGTACCTTAAAGGCGCAAAACGAATACCCCCTCCCGATGCGGCTCATGCGAGGTGCCAAAACCTATGAAAGCCCCAAAACCATATGGCTTTCCAGCACTGCTTCCCACGCGCCTATCCATCGTCCTACATCAATTTCGGAAGCGCCTTCGCTGATACCGCCATGCATAAAATCCAGCCGCCAGAAACCACAAAACCCCTGACTTCTCTCGAAATCAGGGGTTACGGATAGAAACGAGTACACGCAGACCTTGCGGGCCTGCGCGTAACGTATTGGCTAGGGTCACAGCAGCCCGTCGTTCACAATACCGCCGTGATATACACCTTCTGTCAGGTCGCTTCGGGTAATGGGGGCGCTTTCTCAGGCGGTTTGATTGAGCCGATGTAAACCGCAAAGATAGTCACCAGCGCGCCGCAAAACTGCAGCGTGGAGCTGGCCTTGCCGAGAAAGGTGACATCAATGAAATACGTGATCACCGGCTCCAGTAACAGGATCAGTCCGGCCAACCCCAGGCTGATGGCTCCGATCGAACGGTTGACCAGCAACCAGCCGACAAACTGCACCAGCACCCCGTATATGATCAGCATCAGCAAGGTTTGCCCATCCACGATGGCCATGCTTTCCCCAGTTACCAGCGCGTATGTCAGCAGAACCAGTGCCGCCCAAAGACTCAAATTGAGCATCTGTGCGATCTTGTCACCCCCGCCGTCAGGCAACTGGGTGTTGATCTTCAGGAAGTACACGCAGATGGCATACGCCAGCCCCGACAGCACGCCATACACCACGCCCTTGATCCCTACCGCACTGGTCATTTCGGGTAGCAACAACAGATAGAGCCCAACAAATGCCAAGGTAATGGATACCAGGAAGTAGATCGAAGGTTTTTCCTTCAACAGGTACAACCCCAGTAGGGTCATGAAGAACACCTGACAGTTGGTCAGGATCGACCCGATGCCCGGGCCGACGATATAGATGCTCTGGTGCCAGAGCACCAGGTCGATGGCCAAAAACACCCCAGCCAACGCGGTGTACAGCTGCGCCCTGGCGCTTTTAAGCAGTACCGGTGTTTTGCGCACCTTGAGCAGCAGGAAGAACAGGATCGAGGCGAACACCATCCGATAGAACCCTGCTCCACCCGCGCCGATATGGGCGAAAGCGACAGCTAGAGCAGACAGACTGAGCATCAGTCCACCGATGGTCAATTCCATGATTGCCCGATTGTTATTAGTCGACATGAGAAACCTCATTGATAAAAACCGACACTAACTTTATGAACATTCACAACTCCCCCCGAGCAACAAATATCAGGCTCGACAAAGCAGAAAAGCCCCAAAGGTCTTTTCTGCCACGCGCAAAAAAAACAACTAACTTTTAACTGGCATTAATAGTTATCAGCAACACAACTCTTTAAACTTCTTGCGCAGCCAACTTCAACCATTGTTGTACCGGTGCATAACCCAGGATGTTTTCGACATAGCCCTGCAGTTGCGTAGGAATGGCAATACCATAACGACGGAAGCGGAACACCACCGGAACAAACATCGCATCAACAATGCCGAAGTCACCGCAGAGGAATTGAGTTGAACCACTCACCTCACGGAGCTGGTTCCAGATAGCGAATACCCGCATGATTTCCTCTCGGGTCTCGGCGGTCAGGCTTTCCGGGATGTCACCGGTGTTCAGG
Organism: Pseudomonas sp. DF5; assembly: GCF_058148225.1. Lineage (NCBI taxonomy): Bacteria > Pseudomonadati > Pseudomonadota > Gammaproteobacteria > Pseudomonadales > Pseudomonadaceae > Pseudomonas > Pseudomonas sp. DF5. The sequence continues at coordinate 2,966 of NZ_JBYVYM010000042.1, forward strand.
CCAAACGACATCTGCGTGCGCAGGTGGGTGAAACCGGAGTGCATCTCTGCCGCAGCAGCTCGTGCCAGGGCCTTGATCCGTGAATCTTGGGGCCAAAGGTTGGCGGCCGGATAGGTGCCGGCAATGTATTCGCTAATGGCCAGGCTGTCGTTGATGACGACATCATCAAGCAGCAGCGCCGGTACCTTGCCGGAAGGCGAGTGCTCCAGAATACGCTGGCGGGTGTCGCTTTGTTCCAGTTTGATCTGAAGGGTTTCAAATGCAACATCCGCTGTCACAAGAACCAGCCACGCACGAAATGACCATGAAGACTTATTAAAATCCCCAACAACCAGTTTTGTAGACATCGCATCCCCTAGCTTGTGTTATGAAATAGGTGCTAAATTTAGCGGCCTTTTTTTCATACGTATTGCACAAAACTGGACAATTCATGGACGAGAATCGTCGTAGTAAAGCCCCTCAAAAAGACAAGGACTTTGTTCAGTTCTGGCGTATACCCGAAGGCGACTGTGAGTTGCTATCTGCGCGTTACAGTACTCAATCTTTCGGCCGACATTCACATGACCGGTATGCTATCGGCGTTATAAGTAGCGGTGTTGAAAAACTTTTTTATCGCGGCAGTTACTACATGGGGGGCGCGGGCAGTGTAGTCACCATTACCCCAGGGGAGATCCACGACGGCCTGCCAGGCCATGATGAGGGCTGGATGTATCGAATGCTCTATATCGACCCCGAATGGGTCAATCGGATGGTGTTTCAAGGGCGTTTTTCAGACGATCATATTCATCTTTTTCAAACAGCTCTGAGCCAGGCCCCCGACTTCGCCCGGACCTTTTTGCATCAACATCAAACCATTGAAAAATCCCCCTCCAGCCTTGAACGGGAAACTATCCTGCTGGATCTGGTGACGCAGCTCTTCGAGCGTAGCGGAGCGCCCATCGAACCAGTCAGTGCGGCTGAGCAGCACGCAGTGCAAAAGATCAAGAGGAAGCTCGAAGACGAGTTCGACAAACATCTGTCTCTGGAAGAACTGGCGCAACTGGTGAACCTTGACCCTCTTTACCTGATCCGGGTGTTCAAAAAAAGCGTTGGCGTCTCCCCCCACAGCTATCAAATCCAGAAAAGAATCGCCCAGGTCCAAAAACTGCTGCGCACCGGGTCCAGTCTCGCAGAAGCGTCATTCACTTGCGGCTTCTTCGATCAAAGCCACATGACCCGAGCCTTCAAAAAAGTAGTCGGCATCACACCCGGCAGTTTCCGCAACAGCAGTGCCTGAGCCTGTAAGCAACCCCATAGCCTGACTCGTTTGAGTCAGCCCTGAAAGGCCTTGCAGTATCTGCGTGAAGCCCTTAGGGCCTTCAATGTGCGAGTGTTACACGCTCTGCATCGGCCACCACCCACGCCTCCAATCCACCGCCTTCAAGCCTGTGCACCGCCAGCTCGCCACTATGATCCAGCACAATCGCGCGCGCAGTTGATAGGGCTCCTTTTCAATTTCGTCCAGACTGTTGAAAATACTTGGTAGGTGTCCACCCATAGGCCGCACAACGTACCGAGAGCAACGCAGCTACCGTGAAAGTAAAGTCATGCACAGCATCCAAACCGGGCGCAAAACCGGGTATGAAGCATATTGAACCTTACTGAGATATGACTTTATAAGGTCTATACCCCATGACTTCTGGTTTAACGTACCCGCACGCTGAATCGACGCGCTATTACTATCTGCTGACAAGCGTTCGCGCGTTGGTGTCAGCCGAGGACGGTCCCGGTTACAACGATGCGAGCCAGATTGATCGACTGACGCTGTTGGACTACGCCGCTTAGAAACTGTCGGAAAAATTAGCCTTTGGTCGCAAAGCACTGAGCCATCCAGGGTATGGGCCAAAGTATGGGCTGGAATTTTTTTTAGAAATGCAGAAACGAAAAAGCCCTGAATAATCAGGGCTCTAACGTATAAATGTGGCGGTGAAGGAGAGATTCGAACTCTCGATACAGTTTCCTGTATACACACTTTCCAGGCGTGCTCCTTAAGCCACTCGGACACTTCACCGTATCTCGTCAAACTTATTCAGTCTGTCGAGGCGCGCTAATGTAGTCGAAAGCTTTTCTGATGGCAAACATTTTTTTCAGAATTTTCATGCGCTTAACGCGATTAGCGCTTTGGGGGCGTTCAAGGGCATGGCAAACCTGCCAATCTCCGGCTTCACCTCCCCTTCTATATAGAGGCCAATGCGCGGTGGATGGGGCGGGCTGTGCCTGGCGGGCGGGAAAAGGGTGACTGGCGGGTCAGTCACGGCGCTTTACCTGGCCTACAGCGGTGGGTAACGTCTGCCCTACTTTATTAGAAGGATTGGCGTCATGAGTGAGTTGATTTCCTACCATCTCGAAGACGGTATCGCGACCCTGACCTTGAGCAATGGCAAGGTCAATGCCATCTCTCCAGACGTGATTGTCGCGTTTAACGCTGCGCTGGATCGGGCGGTAGCGGATCGGGCGGTGGTGATCATTACCGGTCAGCCGGGGATTTTGTCGGGTGGTTATGATTTGAAGGTGATGACGGCCGGGCCTAACGAGGCCATGGCGCTGGTGGCTGCGGGTTCGACCCTGGCTCGTCGTCTGTTGTCGCATCCGTTCCCGGTGGTCGTGGCGTGTCCTGGGCATGCGGTGGCCAAGGGTGCGTTTCTTCTTTTGTCGGCTGACTACCGCATTGGTGTCGATGGCCCGTTCAGCATTGGCCTGAACGAAGTGCAGATCGGCATGACCATGCACCACGCCGGTATCGAACTGGCCCGTGATCGTCTGCGCAAGTCGGCGTTTCATCGCGCGGTGATCAATGCCGAGATGTTCAATCCACAAAGCGCCGTGGATGCCGGCTTCCTCGATATGGTGGTGTCGGCCGAAGAGTTGCAAGGCGCGGCGCTGGCGGCGGCTCGTCAGTTGAAGAAGCTCAACATGATCGCCCACAAGAACACCAAGTTGAAAACGCGCAAGGCGCTGCTGGAGACGCTGGACAACGCGATCATCCTGGATCAGGAGCACATGGGCTAAGCCCGAACGCGTTGCACCGAAAAGCCCGACCGTCGTGTCGGGCTTTTTCTTGGGTGTCTGGTTTAAAACCTTACAACCGCTCTAGGCCGCATCTGACCCACAAGTCGGAAACATACGCTCAAACATCGGCTATCTCCCACTTCCATAGCGGCAATTGCCGAAAACAGTGCACATCCGTACACTGCGCCACCTTTTGTCCCGGCGGGCCTTTAAATGCTGTTTGTGTTTCGTATGTTATTGATGGGCCTGCACTTTATTCTGGCCGGTGTGCTCGGAGTAATTCTCGGACTGTGCCGGCCATTCAATCCGGACAACAGCCGTTTGTGCGCGCGCCTGTATGCGTGGCCGGCGATGTGCATCTTGCGTTTGCGGGTGAAGGCCGATGTCGGGCCGTTGATGGATAAACCTGACAGCTGCGTGATCATCGCCAACCACCAATCCAACTACGACCTGTTTGTGTTCGGCAACGTAGTGCCCCGCCGTACTGTGTGCATTGGCAAGAAGAGCCTGAAATGGGTGCCGCTGTTCGGGCAGCTGTTCTGGCTGGCCGGCAATGTGTTGATCGACCGTGGCAATGCGCATAAGGCACGCCAGTCGATGCTGACCACCACTCACACCTTGCAGAATGAAGACACCTCGATCTGGGTCTTCCCCGAGGGCACCCGCAACCTTGGCGAAGAACTGCTGCCGTTCAAGAAAGGCGCGTTCCAGATGGCGATTGCCGCCGGTGTGCCAATCGTGCCGGTGTGTGTCAGCAGTTACGTCAAACACATGCGATTGAACCGCTGGCGCAGTGGGAAGATTCTGATCCGTTCGTTGCCGGCAATTCCTACGGCCGGATTGAGCCTGGATGACATGCCGATGTTGATCGCCCAGTGCCGTGAGCAGATGCGTGAATGCATCGACTCGATGGATCGGCAGCTACAAGCCGCCTGATAGAAAACCCGCCCTGTGCGGGTTTTCTTTTGCCTGCGAACTCCGCAGATTTTGCTGACTCTCAAGCAGTAGACAAGGTTAAGCTGAAACCTGCCTGGCACCGCCAGTCTTTACCAATAGAAAGCGACCAATAAGAAGTGAATCATCATGGGTAGAGTCGTTGCTGCTGCGGTTTACAGCGCCGGTAAGAAAGTCACCAACATCACCCTCGACGAAGGCGCTGCCTGGGCAGCCAAGCCTGGTCACTTTGTGTGGATCGGCCTCGAAGAGCCCAATGCGCAGGAGCTGTTCAACCTGCAACGCCAGTTCAACCTGCACGAACTGGCCATCGAAGACGCCCTGGAAAAACACAGCCGACCGAAGCTGGAAACGTTCGGCGATGCACTGTTTATCGTCACGTATTCGCCGATCCGCCATGAAGGCAAATTGCAGTTCATCGAAACGCATATCTTCGCCGGCAAGGGTTACATCATTACCGCGCGCAATGGTCACTCGGCATCCTACGCCCATGTCCGACAACGCTGTGAGGCGCGCCCGCTGTTGCTGGAGCATGGGGAAGATTTCGTACTCTATGCCATCCTCGATTTCGTGATCGAAAACTACCAGCCTATGGGCGAAGCGATTCATGCCGAGATCGATGAGCTGGAACGCAATGTCCTTTGCGGTTCGCTGAACGAGCACGACATCCAGAAACTCCACGGCCTGCGCCGCGATGTATTGCGCTTGCGCCGGTTTGCGGCGCCAATGGTGGAGATCGGTGAGGAACTGCAGAATCTGAGCTTTCCGTTCATCGACAAAAACATGCGCCCGTACTTTCGCGATGTGCAGATTCATGTCACGCGGCAGATGGAAGACCTCACGACCCTGGCGGACATTGCCAGCCAGACCATCGAGGTCGGGGTGTTGCTGGAGGCGTCGCGCCAGAGCGTGGTGCAGCGCAAATTTGCGGCGTGGGCTGCGATTCTGGCGTTTCCGACGGCGATAGCGGGGATTTACGGGATGAACTTCCAGGACATGCCAGAGTTGACTTGGCATTACGGGTATTTCGCGGTGCTGGGGTTTATTACCGTTGGATGCGTCGGTTTGTGGGCGAGCTTCAAAAAGTCTGGGTGGTTGTAGTCGGAACCGAGGCGTCTGCAAAATTCGCGGGCAGCCTCGCTCCTACAGGGTTATCCGTAGGAGCGAGGCTTGCCCGCGAAGCTTTTAAGGCTTAACCGAGTCAGTCTCAGGCTTGTGCGCCACAAACCGCATCATCCACTCTGCGACGGTAGTGCCGTGATGCTCGTGTTCAAGACTCGCCATACCTTTCGAATAAATCTGCTCGCCCAGCGCTTCCTGACGAATATCCAACAACGCCCGTGAGTAATCGTGAATGAACTCCGGATGCCCCTGGAAGCACAGCACTTGATCGTTGATGTGGTATGCGGCGAACGGGCAGAAATCGCTCGAAGCAATCACCGTAGCGTTTTCCGGCAGCGCGGTGACCTGATCCTGGTGACTGATCAGCAGCGTCAGTTCTTCCCTCACCGGGCTCATCCACGGCGCCTTGGCCGCGAGTTTGTATTTGTGGGTGCCGACGCCCCAGCCCTGGGTCGCCCGCTCGCTCTTGCCGCCCAACAGCAGTGCCAACAGTTGATGGCCGAAGCACACGCCCAGCAATTTGTCGCCACGTTCGTAGCGGCTCAGCAGGTACGTTTTGAGGGTTTGAATCCACGGGTCGGCGCCGAAGGAATCGGCCTTGCTGCCGGTGACCAGATACGCATCGAAGGTCTGGTCATCGCTGGGATATTCGCCCTGCATCACGTTGTACACGCTGAATTCGGCCGCGATGGGTTGCTGCGAAAACAGACGCTGGAACATCTGCCCGTAACCCTGATATTGATCGACCAGTTCCGGACGCAGGATGTCGGTTTCCAGAATGCAGATGCGTAACGACATAAAAAATACCTGACACATGGTGGGAATAATGCACACCCCAGAGCCTGCCTTGAAACACGGTGGCAAGGCAAGCCCCGGAAGGCGTCATCGGTCCCTTAGAACGCCCCTTAGAACAACGCGTCCTTGGCGGCTTTCTCCAGCAACAGCGCAGGCGGCGTGAAGCGTTCGCCATACTGCTCGGCCAGGTATTGGGCGCGGGCGACGAAGTCTTTCACACCGTATTGGTTGATGAACTGCAACGCACCGCCGGTCCAGGCCGCGAAACCGATGCCGAAGATCGAGCCAACGTTGGCATCCGCCGTTGAGGTCAGCACGCCCTCCTCTACACAACGTACGGTTTCGATGGCTTGTATGAACAGCAGTCGATCACGCACATCCTTCGGCGAAATCTGCCGGTCGGTTTTCTCGAAACGGGATTTCAGCTCCGGCCACAAATGCTTCTGTCCTGCGGCCGGATAATCGTAGAAACCACCTCCAGCAGCCTTGCCCGGACGCTTGTATTCCTTGAGCAGCAAGTCAATCACAGCGAACGCCGGGTGCTCAATCAGCGGTTTCCCTTCCGCTCGCAGGTCTTTGGCGGTTTGCTCGCGGATATGGCTCATGAGGCTGAGGGAAACTTCGTCGGAGATCGCCAGAGGCCCGACAGGCATGCCGGCCTTGCGCGCTTCGGTCTCGATCATCGGCGCACTCACCCCTTCGCCGAGCATCGCGATGCCTTCGTTGGTAAAGGTGCCGAACACCCGCGATGTGAAGAAACCGCGACTGTCGTTGACCACAATCGGAGTTTTCTTTATTTGCAGGACGAAATCGAACCCGCGAGCCAGGGTTTCGTCGCTGGTATGGACGCCTTTGATGATTTCCACCAACGGCATTTTCTCCACGGGGCTGAAGAAATGCAGGCCGATGAATTTGCTCTGGTCCGGCACAGCGGTGGCCAGGCTGCTGATCGGCAAGGTCGAGGTGTTAGAGGCGATCACCGCATCCGGGCCGACAACGGCTTGCGCCGCCGACGAGACCCTGGCCTTCAGTTCGCGATCTTCAAACACCGCTTCGATAATCAAATCGCAACCAGCCAGATCCGCATCATTTTCGGTGGTATGGATTCGCGTCAGAATCGCTTCGCGCTGTTCCCGGCTCAGTTGGCCCCGAGCAACCTTCTTGTCCAGCAGCGCCGCCGAGTGGGCCTTGCCCTTCTCTGCCGCTGCGAGATTGATGTCTTTGAGCACCACATCGATGCCGGCCGAGGCGCTGACAAACGCGATGCCCGCGCCCATCATCCCGGCGCCGAGCACGCCGACTTTCTTCGTCACGTAAGGCGCTATGCCCTGAGGTCGCGAACCGCCGGCATTGATCTCATTGAGCTGGAACCAAAAGGTGCCGATGAGGTTTTTCGACACCTGGCCCGTAGTCAGTTCGGTGAAGTAGCGGGTTTCGATCAGATGCGCGGTGTCGAAATCCACCTGGGCGCCCTCCACTGCGGCGCAGAGGATTTTCTCCGGTGCGGGCAGGCACCCCTGGGTTTTACTGCGCAGGATCGACGGCGTGATGGCCAGCATCTGCATGACTTTCGGATCCGACGGCGTACCGCCAGGGATCTGATAACCCTTCACGTCCCAGCGCTGCACAGCAACCGGATGAGCAGCAATCCACGCCCGCGCCTTGGCCATCAACTCATCGTGATCGACGGCCAACTCGTCGATCAACCTCGCTTGCAGCGCCTGTTGCGGGCGGATTTTCTTGCCTTCCAGCAGATACGGCAGAGCTTTTTCGATGCCCAGCATGCGCACCATGCGCACCACCCCGCCGCCGCCCGGCAACAGGCCGAGGGTGACTTCCGGCAGGCCAAGCAGCACCGACGGGTTGTCGAGCGCTACACGGTGATGGCACGCCAGGCAGATTTCCCAGCCGCCGCCGAGCGCCGCGCCGTTAATGGCGGCAACCACCGGTTTACCGAGGGTTTCCAGGGTGCGCAGTTGGCCCTTGAGGGTCAGCACCATGTCGTAAAAGGCCTTGGCTTCGGGCTTGCCGACCTTGATCAGTTCATTGAGGTCACCACCGGCGAAGAAGGTTTTCTTGGCCGAGGTGATGATCACGCCGGCTATCGCATCCTTGTCGGCGACCAGGCGCTCGACACAGGTGGCCATGGCCTCGCGGTAGACCGCGTTCATGGTGTTGGCGCTCTGGCCCGGCATGTCGATGGTCAGGACGACGATCCGGTCCTGGCCCTTTTCGTAACGAATGGCTTGGGTCATGGCAATTTTCCTTGAGTCGGATTTTCTTAAACGCAGGCTCAGAGGCGTTCGATGATGGTGGCAATGCCCATGCCGCCGCCGACACACAATGTCGCCAGGCCATAGTGCAGGCGCCGGGTTTCCAGTTCATCGAGCAGCGTGCCGAGAATCGCGCAACCGGTGGCGCCGAGCGGGTGGCCCATGGCGATGGAGCCACCGTTGACGTTGACCTTGTCCGGGTCGATGGCCATGTCCTTGATGAACTTCAACACGACCGAGGCGAACGCTTCGTTGACTTCGAACAGGTCGATGTCTTCGACCCGCAGTCCGGCCTTGGCCAGTGCCTTGCGGGTGGCCGGCGCCGGGCCGGTGAGCATGATGGTCGGGTCGGTGCTGGTGACCGCCGTGGCGACGACCCGCGCGCGTGGCTGCAAACCCAGTGCCCGGCCCTTCGCTTCGGAGCCGATCAGCATCAGTGCCGCGCCATCAACGATCCCGGAGCTGTTGCCCGGCGTGTGAACGTGGTTGATCCGCTCGACTTGGCTGTACACCCGCAATGCCGTGGCGTCGAAGCCCATTTGCCCGATCATTTCGAAACTCGGCTTGAGCTTGCCCAGGCCTTCCATTGTCGAATCGGCGCGAATGAACTCATCGTGATCGAGCAGGATGATGCCGTTCTGGTCCTGCACCGGCACCAGCGACTTGTTGAAGGAACCATTCGCCCGCGCCCGCGCCGCCTTCTGCTGCGAGTGCAACGCGAAGGCATCGACGTCTTGACGACTGAAACCTTCGATTGTCGCGATCAGATCGGCGCCCACGCCCTGGGGTGTGAAATGGCTGTGCAAGTTGGTTTCCGGATCCAGCGCCCAGGCTCCACCGTCGCTGCCCATGGGGACGCGGGACATCGACTCGACACCGCCGACCACCACCAGATCTTCGAAGCCGGAACGCACTTTCATCGCGCCCAGGTTCACTGCTTCCAGCCCCGACGCGCAGAAGCGATTGAGTTGCACACCCGCCACGCTGACGTCCCAATCGGCCACTTGTGTGGCGGTCTTGGCAATGTCGGCGCCCTGATCACCGACAGGCGTCACGCAGCCAAGCACCACGTCATCGACCTGACTGGTGTCCAGGGACATGCGCTGCTGCAACGCCGTCAGCAGCCCGGCCACCAGGTTCACCGGTTTGACGCTGTGCAAGGCGCCATTGGCCTTGCCTTTGCCACGGGGCGTGCGTAACGCGTCGAATATCAAAGCTTGGGTCATGGCGTTCTCGAACCTGAGGGTGATCTCTATGCCCTCACCTTATGCCGAGCAGCCGTGGATTCAATGACCACAGCGCTCATTGGCGTTGACGGTCACGCTCAGACGAACGGTAGTCAGCTATCGGATTAATCGATTCGTGTCACCAAGCTGTCTAGCCAACGGGCGCCCAAGAAGATGGCCATAGGCCTCATGTCTTTTTGGCAGCGATCAGCGCTAAGCCCATACGAAATGGATCTAAGCCAAGCGTGACGCGGGCCCTAATGTAAACCTGTACGAAGTTGTCGTCGGGTTTTGCCGAGGCTCTCGTCCTACAGGAAGTGCAGCGCTCTGCCGTCATGGAGATATGCAGGCAGGCAACCAGGAAATAACAAAAAAGGCGGTCAAGCCATGTTCAAACATTCGAAAGTACGTCAAGCCGGGCTCATTCTATTTGCTACTACGCTGTTGTTGATTTTGCCGAACCTGACCAAGGTGCTTGGCTGATCGAGCAGCGGGGGTTTTCATTACACCCGATAAAAATGTGACTGGCTCGCTATCCGGGCCTGATTGGCTGTGCCAACCTTTGCGGCACTTCCACGACATGGACGACGATCATTTGAAAGCGCTCATTCTGTTTGGGGCCTTGCTGCTCAGCACGCCTCTGTCTGCCGCACAGCTGAATCTTGAGCTGGGTGCAAGTTCTCGCACCTGGCAGACCGAGGAATTGCTCAAGCATCCTCAGGTTCAGCCCATCACGATCACCAACGACGTTTCCTACAAACGGGACATGAGCTATCGCGCCGTACCAATGGCGGCGTTGTTGACGGGCATCAAGCCTGACGACCACTTGCAAGCCGTGGCCCTGGACGGTTTTGCCGCCGAACTGGCCGCCGCGCCGTTGCTCAATACCCAGGGCGCGCGGGCCTGGCTGGCGATTGAAGACCCGGCCAAGCCGTGGCCGCCACTGTCCGAGGGCAAGCACAGTGCCGGGCCGTTCTACCTGGTCTGGACCGATCCGCAGGCGGGCAATATCAGCCCCGAACAATGGCCGTTCGAGGTCGCGAGTATCAAACGCATGGCCCCGGTGGCCGAGCGCTTCCCTGCCCTGCTCCCCGATCCCGCGCTGAAGGCGGACCATCCGGTGAACAAAGGCTTTGCGCTGTTTCAGAAAAACTGCCTGGCCTGCCATCGACTCAATGGCGCGGGGGACGCGCAATTCGGACCGGACCTGAATATTCCGTTCAACCCGACCGAGTATTTCGGCGCGGATTTCCTCAAGCGTTACATTCGTGATCCGCAGAGTTTGCGCCAGTGGCCGCAGGCGAAGATGCCCGCGTTCTCGCCGACGGTATTGCCGGAGAGGGATCTGGAGTTGTTGGTGGGGTATTTGAAGCACATGGCGGGACGCAAGGTGTCTTCGACCAAGTAAACACCCACCTGTGGCGAGGGAGCTCGCTCCCGCTGGGGCGCGAAGCGGCCCTCAAATCAGGCGACGCGATCCGTCAGGCAAACCGCATTCGCCGGGTTTGCGACTGCTGCGCCCGGTCGCGGATCGGCCGGCGGGAGCAAGCTCCCTCGCCACAATGAATGACTGCTACTGCTGTTGGACGGAGATCACCGGCGCAGGCGTTGGCGAGACAAACACCTTGGCATGCATCTGCTCGTACCCGCCGCCACGACGCATGCCGCGCACCGGGCAGGCGTCGAGGTAGTCCAGGCCCACGGCCAGTTTCAGGTGGCGCTCAGGGCGGGCCAGTTCGTTGGTCACGTCGAAGCTGTACCAGGCGTCATCCAGCCAGGCTTCCGCCCAGGCGTGACTGGCCAAGTGCTCGCTGTTCTCGCTGTACAAATACCCCGACACATAACGCGAGGGAATGCCCAGGCTGCGGGCGCAGGCGAGAAACGCATGGGTATGGTCCTGGCAGACCCCGGAACGCCCGGCGAAAGCTTGCGCGGCGCTGGTCTCCACTTCAGTGGAACCCGGTGTGTAGGTCATGTGCTGGTTCAAGCCATGCATCAAATCGATCAGCGCCGTGCGATCCCGCCGTTGTTTGCACGCCTTCTCGGCGAATGCACGCAAGGCTTCGTCGGCTTCGGTCAGGCGCGTGAAGCGCAAGAACGGCAGCGCCGACTGGCTCTCGTGCTCGGCTTCGCGCAGCTCGTCGATGTCGACCTGGCCACGGGCGCCGATGATGATCGCCTCATGCGGCTCGTCCAGGGTCAGCACATGCAGGATGTTGCCGAACGGATCGAGTTGCGCACGCACCGGGCGCGGCAGGTCGAGTTGCCAGCTCAGCACGTGCTGGCGCTCGCTGTCGTGGGGTGTCAGTCGCAGGTACTGGATGCTCGCCCGCACCTGATCTTCGTAGTGATAGGCGGTCTCGTGGCTAATGGAAAGTCTCATGCAGCCTCCAGATAGGAACTGTGTATGGCATTGCCCAACTGGCGCACCAGCGGGATGAACTCGGTCAGCCAGGCGTGCAGGCCTTCTTCGAGGATTTCGTTGATACCGGTGTAGCGCAGGCGCGCGTCCATTTCCGCCGCCAGGCGTTGTGCGGGACGGCCGTTGGCCCCCGGCAGTTGAGCGAGAATCTGGTCGATCTCTTCGGTGCAGGCTCGCAGGGATCGCGGCACGTCGGCGCGCAGCAACAACAGCTCGGCCACATGCCGGGCGCCGGGGGCGTCGCGGTAGATTTCGGTGTAGGCCTCGAACGACGACAAGGCCCGCAGCAAGGCGCTCCACTGGTAATAGGCGTGGGCCGTGCCGTCGCTGACCGCTGCGGCCTGATCGCCGGCCATTTCGTAACGGGCATCGAGCAGGCGCAAGGTGTTGTCGGCCCTTTCGACAAAGGTGCCCAGGCGAATGAAGCGGAACGCGTCGTTACGCATGATCGTGCCGTAGGAAGCGCCGCGGAACAGGTGGGAACGTTCCTTGATCCACTCACAGAAACGGCTCATGCCGTAGCGACTCAAGCCCTGCTCGGCGATCCCGCGAATTTCCAGCCAGGTGGCGTTGATGTTTTCCCACATGTCGGCGGTGATTCGCCCACGCACCGCATGGGCGCTGGCTCGCGCGGCACCGAGGCAGCTGTAGATGCTCGCCGGGTTGGCCGCGTCCAAGGCGAAAAAATGCAGCAGCCGTTCGGCATGCAGATCGCCGTGGCGCGCCAGGTAATCGTCCAGGGTGCCGGTGATCAGCAACGGCATGGCCAGTTCGTGCAAGCCGTCGCCACGACCGTCCTGGGGCATCAGCGACAGCGAATAACTGATGTCGAGCATCCGTGCGAGGTTTTCCGCCCGCTCCAGGTAACGCGACATCCAATACAGATCCGAGGCAGTTCTACTTAACATGGCAGGCTTCCTTCAATCCTCGACCACCCAGGTGTCCTTGGTTCCGCCGCCCTGGGAGGAATTCACCACCAGGGAGCCTTCACGCAAGGCGACACGGGTCAAACCGCCGGGCACAACCCGGGTTTCGCGACCAGACAATACGAACGGACGCAGGTCGATGTGGCGCGGAGCGATGCCGTTTTCGACAAAGGTCGGACAGGTCGACAACGATAACGTCGGTTGCGCGATGTACGCGTGGGGCTTGGCTTTGATCCGCTCGCGGAAAGACTCGATTTCCGCCGCCGTCGCCGCCGGCCCCACCAGCATTCCGTAACCACCGGAGCCTTGGGTTTCCTTGACCACCAGCTCCGGAAGGTTGGCCAGCACGTGGGACAATTCAGAAGGATTACGACACTGCCACGTCGGCACGTTCTTCAGGATCGGCTCTTCATCGAGGTAGAAACGAATCATGTCCGTGACGAAGGGATACACCGACTTGTCGTCCGCGACCCCGGTGCCGATGGCATTCGCCAGCACCACATTGCCGGAGCGGTAAGACGACAGCAGCCCTGGAACGCCAAGCATCGAATCGGGGTTGAACGCCAGTGGATCGAGGAACGCATCATCGAGGCGACGGTAGATCACGTCGACCGCTTTCGGCCCGTCCGTGGTGCGCATGAACACCTTGTCGTCGCGCACGAACAGGTCGGCGCCTTCCACCAGTTCAACGCCCATTTCCCGAGCGAGGAACGCATGCTCGAAAAACGCACTGTTGAAACGCCCCGGCGTCAGCACCACCACGCTCGGGTTGTCGATCGGGCTGGAGCTTTTCAGGGTGTCGAGCAACAGATTCGGGTAGTGGTCGATCGGAGCGATGCGCTGGGCCGCGAACAACTCGGGGAACAGGCGCATCATCATTTTGCGGTCTTCGAGCATGTAGCTCACGCCGCTGGGGGTACGCAGGTTGTCTTCAAGCACGTAGTACGTGCCGTCGCCATCGCGCACCAGGTCGACGCCGGAAATGTGCGAATAGATATCGCGGTGCAGATCCAGCCCCTGCATCGCCAACTGGTATTGCTCGTTGGCCAGCACTTGCTCGGCCGGGATGATGCCGGCCTTGATGATGCGCTGCTCGTGATAGAGGTCGGCAAGGAACATGTTCAATGCCTTGACCCGCTGAATGCAGCCGCGTTCGACGACCCGCCATTCACTGGCGGGGATGCTGCGGGGAATGGTGTCGAAGGGAATCAGGCGCTCTGTCCCCTGCTCATCACCATAGAGCGTGAAGGTAATCCCGGCGCGATGAAATAACAGATCGGCCTCGCGTCGCCGTTGTGCCAAAAGCTCGTCAGGCGTTTCGGCCAGCCAACGGGCAAACTCCCGATAATGCGGGCGGACCTGGCCGCCGGCATCGTACATCTCGTCAAAATAGGTGCGGATCATGCCGTACTCCTTGTCACCCGGACATCCAGGCCTTCGCAAGGCCCGTGCCATCGGCAGAAACGCTTTGATATCAACCAGTTGGATAATGCTGCCGCACGCACCGCACCAATCCTGTGCGGTAATTGCCCCACCCTGATCGCCCCCGCTTCATGGCGAAGCAATGCTGTCGCCTATCAGCAGCATAGTCAGAGTTGATTTCACTGCTCGGGAGGGAGATGCGGATAATCCGTGCATTCGCTGGAAAAATGACCGGACTTCCCTTTTAGCCGCCTGATCAGGCGGTTTTTTTTAGCCTGTTTGAAATGTTGTGAAATAAAAGCAAGGTCAAAAAACACTTTCCAAACCCACAAACGAAAACGGCCGACCCGAAGGTCAGCCGTTGCTGAGTATTGTTGCTGTTCATAAGCTTATGCGAGTAGCCCTCGTATCTCCTGTTTGACGCCCCATCCCTCGATGATGCCGCCCAGAGGCTCGACCACCGCCTCGAAGTTCTGCTCAAAGTCGCCGATCCCGTCGTAAGTGGCGTACATCACTTTGCTCAGTTCCAGAGACCACGCGCCATCGTCACGCACGCTGATCTGGGCATTCAAGGATTCACCACAAAAATGACCCGCCGCCCTGCGTGCCCGCTCCTCGTCCGGGAAAATGGCGTAGAACTCGATGGGATGGAATCGTGAAAAGTCGAAACCGCCTTCTTTCATGCGGCGCAGCACGCTGCTGCTGATGTCTTCTTGATAGGCTGTGCTCATGAAACGTCCCCCTCAGACTGATGGATAGACTTTCCGTATTCCCTGCACTTTCAATCGATTGATGAAAGCGATACGACAACAGAGGTTGCCGCCGGGAAACAAGCATGTAGCTGACAAGACCAGACCTTAGCGAGTCATTCGCTGATCTCGGTTGCAGAGTAGCCTCAACACAGAGCCGCTGCCAAGGCCTGGTGGTGAATGTGACAGGAGATGTATCAAATTGGAGTAATGCTGAGGATTTCAATGCTGTTTTGGGATTTCAGACTTTTGACAGTCGGATCAGCAGTACGCCCCTCCAGATCATTGAGATCAAGTTCAGCAGCGACCGGCAGGCGCCGGGCACGAATGAGTTTGGCGGCCTGCTCGCTATTCGGGCATTCCTCGCACTCGAAGAGTTCGTCGACTGTTTCACCGTGATCATCCACGAAAGTGATTTTCCACTTTTGCATCGGTGCCTCCTCGATAAAACCCATGGATGGGCCTACATCTATCTGGACTTTTGTCCTGACCGATCGTTCAAACCGATTACACCCCGCCAGCCTGTAAAAAACAAAACCTGAGGGAGCGGGCTTGCTCGCGAAAGCGGTGTGTCAGTCGACATATCTATCGACTGAAAGACTGCCTTCGCGAGCAAGCCCGCTCCCACAGGGGTTACGCGCAGGATTTAGTCGTTGCTGGGTTTATTCACCGCTTGCAACACATACTGCGGCAAGGCAAAGGCACCGATGTGGATTTCCGGGTTGTAGTAGCGGGTGATGATGCCGCTGCCGGCGAAACGCTGTTGCAGGGTTTCGCGGGACAATTTGCGATAGGCGGTATCGGTCGCGCCCCAGGCAAAGGTCATCGCGCCGCCGATGTAGGTCGGCACGGCCGCCTGATAGAAGTGCCAGTCCGGGAACAGGCTGCGCAGGCGACCGGCGGTGGTTTTGACTTCTTCGATTTGCATGAACGGGGTGCCGTTCTGGGTCACCAGAATGCCGCCTTCGTTCAAGCAGCGGCGGCACGCCTGGTAGAAGTTTTCGGAGAACAGCACTTCGCCCGGACCGATCGGGTCGGTGGAGTCGGAAATGATCACGTCGAACTTTTCGGTAGTGGTGGCGACGAAACGCATGCCGTCGTCGATCACCAGGTTCAAGCGTGGATCATCGAACGCACCCTTGGAGTGGTTCGGCAGGAATTCCTTGCACATGTCGACCACGGTGCCGTCGATCTCGACCATGGTGATGTGCTCGACACTGCGGTGCTTGGCCACTTCACGCAGCATGCCGCCGTCGCCACCACCGATGATCAGCACGCGCTTGGCGGTGCCATGGGCGAGGATCGGCACGTGGGTGAGCATTTCGTGGTAGATGAACTCGTCGGCTTCGGTGGTCTGGATCACGCCGTCCAGCGCCATCACCCGGCCCATGCGCGGGTTTTCGAAGATCACCAGGTGCTGGTGTTCGGTGCGCACTTCGTGCAGCAGTTTTTCCATGCGAAAACGCTGGCCATAGCCTTCGTAGAGGGTTTCCAGGTACTCGCTGGTTGGGGTATTGCTCATGGGAAGTGCTCCGATGAATGCGGGTGGCAACGGACGGTTACCCGCCCATGATGGCCAATCGATCGCCTCGATTGACCGGGAAAGGCGCGCATTCTACGTCGCGGAACATGACAGGTCGAACCTTCTGATGCACACACCGGTAGGAGCGAGGCTTGCCCGCGAAGAACGATGACTCGGTCTATCAGGTACACCGCAGCGATCCTTTCGCGGGAAAGCCTCGCTCCTACCATGAAGATCGTCAGATCCGCACATCGCCTCTTGGCCCGGCGATGGCCCAGATGATCAGGCCCAGCACCGGCAGCAACAGGATCAACAGCACCCAGAGGACTTTCATCCCGACTTCGGCGCCACTTTTAAGCACATTGATGATGGCCCAAATGTCCAGGGCAAAAATGATCAGGCCGATCAGAGTGTTGAACGTGGAACCCATGGTGTCGCTCCCGAAAAGTGGTAGGCACTCTTAGGATAGTCGGGCCTGGCGAGGGTTCCGTTTTATTACCGTTGTAGACGGTTTCAGACGTGGACGGCCACCTTCAGGGCTTCCAGGGAGGGCGCGGCGGCGATGCCGACTTCGGCGCACAACTCCAACACCCGTGGCACGTCGTTGCCGTAGACCAGCACCACTTGCAGTTCATCGTCGAGCAGCTGGCTGAAATTCATCAAGGTGTAGCCGCCGTTTTCCTTGTTCAGGCTGCTCATCTGCACCTGAATACGATTGAGTGCCGTCAAGGCTTCGGTCTTGGCCAGTTGCTTGGGCTTGATGTTGAACTCAACGCCGGGGCCGAACGAGGCGACGATCTGTGCGAACAGGTCCATGTAGGTGTCGGCCTGGAACAGTACGGTTTCCGGCAGACTGCCAACGACGACCCACTCGCCCAGCGGGATCGGAAAGGTGTCGTCGTAGTTGATATCTGGATTGGCCGCTAGAAAAGCCTCGGGATTGGCGTAGGCCTGAGCCGCTTCGTCAGCGATTTTCAGGATTTCGTCCTCGCCCATGCACCCGGAGCTGATTTTGCTGATGAGTTCGACGAGTGCGGCTTTCATGAGGTGGATCCTGTAGCGAGGGAATTTTGAGGGCGCGAAGGATAACGCATTCGCAAACGGATTGCGGGACCAGGCAGGAACCTGTGGCGAGGGGGCTTGCTCCCGCTGGGTTGCGAAGCAGCCCCAAAATCCGCCATCGTGGTCATTCAGATAGACCGCATTCGCCGAGTTTACGACTGCTTCGCAGCCGAGCGGGACGGTGCGGCGATCCGACAAGCTCCCTCGCCACAAAAGCCCGAATCAGGCCAGGAGTTTTTGCAGCTGAGCCGTGGTATCCGCCGCGCCCATGGTCTTGGCCGCGTCCAGCGCAGACACGCCATTGGCGTCCTTGGCTGCCGGGTCGGCGCCTTTGCTGATCAGGTAGTCGATGATTTCGACGCGGTTGAACATCGCCGCCATCATCAGCGCAGTGCGACCGTCGAAGGACGAACCTTCCACTTCAGCGCCACCTTCCACCAACGCTTTGACCACTGCCAGATCACCCTTGAACGCCGCACCGGCAATCGGGCTCTGGCCGTTGTCGTTGCGAATCTCGGGATCAGCCTTGTGTTCGAGCAGGACTTTTACCGTGTCGACATGGCCGTGATAGGCGGCGAGCATCAGCAAAGTGTCGCCCTTGTGGTTGCGCAGGTTCGGCGGAAGGCCCTTGGTCAGTAGCGCAGCCATCATGGCTGCATCGCCCTCGCGCGCTTTGTTGAACACCTGTTCGGCAAATTCAGCAGCCTCTTCGGGGGTCATCTGGCGGCTTTTGTCTGACATTGGGGACTCCACATTCGGTCAATCGGAAAGCCGATAGTTTCCCGAGCAGCCCGGAGCCTGTCACTTGTTTTTTCTCATGGACAGTCATAGCCAGATTCAATAGCGATACCTGCCACCGCGAATATCCGCCAGCACCTGCTCGGTGACTTGCACGTAAGTCTCGGTGCCCGGCAGCCAGGCGTAGATCGGGTCACCGCCAGTTTTGCTCGGGTCGAAAGCTTCGTCCTTGAGCCGGGTCTTCTGGTATTTGAAGGTCCCGGTGGTTTCCATTTTCACTTTCACCCGCAGGAATAGCGGCACCGCATAGGCCGGCATTTGCTGCCTGGCGAACGCCAGCAACTCACCAAAATCGAGGGTCGCCAGGGATTCGGCCGGTGTAATGGCCGCCATCCCCGCCCGCCCGTTGGTGTTGTGGATTTCCACACCATAGGCCACGGCTTCGGCGATGTGCGGGTGTTGCAACAGGATGTTCTCGACCTCGGTGGTAGAGACGTTTTCGCCCTTCCAGCGGTAGGTGTCCCCCAGACGATCGACAAACTGCGCGTGACCGAAACCGATGTTGCGCAGCAGGTCACCGGTATTGAAGTAACGGTCGCCCTTCACGAACACATCGTGGAGCACCACTTTTGCGGTCTTCTGCGGATCGGTGTAGCCGTCCAGAGGCGCCTTGTCATCGATCCTCGCCAACAACAGCCCCTGCTCGCCCTTGGCCACTTTGCGCATGAACCCCTTGGCATCCCGCGTGGGGGCACCGCTGTCGTGGTCGTACGCCACCAGCTCCCAGGCCATCAGGGAAAAGCCAATGGTGTTGTCGAAGTTGAGGATGTTGGTGAAGCCGATATTGCCATCGCTGGCGGCGTACAGCTCGCAGATGTGGTCGACGGCAAACCGCGTCTTGAACTCGCTCCACGCGCCGGGGCGCAGGCCATTGCCGATCATCTTCGTCACGCTGTGCCGACTGTCGTCGACGCTGCGCGGTTGATCCACCAGGTAGCGACACAATTCGCCGACGTACCCGAGGGTGGTCGCCCGGTATTTGCGCACGTCGCTCCAGAACTGGCTGGCGCTGAATTTTCGGCGAATGGCAAACCCCGACGCCCCGCTGATCGCCGAGCCCCAGCACACGCAGAGCCCTGTGGCGTGGTACAGCGGCAAGGTGCAATAGACGACGTCCTGCGGCTGCATGTCCAGGGCGATCAGCCCGAAGCTGGCGGAGCTGCGCATCCAGCGACCGTGCTTGAACACCCCGGCCTTGGGCAACCCGGTGGTGCCCGAGGTGTAGATATAGAAACAAGGGTCGTCGAAAAAGACCTGCCGGCTGCTGACGGGATTGTCATTGGGCGCGTCGCAGCTGGCTGCCATCAGGTTAATGAAGCCATCGGGTGTTTTGCCCGGATCGCGGTAAGTGTCTTGATCGGCGACAAACCAGGTGCGCGCCGCATCGATGACCACCCGCTCGCGGACCGCATTGAAGGCCGGAACCAGCTCTTCTCCAACTACGATCGCTACAGGTGCCACCAGGTTCAGGCTATGAACCAGGGTATCGCGGGTCTGGGAGGTATTCAGCAAGGCGCTGATCGCACCGACCTTGGCCACCGCCAATATCGTCACCAACAGTTCCACACGGTTCTCGATAAAGACCGCGACCACATCGCCCTTGCCGATGCCTTGGGCAATCAGGTGATGGGCGATGCGGTTGGCCCACTGATTGACCTGTGCATAAGTGAGTATCACGTCGCCCTGCAGCAATGCCGGGCCATCGGGATTGCGCAACGTCGCCTGCTCGAAGCTCCAGCCGAGACCACACGGTTGGGTCGGATCCTTGACGTTGGCGACTTTCATGCCCTTCACCACGCGGGGGATGGCTTTGGCAATGGAAGGCAGCTTGCGGAGCATCATGCCCCAGGTAATCGTGTCGTGCAGCGTGCGGCTCATGGTTGCTCCCGTTCGATCTTTTTATTGTCGGGTGGCGTTGATTGAGGCCGAAAATACGTCAGGGCTTCTTGAGCTGTACACGCGGTTTTTGCAATGTTTTGTATCCACGGCCGAAGCTTTCGCAAAGCGGAACTCCGCCGTTGCGATTGGTTCCGTCCAGTTGTCGACGATCTCGCAAAATGCAAAATGCAGGATGCACGATGGCCATTCATGCAAATTGCACGAAAGCCAAAAAATCCTAAAAATATAACCAATTGATTTATATGTATTTTTAAGAAGTCAGGTACTGGCACAATCACTGCAACTACCCCTCCATGTTGCCCTTCAAGCACAAAATGGAGCTGATAGACATGAGCCTGATCCAGGAAAAATTTGCGTCGCTGTTCTCCAACTTCCAAGTGACCACCCAGCCCCGGCCAGATGGCGGCATTCTGCTGACCCTGCGCAGTCACGAAGGCAAAGTTTTCAAACGTTCGATTTCCTACCAGCAATTGCATGCCGGCGATCAACTGTCATGGGTCATCAGCGCGATTCGCCGTGACGTCGCCGAACAGGCCAGCGAACTACCACAGATTTCCATGCTGCAAAGCCAGCAACGGTTCGCACTGCCGACCTATCACTCGGCGTAAATCGTCACGCAATCCCCTGTAGGAGCAGAGCTTGCTCGCGAAAGCGGAGTGTCAGGCGACATTAATGTTGACTGACCTGCCGCCTTCGCGAGCAAGCTCTGCTCCTACAGGTTCTGGGGTTTACAGGGCAGAAGGACTGATCCGCGCAAAACTGTCCACCGTTACATGCCCTGCCAACTTCGCGAGCAAGCTCTGCGCCTACAGGTTCTGGGGTTTACAGGGCAGAAGGACTGATCCGCGCAAAACTGTCCACCGTTACATGCCCTGCCAACTCCCCGCCTTCACGGGCCAGGCCACAGGTTGCCATGCCGGCCATACGCGCCGCGTCCAGTTCCTGAACGATGTCGGACAGAAACAGAATCTGCGAAGCCTCGACGCCAATCGTCTGGGTGATGCGCTGGTAGGACTGTGCTTCGCGCTTGGGCCCCGAAGTGGTGTCGAAATAGCCACTGAACAGTGGCGACAGATCCCCCGCCTCCGAGCAACCGAAAATCAGTTTTTGCGCCTGAATCGACCCAGAGGAATAAACAAACAGTTGATAGCCTTCCTGATGCCAGCGTTTCAGCGCTTCAACGGCGTCCGGGTAAACATGGCCCTTCAACTGCCCGGCCTGGTACCCCTGCTCCCAGACCATGCCTTGCAACGCCTTGAGCGGCGTGGCCTTGCGGTCTTCGGCGATCCAGCCCAAGAGGATTTCGATAACCCGCTCGACGTCGGCTTGTGGTTCACCGCTGTCACGCCGCACAGCCGCGAGCTGTTCGGCGACGTCAGCACGTTCGGCATTTTCGCGAACGAAGTCCGGCAGGTGTTTAGCCGCGTACGGGAACAACACGTCGAACACAAAACTCACCGCGCTGGTGGTGCCTTCGATATCGGTGAGAATCGCTTTGATCGGCATCGGTTCAGTCCTCAAGACACGGGAAGTGGCTGGCGATGTCATCGCCGGTGAAGTTGGCCACCCAGCCTTCGGGGTTGTTGAACAGGCGGATCGCGACGAAATGCGGGTTTTCACCCATGTCGAACCAGTGCTTTGTGCCGGCTGGCACCGAGATCAGGTCGTTCTTCTCGCAGAGCACGGCGTACACGTAATCGTCGATGTGCAGGGTGAACAAGCCACGGCCAGCGACGAAAAATCGCACTTCGTCTTCGCCATGACGGTGTTCATCGAGAAACTTGGCACGCAACTCGGCTTTTTGCGGGTGATCGCTGTTCAGGCTGACCACATCGACGGTGATGTAACCGCGCTCGGTCATCAGCTTGTCGATTTGCTCCTGGTACGCGGCGATCACTTCTTCCTGGCTGGCGCCAGGCTGGATTTTCGCTGCGGCTTGCCAACGGTCGAAACGCACGCCCTGCTCGGCCAGGGTCGAGGCGATGTCTTCAAAGTGGGTCAGCACCTTGTTCGGAATGTCAGGGCTTGAGACGTGGTAAACGGACAGGCTGCTCATCAGGGCAACTCCTTAACAGTTCATGCATTACGGTTAAAGAGCGAGCGCGTCTTCAACTCGCACTCGAACAAAAATTCAAAAGCCTCGATCTGCCGCAGTGCGTCGCTCATGCGCGCGCCCCACGTGTAGAGGCCATGACCGCGAATCAGGTAGCCGACGCAATCAGGGTGGGCGTCGAGCCAAGGCTGCACCTTGGCGGCCAGCCGCGCAATGTCCTGGTCGTTGTCGAAAATCGGTACGCGCACCCGGGACTCGTGGGTCGATACGCCGCTGAAGGCCTTTTGCAGTTCGTAGTCTTCGAACTCGATGAAATCTTCCGGCGTCAGGCGCGACAGCACCGTGGCGTTCACCGAATGGGTGTGCAGCACCGCGCCGATCTCCGGACGCCAGCTATAGAGCTGGGTGTGCAACAGGGTTTCGGCGGACGGCTTCTTGCCTGGCTCCAGGCTGTTGCCCGACAGGTCGGTGGCCAGCACATCGTCCGGGCCCAGTTGGCCCTTGTGCTTGCCGGACACGGTCAGCAAGGCTTCGGTCGGCGACAGGCGGGTCGAGTAATTGCTGCTGGTGGCCGGCGACCAGCCGCGGCCATACAGAAAACGCCCGGCGTCGATGATTTCCTGGGCGAGGTGTTCACGGGTAAGGCTCATGGCCTGTCCTCTTGCATACGTGTGGCAATGATAACGGCAGCGGCAAAGGCTGCGAGGCTGGCAATACTAAAGGTCAATGTGGCACCGAGGGCATTCCAGCTGTAGCCGGAATACAACGCGCCCAGTGCACCGCCGGTGCCGGCCAGTGCGGCATACAACGCCTGGCCCTGCCCTTGCTGGCGCGCGCCGAAGCTACGTTGCACGAACTGGATGGCAGCGGCGTGAAAGCTGCCGAAGGTGGCGGCGTGCAGCACCTGGGCGAACAACAGCACCCAAAGGAACTCGGCAAACGAGCCGAGCAACAACCAACGCAAAGCCGCCAGCAGGAAACTCGCCAGCAGCACCCGGCGTACCGAGAAGCGCGCGAGAATCTTGCTCATGAACAGAAACATCAAGACTTCGGCGATCACGCCGACCGCCCAGAGCATGCCGATCAGCCCGCGACTGTAACCGAGTCGCTCAAGGTGCAACGTCAGAAAGGTGTAATACGGCCCGTGGCTCATCTGCATCAGCGCCACGCACGCGTAAAACGCCAACACCCCGGGGCTGCGCAATTGCTGGAGGAATCCCTCCCCCGTCAACCGTTCACCCTGAACCGGTTGTGCGTTGGGCACCCACAAGCTGCTGACGACGATCCCGGCCATGATCAGCACCAGCGCCACCGGGTAAATGTCGAGGCTGAGCCACTCGAACAATCGGCCCAGCGCCACCACGGTGATGATGAAACCGATGGAGCCCCACAGGCGGATCTGACTGTAGCGCGACGTCTGCCCCCGCAAATGAGCCAGGGTGATGACCTCGAACTGCGGCAACACCGCGTGCCAGAAAAACGCGTGCAAGGCCATGACCATCGCCAGCCACGCGTAGCTTTTGCTGACGAAAATCAGTGAGAAGGTCAGCAAGGTGCAGGCGGCGCCGAAACGCACGATGGCCAGCCGTCGCCCGGTGTAGTCACCGAGCCAGCCCCAGATATTCGGTGCCACGCAGCGCATCAGCATCGGGATCGCCACCAGTTCGCCAATGCGCGCGGCGCTGAAGCCCAGATGATCGAAGTACAGCGCCAGAAACGGCGCTGTCGAACCGAGCAAGGCGAAATAGAACAGGTAGAAGCTGGAAAGCCGCCAGTACGGGAGCGCCGCCACCGTCATCAGACTGCAGCGGCTTTCAGATCAGCCATTAAAGCTGCCCCAACACCGGAGTGCTCACGCGCACATCGGCGTTCTGCCCGCGGTGACGCAGCAAGTGGTCCATCAGCACGATGGCCATCATCGCTTCGGCGATTGGCGTGGCGCGGATGCCGACGCACGGGTCATGACGGCCCTTGGTGACGACCTCCACCGGGTTGCCATGGATATCGATGGAACGGCCCGGCGTGGTGATGCTCGATGTAGGCTTGAGCGCCAGGTGCGCAACGATCGGCTGACCCGACGAAATGCCACCGAGAATGCCGCCGGCGTTGTTGCTGAGGAAACCTTCCGGGGTCATTTCATCGCGGTGTTCGGTGCCGCGCTGGGCGATGCTGGCAAAACCGGCGCCGATTTCCACGCCCTTGACCGCGTTGATGCTCATCAGCGCATGGGCCAGTTCGGCGTCGAGGCGGTCGAAGATCGGCTCGCCGAGGCCCGGCATCACGCCTTCAGCGACCACGGTGATCTTCGCGCCGACCGAATCCTGGTCGCGACGCAACTGGTCCATATAGGCTTCCAGCTCCGGTACTTTGTCCGGGTCGGGGCTGAAGAAAGCGTTCTCTTCCACCGAATCCCAGGTCTTGAACGGGATTTCGATCGGGCCGAGCTGGCTCATGTAGCCACGAATGACGATGCCCTGGGTGGCCAGGTATTTCTTGGCAATCGCGCCGGCGGCTACGCGCATGGCGGTTTCACGGGCCGAGCTGCGACCGCCGCCGCGGTAATCGCGTTCACCGTATTTGTGGTGGTAGGTGTAGTCGGCGTGGGCCGGACGGAACAGATCCTTGATCGCCGAGTAGTCCTTGGACTTCTGGTCGGTGTTGCGGATCAACAGGCCGATGGCGCAACCGGTGGTGCGGCCTTCGAACACGCCGGAAAGGATTTCGACTTCGTCGGCTTCCTGGCGCTGGGTGGTGTGGCGGCTGGTGCCGGGCTTGCGGCGATCCAGGTCGCGCTGCAGGTCCTCAAGGGAGATCTCCAGGCCCGGCGGGCAGCCATCGACAATGGCGACCAACGCCGGACCATGGCTTTCGCCCGCGGTGGTGACAGTGAACAGCTTGCCGTAGGTATTGCCGGACATGCAGGACGCTCCGTGAAATCGAACCTAAAATACGTAATGCGCGCCAGTATACGCAGGCTACCCAAGTAGTTCATCCTCGAACCTTATGGGTGCCTGCGAGTCCAACCGGCACCTTGTTGATGATGGCGTGATGATGCTGCGAGTTCTAGCCTTGAGCCTTACCCTGTTTACCGGTTTTGTACAGGCCTCCGTCCTGCAACGCCCGATTACCCTGGACACCGGCAGTGGCGAGCTTTTCGGCTCACTGTTGCTACCCAAGTCCGACACGCCGGTACCGGTTGTCCTGATCATTTCCGGCTCCGGTCCTACGGATCGTGACGGAAACAACCCCGACGGCGGGCGCAACGACAGCCTCAAACGGCTGGCCTGGGTGCTGGCCAAACACAACATCGCCAGTGTGCGTTACGACAAACGCGGCGTGGCGGCGAGCCTTGCGGCCACACCGGATGAACGCAATCTGTCGGTGGAAGCCTATGTGGCCGATGCTGTGGCCTGGGGGCAGAAGCTCAAGGCCGATCCGCGTCTGGGCCAACTGATTTTGCTGGGCCACAGTGAAGGTGCGTTGATCGCCAGCCTGGCGGCACCCAGCGTCAATGCCGCAGCGGTGATTTCCATGTCCGGCAGCGCCCGGCCGATCGATCAGGTGCTGCGCCAGCAGTTGAGCAATCGCCTGCCGCCGGCCTTGATGCTGCGCAGCAATGAACTGCTCGACAGCCTCAAGGCCGGGCACACCGACGACAACGTGCCGCCGCAGCTGCAGGTGATTTTCCGCCCCAGCGTGCAGCCGTACCTGATTTCGCTGTTTCGCCAGGACCCGTCGGCCGCTTTCGCCAAACTGAAGATGCCGGCACTGATCATTCAAGGCAGCAACGACATTCAGGTTGGCGTGGGTGACGCCAGGGCACTTAAAGCTGCCAAACCCGACGCCGAACTGGCGCTGATCGAAGGCATGAACCATGTGCTGCGTATCGTGCCCAACGACGTGAAGCGGCAATTGGCCTCCTATAAAGATCCGCAATTACCCCTGGCGGCGGAACTCGGCGCACGAATCCTCGGATTTATTGACGGACTTCGCCCCAGTTAAGCGCTGTTTGTCCTCCAGTCCTGAAAAAAACGGCCGATAAGCCTTTGTCGCCAGCGCTATGACTGGCGGCAACAGAGCTTGGACAGGATCTCGCCGTTATGACTGATACCCAGACTTCACCCGACTCCACCGCTGAAAAAGACACACCGCCAGCGGTCGAGCTGCCGTGGGCGGACGTCCACGTCGAGCACCACAAAATGCTCCGCCTGGCGCCGTTGCAAACCGACCGTAACACCGGCGGCCGACCGCTGCGCTTTGTCGAATTCGGTTACGCCGAACGCAACAGCAAGGAGCACAGCCTGCTGCGCATGGCCATCAAGCTGCCAGGCCAACGGGTCCGCAAAGAACAGAATCATCTGGATGTGTGGGTCGATCACGCCGCCAAACGCGTGCATTTCGCTCCGGAAAGCGGCTTGCAGGTCGAGCCGATGAACCGTGGCATCGGGCGCTATATGGCGGCTCAAGGCATCACTTGGGCAAAGAAACGATGGCCCGCCTACACCGTCGACGGCACCGACCTGAACAACAAGGACGCGTTGAACGAAGACACGCGCCTGCGCCGCGACCACTTTCTGCGGGTGCACGGTTTTGACGTGGCCTACGCCGATGCCCAGCATTTGAAGGGCAGTGTCAAAGAGGTGCAGATCGGTGATTTGCTGGGTGACTGGAACAGCGAAAAGCTGCAACAGGTGGAAATCCTCGAAGCCGCGCAGATGCTTCAGCAAGCCGAGCAAAACCTGGCGGAACAGGAAGTCAAACTGAAGAAACACGAAGAAAAGGTCAGCAAGTACAAGCGTGAAGACGCCGGGTTGCGCTTTACCATTACGTGTCTGGTGGCGTTTGCGGTGTTTCAGGCGGGGTTGTTGATCTGGATTGCCACGCATCGTTGATAGCGTAATCCGCGGCGCGCCATTCGCGGGCAAGCCTCGCTCCTACAGGTGTTGTGTCGTACCCAATTGATGTGGCACACAAAAAACCTGTAGGAGCGAGGCTTGCCCGCGAAGGCTTTCTCAGGTCAGACGCAAGAAGCGAACAGCGCCTGATGCTCGCGGCACTGCTCCGCTGTCAGCATGAACACCCCATGCCCACCGCGCTCGAACTCCAGCCAGGCGAAATCGACTTCCGGGTACAACGCCTCGACGTGAACCTGGCTGTTACCCACCTCGACGATCAACAAACCTTTCTCGGTCAGATGATCCGCCGCTTCGGCGAGCATCCGGCGCACCAGGTTCAAACCGTCGTCGCCACAGGCCAGGCCCAGCTCGGGTTCGTGTTGATATTCGTCCGGCATGTCGGCGAAATCTTCCGCATCGACGTAAGGCGGGTTCGACACGATCAAGTCGAAACGTTGCCCCGGCAAGCCATCGAAACCATCGCCTTGAACGGTGAATACCCGCTCGTCGACACCGTGGCGCTCGATGTTCTGGTTAGCCACCTCCAGCGCTTCGAACGACAGGTCGGCCAAAACCACTTCGGCGTTCTGGAACTCATAGGCACAGGCGATGCCGATGCAACCGGAACCGGTGCACAGGTCGAGAATGCGCGCAGGTTCGGCACCCAGCCACGGCTCGAAACGTTTTTCGATCAGCTCACCAATCGGCGAACGCGGGATCAATACACGCTCATCGACAATGAACGACAAGCCACAGAACCAGGCCTCACCCAGCAGGTAAGCGGTCGGAATGCGTTCTTCGATGCGACGCTTGAGCAAACTTTGCAGATGGGCCAGTTCGTCGTCTTCCAGACGGCAGTCCAGATAGCTGTCGGCGATTTCCCACGGCAAGTGCAGCGCACCCAATACCAGTTGACGGGCTTCGTCCCAGGCGTTGTCGGTCCCATGGCCGAAAAACAGATCCTCCCCATGGAAGCGGCTGACGGCCCAACGGATATGGTCACGCAGGGTACGAAGTCGGGAAGTGGTCACGGGGGTAAACTCCAGAAAAAACGACTGGCGATTCTAACAGCCAAAAGGCGCCACGACGACGCAGGAAAAACACCGGCTCAGATGTAGGACGCTTCTATTTTTTCAGCGAGCTATTGAACAGAACGAGTATCTTGACAAGGCTGCGAGCCAGCAACGGCGGTGCCTGCGATGGAAGCGGTTCACAGAAGCGCTCAGCCAGAGGACAATGCCGCAAAAGCCCCACCCGAAGGAGCCCCAGAATGTCCGTTCCAAAAACGATGTTTCAACTCAGCGGCCGTGGTTACGCAGCGGCCAATCTGGGTCATGCGACCCTAGTCATCATCGATGCCCAGAAAGAATACCTCAGTGGTCCGCTGGCCCTGAGCGGCATGGATGCTGCCGTCGCGAACATCAAACACCTGCTGGCCGCTGCCCGTGCAGCCGGTCGGCCGATCGTGCACGTGCGCCACCTCGGCACCGTCGGTGGGCTGTTCGACCCCCAGGGCGAACGCGGTGAGTTCATCCTGGGCCTGGAGCCACAGGGCGGCGAAACCGTCATCGGCAAGTTGCTGCCAAGCGCGTTTCACGGCACCGAACTCTACGATCGCCTGCAACAACTGGGCTCGCTCGACCTGATCGTTTGCGGTTTCATGAGTCACTCCAGCGTCAGCACCACCGTGCGTGCGGCGAAGAACCTGGGCTTTCGCTGCACCCTGGTGGAGGACGCCTGCGCCACGCGGGATTTGCCTTGCAAGGGCGCAATCCTCAGCGCCGAGCAGGTTCAGCAGACCGAAATGGCGATCATGGCGGACAACTTCGCCACCCTCGCCCTGACCCGCGATCTGATCTGATCGACCGTCGATGAGCGGCCCATACCGCCGCTCATCCGCAAAAGCCTCTCATTTGCCGTAATTGCCCTAGCCTCAGGAACATCCCGGTCAACTCCCGGTCGAAGGGCCGATACCCATTGAGGAAGGTCGGAATGAAGTTATCCGATGGTTTTGATGCACGCCGCTTGCGGCCCAAGGGCCAACGCAACTGGCGATTTCGCTTCGGCGCCGCGTTCGCTGCCCTGCTGGCGATGTGCGGTGTATTGCTGGCGATGGCCGGCGCGGCCAGCCTGCTGGGGCGGCCACCGGCGCTGGGCGAGTTGAATGCCAGCCCGCTGGGCTCGGCGATCATTCTGGCGGTGGGCCTGTTCGTGCTGTACCTCGGCGTATTGCTGTGGCGCCGCTGCCGTCGCCGTTCGCGCCAGTCGCGAGAGCTGAACATGGCCCCGCACCTGATGAAAAAACACGACTGAATCAAAGGCCTGGCGTTTTGACGGGCCTCAATTGTTATGGATAGCGCTCCGACTTGGGTAAACTGCCCCCCCTTCGCGGAGGCTGACATGCAAGACGACGATTTTTCCCTGTTCAAAAGCGCGATCCAAGGCGTCAAGCCGATCAAGCACGATCGCGCCGAAACCGGCAAACCCAAGGCCGATCGCGCGCAAATCGCCAAGCTGCGCCAGGCCGCCACTGTGCGCACCGATGCGACCACCGTTGACGGGCTGTCCGATCAGTTTGTGATTGATGTCGGCCCGGAAGACGAGCTGATGTGGGCGCGTGACGGTGTTCAGGAAAGCCAAATGCGCAAGCTCAAGATCGGACAGATTCCGTTCGAAGGCAGCCTTGACCTGCATGGCATGAACGTGGAAAAGGCCCGCGAAACCCTTTGGGCGTTTCTGGCTGAAGCAACCAAATTCGAAATCCGCTGCGTACGCGTCACCCACGGCAAAGCCGTGCGTCTGGACGGCAAGCGGCCGATGATCAAGAGTCACGTCAACACTTGGCTACGTCAGCATCCACAGGTGCTCGGCTTCACCTCGTGCCAGCCGAAACACGGCGGCGCTGGAGCGGTTTACGTGATGCTTAAACGAACCATGATGGAAGGTCGCGACGAGTAAAGCTGTCGCTTCACGCTTGCAGCGCCGTGTTTGCCACCGTACCCTTGCCCTTTGCGTAAAATCCCACAGGTAGTTTCATGTCCCTGGAACAGAATTACACCGCGATTCTCGGCCAATTGGGCGAGGACGTGTCCCGCGAGGGCCTGCTCGACACGCCAAAACGTGCCGCCAAAGCCATGCAGTACCTCTGCCGCGGTTATGAACAGACGCTGGAAGAGGTCACCAACGGTGCCTTGTTCAGCTCCGACAACAGCGAGATGGTGCTGGTCAAGGACATCGAGCTCTACTCGTTGTGCGAGCATCACCTGCTGCCGTTCATCGGCAAGGCGCACGTTGCCTACATCCCGAGCGGCAAGGTACTGGGACTGTCGAAAGTCGCGCGGATCGTCGATATGTACGCCCGCCGCCTGCAGATCCAGGAAAACCTCAGCCGCCAGATCGCCGACGCGGTCCAGCAAGTCACCGGCGCCCTGGGCGTGGCGGTGGTGATCGAGGCCAAGCACATGTGCATGATGATGCGCGGTGTGGAGAAACAGAATTCGACGATGATCACCTCGGTGATGCTCGGTGAGTTCCGCGAAAACGCCGCCACCCGCAGCGAGTTTCTCAGCCTGATCAAGTAATTCGCAGCACGAAGAAAACCGGCACTGATCGCCGGTTTTTTTTCGCCTGCGAAAAATCAGGTAAGCTGCGCGCCTTCTGTTTGCCCTGAGAGACTTATACCGTGTTCGTCAAAGCGCTTCGTGTCGGCCTCGGCCAACTGATCATCTTCATCGACTTCATCACCCGCCCTGGCAAGAAGCAGCGCCCCGCCGCCGCTCAGGCCCAGGTCGAAGCGGCCGCCAAGGACCTGACCCTGTATCAGTTCCACGCCTGCCCGTTCTGCGTGAAAACCCGCCGCACCCTGCGTCGCCTGAACGTTCCAGTGGCTTTGCGCGATGCGAAGAACAGCGAACAGGATCGCCAAACCCTGCTGGAGCAAGGCGGCAAGATCAAGGTGCCGTGCCTGCGCATCGAAGAGGATGGCAAGACCACCTGGATGTATGAGTCCAAGGTGATCATTGATTATCTGGATAAGCGGTTTGCTGCGGTCTGAGGTTTTGTGGTGCTTTGACTGACGCCT
>NZ_JBYVYM010000043.1:0-31008 GCF_058148225.1 Pseudomonas sp. DF5
CAAATGGCCGCCCTCTTCGTTTTACCGGTCGAGATTAAAAATCGTCTTCGACCTTACCGTCCTTGACTTTGAATTCGCGGTTTTGCAGGTATGCATTGCGAATAAAGGTGTATTTGTCGCCAGTGACCAGCTTCTCGGCTGACAACAGGCTAGCGCGAGTGTCAACGATGTTCAGGCCGTAAATCGAGTTACGCACCGGTATATCGTTGATGTAAGGGTACGGACCGGTATAACCGTCGACATACTTGGAAGGCGCATCACGCAGGGTGCTTGGGCCCAGCAGCGGCAGCATCACGTACGGACCGCTGCCCACACCCCAGTAACCGAGGGTCTGGCCAAAGTCTTCGTCATTGCGGTGCAGGCCCATTTTGGTGCCCACATCGAAGAAGCCCAGTAAACCGAAGGTGGTGTTGAAGATCAAACGCGCGGTGTCGACACCAGCCGCGGCGGGCTTGGCCTGCAACACGTCGTTGGCAAGGTTGGTCACATCACCGACGTTGCGGAACATGTTGTGGATGCCGTCTTCCAGGAACTGCGGTGTAACGAACTGGTAGCCCTGAGCCAACGGCTTCAGCGCGTAGGTATCGACAAAGTCGTTGAACTTGTAGATCGGGCGGTTGATGCTTTCCCAAGGATCTTCTTCCGTGGCAGCCTGGGCTGCGAACGGAACCAGCAACACGCTGGCACACATACAAAGCTGAGCGAGTCGATTGCTCCAGCGCATAGAGAAACTCCTTGGATTGTACTGACGCGGGCGCTTGGCCCAGCCGCAAAGACCGTTAGTATATGACGGAAAACCCGGTTTAGGCAGCATCGCGCACGATGGTCCACGAACGACGCCTCCTGACGGCGAGCGATTCACATCCGTGTCACTCAATTGTCACCGTCCATGAATAGCCTTGTCGCTATTTCAAGGACGTTTCCATGCCGCATGCTGAAGTCTTGCCCCTTGCCGCACCGAACCTGACCGCCGTGCTGTTCGGCCTCAGTGGTTGCCTGGTGGATTTCGGCGCGCGCACGCGCCTGCACGGCGCCGTTTCTGCCGAACACGCCGAGGTCACGCCTGGCGCCCTGGAGAGCCTGTCCAGCTTGCAGCGCCAACGGATTCCCTGCGCCTGGATTGATGAACTCCCCCCCGCCCTCAGCCATTCCCTGGCCGTCGCACTTCCGGCCTGGATCAAATCTTTGCAACACTCTGAAACAATCAATCCATGGCCGGCCCCGAATGCCTGCTGGCAAGCCTTGATGGCGCTGAATGTCGAGCGCCTGGACGGTTGCGTGCTGGTCAGCGGCGAGCCGCGACTGCTGCAATCGGGCCTGAACGCCGGGCTGTGGACCATCGGCCTGGCGTCGTGCGGCTCGTTATGCGGGCTCGCGCCGAACGAATGGCAAGCCTTGAGCCAGAAGGAACGGGAACACTTGCGCGGCAAGGCGACGGTGCAGTTGTTCGGCCTGGGCGTGCATTCGGTGATCGATCATCTGGGCGAGCTCGATACCTGCCTGGCCGATATCAGCCTGCGTCGGCTCAAAGGCGAAAAGCCCTGACTGAGATCATGCAGGTTGCCCGGGAGTGGATTAATCTAAAGGTCAGCCATAGACCTTTGGCACGCCGCTGCGGTCTATGCCAGTGCCTATCGAGAAAAGGAAGAACGCCATGCCCGCCCGCGAACTGCAAGATCAGCTCAATAAACTGCGCGAGCAATTGGAACAGAATCCGCCACTGACCGAAGCCGAGCGCGAAGACCTGCACGCGCTGATGCAACAGATCCAACTGGAGCTTGAGCTGGAAACCAAAACCCAGGACACCAACCTCGCCGACAGTGTGAACCTGGCAGTCGATCGCTTCGAAGTCGAACATCCCGCCCTTGCCGGCACCTTGCGTAACATCATGCAAGCCTTGGTCAGCATGGGGATCTGAACCCGTCAGATGCAAAAAAGCCCCGCTATTGATAGCGGGGCTTTTTCATTTCCGGGATTTGCAAATGCAATCCCGCACTGGCTCTTTATTGTCGGACCAAGCGATGGTTCGGCAGTTGCACCTCTTCGGTGCTGCGATACGGGTTGATGTCCAATCCACCACGACGCACATACCGCGCGTACACCGTCAATTTCTCCGGCTTTAGCAACCGCTGCAGGTCGAGGAAAATCCGCTCCACGCACTGCTCATGGAAGTCCGAGTGCTGGCGGAAGCTCACGATGTATTCCAGCAAACTCGCGTGATCCAGCGCCGCGCCACGATATTCCACCACCACGCTGCCCCAGTCCGGCTGACTCGTGACCGGGCAGTTGGATTTGAGCAAATGGCTGTGCACGCACTCTTCAACGATGCGCGACTCATCGCAACGCAGCAGTTCCGGACGCGGATGCTCATAGTTGCTGACACTGATGTCCAGGTCATCGATGCACACGCCCGGCAACGCCACGACGCCTTCCGCCTCTACCTCTTTCAGGCTGCGAACCCGCACGCCCACCGGTTTGCCGGCAGCGACCGAGAGATCTTTCACCAGCGTCGCTTCAAGGCTGGCGGTGTCGGCAAATGGCGTTTGGTTCAGCGAGTTGAGGTACAGCTTGAACGACTTCGACTCGATGATGTTCGGCGAATCCGCCGGGATGCTGAATTCGCCGATCGCCACCACAGGCTTGCCGGACGGCAACAGCCACGACAGCTCGAAGCAGTTCCAGAAGTCCACCCCCTTGTACGGCAGGGTTTGCGCGGTCAGGCCCAGCTCGGCCCATTTCGCTGTGCGCGGGATCGGGAACAGCAAGGACGGCGTGTAGGTGGCGATGTATTCGCTGGATTTGCCCAGCGGCGAATGTTCGGCTGCGGGATGCATGGCGGAAACCTGACTGAAGAATCAGCGGATTCTACCAGCCTTTGCTCCCGCCTTTGAGTGCTTACTGACTGACTGTCAGTTTGCCGACCATGCCGGCCTGGTAATGGCCGGGAATGTTGCAGGCAAATTCCAGGTTAGTGGCCTTGGTGAAGGTCCAGGTCAGCTCGGCGGTTTTACCCGGCTCCACCAACACACTATTGGGGTCGTCATGCTTCATGCCGTGATCCATGGCGCCATGATCCATTCCGGCCATGGAACCGTGGTCCATGGCCTTCATGCCTGTAGGCATCAGCATGCCGCTTTGCTGCATCTGGAGCATTTCCTGCTGATGCCTGGCATGCATCTGTGCATCGCCGAGGTTGAATTCATGCAGCAACTGTCCTTTATTCACCAGTACGAGACGCACGGTTTCCCCGGCCTTGATATCGATGGTCTTGGGGCTGAAGGTCATATCGCCCATCACCACTTCAACGCTGCGGGTGGCCTGGGCGGCCGAGGCTGGTCGACCGAAATCGTAGGTCTGCGCCGGTGAGGCTTCCAGCCCTAAACTCAGAGTCAGCAAACAAGCGGCCAGTGCCAGACGCTTTTGCAAAAACATAGTCGTACTCCAACAAGATGAGGTTCAGCTTGTGGGAAACTCTACCAGCCGGCTCTGCCAGCTACCTGACAGGCAGATTACAACTTTGTCAGATTGGCCAGCTTCCTCGCCGCCCACGGTATAACGCACCTGTTCCAACTACCCGAGTCGCCCATGAAACTGCTGATCGTCGAAGACCAACCGAAAACCGGCCAATACCTGCGCCAGGGCCTGACCGAGGCCGGGTTCAATACCGAACTGGTGACCGACGGCACCACCGGCCAGCAGCTGGCCTTGAGTGGCGATTACGCCTTGTTGATTCTCGATGTGATGCTGCCCGGACGCGATGGCTGGCAGATTTTGCAAGCGGTGCGCGGTGCAGGCCTGGACACGCCGGTACTGTTTCTGACCGCACGAGACGCGGTGGAGGACCGAGTCCACGGCCTGGAACTGGGCGCCGACGACTACCTGGTCAAACCTTTCGCCTTCTCCGAACTGCTGGCCCGGGTTCGTAGCCTGCTGCGTCGCGGCAGCGCCACGCCTCAGGAAACCAGCCTGCAACTGGCCGATTTGCGCCTGGACCTGATCCGTCGACGGGTCGAGCGTAACGGTCAGCGCATCGACCTGACCGCCAAGGAATTCGCCCTGCTGGAAATGCTCCTGCGGCGCCAGGGCGAAGTTCTGCCCAAGTCGCTGATCGCGTCCCAGGTGTGGGACATGAATTTCGACAGCGACACCAACGTCATCGAAGTGGCGATCCGCCGGTTGCGCCTGAAGATCGATGACGATTTCCCGAACAAGTTGATTCACACCGTGCGCGGCATGGGTTACGTCCTTGAAGAGCGCCCCGCCTGATGCGCCGGCTTTCATTAAGCAACCGCCTGGCACTGCTGTTTGCCGCCTGTACTGCGGTGGTGTCGTTGTTCGCCGGGGTGTTGTTCAGCCGCGCCAGCGAGGCGCACTTTGTCGAGTTGGACCAGCAGTTGCTGGATGACAAACTGATTGGTTTACGCCGGGCGCTGGATGACATTCAGGCCGGCGACGCCGAGGCCAGGCTGGCCGATGAATTGAGCCGACAGGCCGATCTTTCGCTGCGCATCATTAGCAGTGACGGCCAACGCATGTACGACAGCTCGCCCAGCGTGCCCAAAGATTTGCCGCGCAAGCGTGGCCTGTCGACAGTGAGCGACGACGGCACCGATTACCGCGTCCTGAATGCGCCGCTGTTCCTCGACAAACCCGACTCACCGCAACTGACCTTGTTGCTGGACATCACCCATCACCAACACTTTCTGCAGCGCATGCAACACCTGATCTGGCTGACGGTTGGCCTCTCGGCCCTGGCCACTGCCCTGCTCGGTGCCTGGGCGGCGCGCAGTGGTTTGCGTCCGTTGCTGCGTATGAGTGCGGTCGCCAGCGGCGTGTCGGCGCAATCACTCAACGCCCGTCTGCCGGAAGCAGACATGCCGCCGGAACTCGCGGAAATGGCCCACAGCTTCAACGCCATGCTCGGACGCCTCGATGACTCTTTTCAGCGGCTCTCGGCCTTCTCCGCCGACATCGCCCATGAACTGCGCACACCACTGTCGAACCTGCTGACTCACACCCAAGTCACCCTCACCCGCCCTCGCCCCCTTGAGGATTACCGCGAGGCGCTGCACAGCAACCTCGAAGAACTGCAATGGATGGCGCAACTGGTCAACGACATGTTGTACCTGGCCAAGGCTGACCACGGCTTGCTGATGCCCAAGCGCGAACCGCTGGACCTGGCGGAAGAAGCGGATGTGCTGCTGGAGTTTTTCGCGCCACTGGCCGAGGACGCCCGGGTGAAGTTGAGTCGTGACGGCCACGCGCGTATGCAGGGCGATCGCAGCATGTTGCGCCGGGCACTGTCCAATTTGCTGGACAATGCGTTGCGGTTTACCCCGGCCGGTGGTGAGGTGCGGGTAAAGATCGTCGAGCAACCGGCAGGCTTGAGCCTGACCGTTGAAAACAGTGGTGAAGGGATTTCAGAAGACTTGTTGCCGCGGTTGTTTGACCGTTTCTACCGGGCAGACCCCGCGCGCCGCGAAGGCAGCAGTGAGCATGCGGGATTGGGGCTGGCGATCACCCAGTCGATCATCCGCGCCCATGGCGGGCAGATTCGCTGCGAATCGGCTCAGGGGTGGACGCGGTTCATAATGGAGTTGCCAAGAAAGGACTGAGGCCAGCAGGACTGGCCCCTTCGCGGTCTAACGGACTACGAATACCGCAACGCAGTAGCCGGCTCGACTTTCGCCGCCCGCCACGCCGGATATACCGTCGCCAGAAAGCTCATGATGAAACCGGCGGAACAGATCAACAACACATCCGCGCCCTGCAATTCGGACGGCAAGTTGCTGACGAAATACACATCGGAACTGAAGATGTGCTGCCCGCTGACCCGTTCCATCCAACCCACCAGTTCACTGACGTTCAACGCCGCGATCACGCCCAGCACACCACCGATCAAGGTGCCGACAATCCCGATCACCGTGCCCTGCACCATGAAGATCGCCATGATCTGCCGGGGTGTGGCGCCGATGGTGCGCAGGATCGCGATGTCCGCGCCCTTGTCGTTCACCACCATGATCAGGGTGGCGATGATGTTGAACGCCGCCACGGCGACGATCATCAGCAACAGCAGGCCGATCATGGTTTTTTCCATCTTCATCGCGCTGAACAGACTGCCCTGGGTGTGGGTCCAGTCGTCAGCCTTGTAGGCGGCGCCCAGGCCCGTTGCGATGTCGCTGGATACTTGCGGCGCTGCATACAGATCCTTCAACGCCAGGCGCACACTCTGCACCTGATTCGGCTGCCAGTGCTGCATTTGCGCGGCATCGGCCATGTGGATCAGCGCCATCGAACCGTCCAGTTCAGCACCAACCTTGAACACGCCCACCACGTTCAACCGCTGCATACGCGGGGTGATGCCGCCCGGTGCATTGCTGACTTCCGGCACGATCAGGGTGATCTTGTCGCCGACGTTCAAGCGAAAGCGCCGCGCGGTGATCTCGCCGATCACCACGCCGAATTCTCCCGGCTTCAAGGCGTCGAGACGCCCCTGAACAATGTGCTTGGCAACGATCGAGACCTTGCTTTCCAGCGCCGGATCGACCCCGCTGACCTGGATCGGCTGCATGGTGCCCTTGTAGGACAGCATGCCTTCCATCTCGGTGAATGGCACGGCGGCGGTGACTTCAGGATTCTTCATCGCCGCGGCGGCCACCGGCTGCCAATCGTCGATAGGGTTCACGCCGACGATGGTCGCGTGGGGCACCATGCCGAGGATGCGCGAGCTCATTTCGCGCTGGAAGCCGTTCATCACCGACAGCACCACGATCATCGCCAGCACGCCCAGGGCGAGGCCGATCATCGAGGTCATCGAGATGAAGGAAACAAAGCGATTGCGGCGCTTGGCGCGGGTATAGCGCGTGCCGATAAAGATCGATAACGGTCTGAACATTCGCTGGGGCACCGTATAAAAATAAAAGACCCGACACACTGTTCAGTGTGCCGGGTTTCGGCCAATCAGATGGGGGTCAGGTAACCTTCCTGCAAATGCAGGACGCGATCCATCTGGCGAGCCAGGTTCATGTCGTGGGTCACTACCAGGAACGCCGTGCGCATCGAGGTGCTGAGTTCCAGCATCAAATCCTGAATGCCCTGGGCGGTGTGGGAGTCGAGGTTGCCGGTCGGCTCGTCGAGCATCACCAGGCCTGGCTTGTTCACCAGGGCGCGGGCAATGGCCACACGCTGGCGTTCGCCACCGGACAATTCCGCCGGTTTGTGCTCCAGGCGATGGCCCAGCCCTACCCGCTCCAGCAACGCCGTCGCACGCTGACGCGCTTCCGGGATCGCGGTCTTGCCGATCAGCAGCGGCATGCAGACGTTTTCCAGCGCGGTGAACTCAGGCAGCAAGTGGTGGAACTGGTAAACGAAACCCAGCGACCGGTTGCGCAACAGGCCACGGGCCTTTTCGTTCAGCGCCGAGAGCTCTTCACCGGCCAGCCAGACGCTGCCCTTGGTCGGCGTATCGAGGCCGCCCAGCAGGTTGAGCAAGGTGCTTTTGCCCGAACCCGACGTACCGACGATCGCCACGCGCTCACCCGGATGCAGTTCCAGTTGCAGACCGGCCAGAACCTCTACCGATTCCGGGCCTTCCACGTAGGATTTGCCCAGGTTGCGGCAGCTCAAGATTGCTTTATCACTCATGCCCGACTCACTCATAACGTAGCGCCTCCGCAGGCTGGGTGCGCGCGGCACGCCAGGCTGGATACAGGGTGGCGAGGAAACTCAGGACCAACGCGGCGGCGCAGACCATCAATACGTCCTGGCTCTGCACTTGCGACGGCAGGTAATCGATGAAATACACGTCGGCGTTCAGGAATTTGTGGCCGATCAACCCTTCGAGGGCCGAGATCGCGGCGCTGACGTTCAGCGCGGCGAAGATCCCCACCACGGCGCCGATCAGCGTACCGACCACACCAATGACCGTGCCCTGGACCATGAACGTCGCCATGATCGAGCCCGGCGTGGCGCCCAGGGTACGCAGGATCGCGATGTCGCCCTTCTTGTCGTTCACCACCATCACCAGCGTGGAAATGATGTTGAACGCAGCAACGGCGACGATCAGCAGCAACAGCAGGCCGATCATGGCTTTTTCCATGCGGATTGCCTGATACAGATTGCCGTGGGTACGAGTCCAGTCGCGGGCGTAGTAACGGTCTTCGCCGAGCTGCTGGGCGATGGTCCACGCGGTGCGCGGCGCCTGGAACAGGTCGTCGAACTTCAGTCGCAAGCCCTGGACCTGATCCGGTTGCCAGCGGTGCAACCTGGCCAGATCCTGCAGATTGGTCAGGCCCAGATAGCCGTCCAGCTCACCGGCGCCGACATGGAAGATGCCGACCACGGTAAAGCGTTTCATGCGCGGGAACATCCCGGCCGGCGTCACAGTGACTTCCGGCGCGACAAACGTCAGCTTGTCGCCAACCGCCGCGCCGAGCTTGGCTGCCGCCTTGTCGCCGATGACGATGCCGAAACTGCCCGGCGCCAGGTCGTCGAGTTTGCCCTGCCGCATGAAGTTATCAATGATCGACACCTGCCGTTCCTGCACAGGGTCGATGGCATTGAGCAGCACTTTGGAGACCTTGCCGTTGTTGGTCAGCAGGCCCTGCATCTGGACGAAGGGCGCAACCGCCGCCACCTGCGGGTTCTGCTTGACCTTGGCGGCCAGGCTTTGCCAGTCGCTGATCGGCTCGCCGGACTCGATGGTCGCGTGGGGCACCATGCCCAGCACACGGGTGCGCATCTCATGATCGAAGCCGTTCATGACCGATAACACAACGATCATCACGACCACGCCGAGGGCGAGTCCGATCATCGAGGTCAGGGAAATGAATGACACAAAATGATTGCGACGTTTTGCACGGGTATAACGCGTGCCGATAAATACGAAGAGAGGTCTGAACATGTCGGGGCTTGTTCGGAGGGAAAAGGAACGTCCTTGTGGCGGGGGTCGATAACCAGCTTTACACTCAGACCACCGCCGCTACCATGGGTTCGCCATGTCGACATTAGATGAAGAAGATCGCCGCGAATACTACCGTATCGAGGACACGATCGCACTGGAAATTCGGCCCCTGTCTGCTCCCGAAGCAGCAGGCCAGGAAGTGTTGCAGGATGCTTCCCCGCTTTTCAACCTGCTCAGCGAACTGCACCTGAGCGAATTCGAGTCGCAACACCTGTTGCGCCAGATCAACGAACGCGACCGGACCATCGCCGCATTCCTGAAATCACAGAACAAACGCATCGATCTGCTCAGCCAGGTGGTCGCCCTGACCGTGCTCGGACAGATCGGCGAGCCGCAGCCGGTGATCATCTCCGAAGGCGGTATCGACTTTCAGCATCCGACGTCCATTGCCGTCGGCGCGCACCTTTCGGTCAAGCTGGTGCTGATGCCACAAGCCCTCGGCCTGTTGCTGCGGGCACGCGTCACCCATTGCGACCGCAAGGGCGACGGCTACGACGTCGGCACCGAGTTCGAATACCTGTCCGATGCCCAGCGACAACTGCTGGCCCGCTACATCTTGCAGCGACAGGCACAAGAACGACGCCTGGCGCGCGAACAAAACGAAACCGGCCATTAATTAAGGAAGAACCGTGACTCTCATCTACGGCCATCGCGGCGCCAAAGGCGAAGCACCGGAAAACACCCTGACCAGCTTTCAGCAATGCCTCAACCACGGCGTGCGCCGCTGCGAACTGGACCTGCACCTGTCCAAGGACGGCGAGTTGATGGTCATCCACGACCCGACCCTCAAACGCACCACCGACCGCCGCGGCAAAGTGGCCGAACACACGGCTGCGGAACTGGTGACCTACGACGCGCGTAAGGGTGGCCCAGGCTGGATCAAACCTTGCCCGATACCAACGCTGGAAGAATTGTTCGAAAAATGCGATTTCGAGCACTGGCAGCTGGAAGTCAAAAGCGCCTCACGCACCCGCGCCGCGACCACCGTGCTGGCAATTCGCGAAATGGCCCAGCGTTTCGGCATACGGGACAAGGTCACGATTACCTCGAGTTCACGCGAAGTGTTGAAAGCAGCGCTGGACCTAGTGCCGGACGTGTCTCGCGGACTGGTGGCCGAATACGCCTGGCTCGACCCGTTGAAGGTCGCGCAAAACTATGGCTGTGAGATGCTGGCGCTGAACTGGACCCTGTGCACGCCGGAACGCCTGCAGAAGGCGCAGCGTCAGGGGCTGCATGTGTCGGTGTGGACAGTCAACGAGCCTGCGCTGATGCGCAGGCTCGCCGACTTCGGCGTTGACAGCCTGATTACAGACTTTCCCGGTTTGGCCACCGCCACGCTCGAGAATTGCTGAAATCGGTCTCCCCGGCCGGCTCAGGCCACCGGCCGGAGCCGCTCAAAAAAGCCGGTTGAGGCCATCGTACGCCGCTACCCGATAGGCTTCGGCCATGGTCGGGTAGTTGAACGTCGTGTTGACGAAGTACTTCAGGGTGTTCTGCTCGCCCGGCTGGTTCATGATCGCCTGACCGATGTGCACGATCTCCGACGCCTGATAACCGAAGCAGTGGACGCCCAGCACTTCCAGCGTCTCGCGGTGGAACAGGATCTTCAGCATGCCCTGAGGCTCGCCGGCGATCTGCGCACGCGCCATGCTCTTGAAGAATGCCTTGCCCACTTCGTACGGCACCTTGGCCTGAGTTAGCTCCTGCTCGTTCTTGCCGATCGAGCTGATCTCCGGAATGGTGTAGATGCCGGTCGGCACGTCGTTGACGAAGCGCCAGCTGCCGTTGTCGACGATGCTGCCAGCAGCCGAACGGCCCTGGTCGTGGGCGGCACTGGCCAGGCTTGGCCAGCCGATCACATCACCGGCGCCATAAATGTTTGGCACGCAGGTGCGGTAGTTCTCGTCGACTTCGATCTGGCCACGGCTGTTGACCTTCACACCGATGTTTTCCAGACCCAGCTGATCGGTGTTGCCGGTACGGCCGTTGCACCAGAGCAACGCGTCGGCCTTGATCTTCTTGCCGGACTTGAGGTGCAGGATCACGCCGTTGTCCA
This sequence comes from Pseudomonas sp. DF5, assembly GCF_058148225.1. Taxonomy (NCBI): domain Bacteria; kingdom Pseudomonadati; phylum Pseudomonadota; class Gammaproteobacteria; order Pseudomonadales; family Pseudomonadaceae; genus Pseudomonas; species Pseudomonas sp. DF5. The sequence continues at coordinate 11,019 of NZ_JBYVYM010000043.1, forward strand.
CGCCTTCGACGCGGTCGTAGTCTTCGTTGTGGCGAACCGTGATGTTGTTGTTGCTGAAGTGGTAGCTCAGGGCCTGGGAAATTTCCGAGTCGAGGAAGCTCAGCAACTGACCACGGTTGTCCACCAGCTCAACCAATACACCCAGACCACTGAAGATCGAGGCGTATTCGCAACCGATCACGCCGGCGCCGTAAACAATGAGTTTACGCGGGGTGTGGCCGAGGCTGAGGATGGTGTCGCTATCGTAGATACGCGGGTGATGGAAATCGATGTCCGCCGGGCGATAAGGACGCGAGCCGGTGGCGATGATGATGTGCTTGGCCACCAGTTTTTCAACCACGCCGTTGGCGCAGACGACTTCGATGGTTTGCTCGTCGGCGAAGCTGCCGGTGCCGAAGAACACGTCGACGCGGTTACGGGCGTAGTAGCCGGTGCGCGAGGCGACTTGTTTGGAGATGACTTTTTCAGCGCTTTTCAATACGTCCGGGAACGAGAACCAGCGCGGCTCACCAATGGCCCGGAACATCGGGTTGGTGTTGAACTGCATGATCTGCCGGACCGAGTGACGCAAGGCCTTGGACGGGATGGTGCCCAGGTGGGTGCAGTTGCCGCCGACCTGGCGGCGGCTATCGACCATCGCCACCTTGCGCCCTGCCTTGGCGGCGTTCATTGCCGCGCCTTCTCCCGCCGGGCCGGAACCCAACACCACCACATCGTAGTTGTAGACAGCCATGCGTACTCCTCAGAACAGGCCGCGACACCCTCGGCGCCTGCGGCTAAATCACGCCGGTCTGCGGCGTGAAGGAACAATTTGGGGCCAGTGCAGAACCCGGACACAGTCTATAGAAGCGTCAACGCCGCGCACATTAACCCTTGGTCGCGTCGTAGGCTAGTTTTGCCTGCACTACAAAGCCATCGAAAAATGCTTTTGATCCCGCAATCACTCGGTTTTCTCACCGGCCAGGTGCTCAAAAGCCTGATTGGTGCGTGTGACAAAACCTGTATCGGCACGAATCACAAAGAATGCAGCAATGTCATGCGTTTGGGCATAGTCCCAACCCCGTTCAGGGCCAAGAATCAGCAACAGCGTCGATAAGCCATCGGCCATCAACGCTGAAGGATGAATCACCGTGACTGACGCCAGGGTGTGTAGGACCGGTGTTCCGGTGCGGGCATCGAAGGTGTGGGAATAGCGTCGGCCACCCTGCTCGAAATAGTTACGGTAGTCACCGGAGGTGGACACACCGTAGCCGTCGACGGCGATGACACGCTCGGCCACTTGCTGATCATCGCGGGGTTCTTCCAGGGCGATGCGCCACGGTGAGCCGTCGAGTTTTTTGCCGACGGCCTTGAGTTCGCCAGTAGCTTCAGCGAGGTAGTCGTGGATGCCCAGCGCTTCGAGTCTGGCGGCAATCGTGTCGACCGCGTAACCGGCAGCGATGCTGTTGAAGCCGACCTCGACCGCGGCATCCTTGCACAACTGGTCACCGTCAATGCGCAAGTGACGGTGGCCGACGCGCTGCTGCACCTCGGCCAGCGCTTCGGCGCTCGGAACCTTTTCCTCACGCGCCTGCGGACCAAATCCCCAGAGGTTGAGCAGCGGCTCCACCGTCAGGTCGTAGGCGCCGTCGCTTTGGGATGACAACTGTTCGCCCACACGGATCAATTCAAGGATCGGCGCGGGCATTTTCTGACAGTGGTTGGCGGGCAAATTATTGAAGCGCTCGATGTCCGAGTCGCTGCGATAGGTCGAGAATTGTCGATCCACTTCGGCGAGGATATTTTCCACTTCGGCCTGCACCGCTTTCGGCCCGGGCATGGAGGGATGCCTTACGTATTGAATGGAATAACGGCTGCCCATGGTCGGGCCGTCGAAGCGTTCCAGGCTGTCGCCGTTGCCGCAACCGAACAAAACACCGGCCAGCACCACAAGTCCACTCCAGCGTCCAGTTAACAATTCTTCATCTCCCCTCAAAACCGCGCCCGCCATTATGGGCTCTAGAGCGCATGGGAGCGAGGTCTGCCTCATCTGCCTGTCAGGCGCAGAACCTGTGGGAGCCTGCTCGCGATAGCGGTGTGTCAGCCAACATCAATGCTGATTGACCCCGCGCCATCGCGAGCAGGCTCGCTCCCACAGGTACAGCGTTTTCAAACAAGAATCAGCAGCGTGAGTACCTACACATGCCTTCCAATACGAGCAACGGCAAAGCAATTTTTCGCGTTGTCAGCGGTAACTTTCTCGAGATGTTCGACTTCATGGTCTACGGCTTTTACGCCACGGCCATTGCCAAAACCTTCTTTCCTGCCGATAGCGCTTTTGCTTCCCTGATGCTGTCTCTGGCCACTTTCGGGGCCGGTTTCCTGATGCGTCCGCTGGGGGCGATTTTCCTCGGGGCCTACATCGACCGCCACGGCCGCCGCAAAGGCCTGATCATCACTCTGGCGATGATGGCCGCCGGCACGGTATTGATTGCCGGGGTGCCGGGTTATGCCACGCTGGGCGTCGCGGCGCCGCTGATCGTATTGTTCGGCCGTCTGTTGCAAGGCTTCTCCGCTGGCGTGGAACTGGGCGGTGTGTCGGTGTACCTCGCCGAAATCTCCACACCGGGCCGCAAAGGTTTCTTCGTCAGTTGGCAGTCCGCCAGCCAGCAAGCCGCGGTGGTATTCGCCGGCCTGCTCGGCGTGGGTTTGAACCACTGGCTGAGCCCCGACCAAATGGGTGATTGGGGCTGGCGCGTGCCGTTCCTGATCGGCTGCATGATCGTGCCGGCGATCTTCGTGATCCGCCGTTCGCTGGAAGAGACCCCGGAATTCCAGGCACGCAAACACCGCCCTACCCTGCGGGACATCGTCCGCTCGATCGGTCAGAACTTCGGCATCGTCCTCGCCGGCATGGCGCTGGTGGTGATGACCACGGTGTCGTTCTACCTGATCACCGCCTACACCCCGACCTTCGGCAAAGCCGAGCTGCACCTGTCGGATCTGGATGCGTTGCTGGTGACGGTATGCATCGGCCTGTCGAACTTCTTCTGGTTGCCGGTGATGGGCGCGTTTTCCGACAAGATCGGCCGCAAACCCCTGCTGCTGGGCGCGACGATTCTGGCGATCCTCACAGCATATCCGGCGCTGTCGTGGCTGGTGGCGAACCCCAGCTTCAGCCATTTGCTCATTGTCGAATTGTGGTTGTCGTTCCTGTATGGCTCGTACAACGGCGCCATGGTGGTGGCCCTGACCGAGATCATGCCGGTGGAAGTGCGTACGACCGGTTTCTCCCTGGCCTATAGCCTGGCGACCGCAACGTTCGGTGGTTTCACCCCGGCGGCCTGTACGTACCTGATCCATGTGCTGGACAACAAGGCAGCACCGGGGATCTGGCTCAGTGGCGCGGCGGTGTTGGGGTTGATCGCGACGCTGGTGTTGTTCCGTGGCAATCGGCACGCGTTGCGCACGGCGCAAGCGGCGGTCATCAGAGGCGCTCACTAAAAGCAACGCTGAGAGGTCGTAATGCAATCTGTAGCAGCTGCCGAAGGCTGCGTTCGGCTGCGAAGCAGTCGTAAATCAGAAATTGCAGTACGTCAGGCAGACCGCATTTGCCGGACTCACGCCTGCTTCGCAGTCGTACGCAGCCTTCGGCAGCTGCTACACGGAATGCGTCGTTGCACAGAGGCCGTCACACGGCATGCAGCCAAGGCGGCCCCTCTGCGAATCGGGTCTCAAGCCATGTCTTGAATGCCGTGAGCGTCGCCGGTGTGAAGGCGGCGGACGCTCGCACCAGATAAATCCCGCCCTGGGCATCCAGATCCCACTCCGGCAGAACGCGCACCAACTGGCCGTTGGCGATCTCCCGGCTCATCAGCCACTCGCCGGCGCCCAGGATACCAACGCCGGCCTTGGCCGCAGCGAGCAACGCTTCGCCGTCGTTCGAGGTCAAGGTTCCCTGCGTGATGACCTTCTCGTGTCGATCACCCTTCGACAAGCGCCACTCAGGGAACGCCGCCAGGCCGGTAAAGCCCAGGCAATTGTGATCGGTCAGTTGTTTCGGGGTGGTCGGTAAACCGCGCTGTTCAATATAAGCCGGTGAGGCGCAGAGGATGCGGCGATGATCGCTGAGCTTCTTCGCCACCAGGCGGTTGTCGTTCAATTCGCCGATACGAATCGCCGCGTCGAATCCTTCGGCAATGATGTCGACGACGCGATCGCTGTAATCCACCTCGACGGAAACCTGCGGATGAGCCGCCAGAAATTCCGGCAACATCGACGCCAGCCACAGACGCCCCATCGCTGCCGGAAAAGCCAGGCGCAAGACGCCGCGTACTTGCGCAGCGCCGAGTGACGCTTCCTGTTCGGCCTCGATGATCAACCCGGTGGCAGAACGCAGGCGTTCGACGAGGCGATTGCCGGCATCGGTCAACCGCACCTGTCGTGTCGTACGCTCCATCAGCCGCACGCCCAAACGCTTTTCCATGGCCGCCAGCCGCTTTGAAATCACCGTCGGATGACGTTGCAGCAGGCGCCCGGCACCCACGAATGAATGCGCCGAAGCAACCGCAAGCAACGCGGCAATTTCATCGATGTGGCGGCTGTCCAGTGGATTCACAAAACGCTCTTCTTTCAGGTTCAGGCGATCAAGGTCTGAGGACAATCGATCCGCGAGATTGGCCACCTTGCAGATCGGCATGGGCCTTGGCTACATCGGCCAATGCATAACGGCCCCAGATACCGGGCTTGATTATGCCCGCCTCGACTGCGGCCAGTACATCATCGGCCCGCTGCCGGTATTCAGTGATATCCGCGGTATGCGCGCCCAGTGAAGGACGGGTCAGGAACAACGAGCCCTTGGCATTGAGCGTGGCCAGTTCGACCGCCGTCGGCGCCCCAGACGATGCGCCGAAAGACACCATCAACCCACGCGGTCGCAGGCAGTCGAGCGACGCCTCGAACGACACGCGCCCGATGGGATCGTAGACCACATCGGCTTTCTTGCCGTCGGTGATCTTCGCGACATCCGCGGCGAGTGTCTGGGCGTTGAACACCAGCACCGCATCGCAACCCAGCGCCTTGGCCATCTCGACACTCTCGGCCCGGGACACAATGCCGATGACAAAAGCCCCCAGGTGTTTGGCTCACCTCGCCATGATTTGCCCGAGACCGCCCGCTACCCCATACAGAACCATGACGGTGCCGGGGCCGACCGGATAAGTCGTCTTGAGCAGGTACTGCGCGGTAATGCCTTTGAACAACACTGCGGCGGCTTCTTCAGCGGTCAACGCGTCGGGAATCGGCACCAGCCGCTCGGCCGGATACAGTCGCGCACTGGCGTAAGCGCCAACAGGCCCCGTGGCGTACGCCACCCGGTCGCCCACCTTGACGTTGCTCACCCCCGCGCCGATGGCGGCAACCCGCCCCGCCCCTTCAAGGCCCAGCCCCGACGGCAATGGCAGCGGTACGGCGCCGTTGCGCTGGGTCACATCAAGGAAGTTGACGCCAATCGCCTCCTGCTCCAGCCAGACTTCACCCGGCCCCGGCTCACGCGCCGTCGCCTGCTCGATGTTCATCACCTCAGGTGCGCCGGTGTGTACGATACGAACGACAGAAACCATTGCCTGACTCCTTCATGTCAGCGCAGCCCGTCTGCGCGATGTGCGGGGGAGTATCGGTATTCGATTTCCAGCGAACAATATAGCTCTATTGCAGTTCATTGCTGCACACAGTGCAGCAGTCCGAAACCCTCGGCAACAGGGCCACAGCAAGGGCCAGGAGAATCAGTGCCGCGGCGACGGCAAACGTTATCCGCATGCCGCTGGCGACGGCTGCGGGAGACGCGCTGGTGATGTCTGTCGTCGCCGAAGCAAGCGCAAACACCGCGCCCATCACCGAAGCTCCAGTGATCAGGCCGAGATTGCGTGACAGGCTGAGCATGCCGGAAATCACGCCGCGCTGGTCCGGGCGGATGTCGGTCATGATCGCGGTGTTGTTGGCCGCCTGAAACAACGCGTAGCTGGCCGTGATCACCGCGATGGGCGCGAGGTAACCGAGGAGGCCGAACCCCGCTGGCATCATTGATAAAGCACTCGCGCCGAGCGCCATTGTCGCGAGCCCGAGACGGGTCATGCGCCGAGTGCCAAAACGGTCCACCAGGCGACCGGCCGGCACGCCGGTCAATGCAGCCACCAACGGTCCGACCGACAAGGCGAAACCGACAAGTGCCGTGCCGAGGCCAAGCGCACCCGAGAGATAAAACGGCCCAACCACCAGCGTCGCCATCATCACCGTCGAAACGAGCGCGCTCATGGCCAGGCTGGCGCTCAATCCCTGTTGGCGGAACAGCGCTAATGTGATCAATGGCGATGCGACTGTGGCCTCGACGAAGATGAAAAGCCCAACGCCGAAAACAGCCGCCAGCAGCAGCGCGATATTGAGCGGTCCAAAATCACCGTGCCCGATCGTCATGGCCAGCGCGTACGCTGCGAGCGTCAGCGCCAGCAGCAACGTGCCGGCCTTGTCGAACCCCACTCGCCCCGCTTTCACTCGCTGAACATCCGCCGGCAAATAGCGATACGCGAGCCAGATATTCAGCACACCCAACGGTATGTTGATCAGAAAAATCGCCTGCCAGCCAACGCCGGCAATCAACATCCCACCGAGCGATGGCCCCAGCGTGGTGCCGATCGCCGACATCGTTCCGAGCAACCCCATGGCGCTGCCGGTCTGCGCTTTCGGCACCGTCTCACCGACAAAGGCCACGGTCAGCGCCAGCATGATCGCCGCCCCAAGCCCCTGCACCGCCCGGGCGCCGACCAGCCAACCAAGCGACGGCGCGACACCGCAGGCCAGCGATGACAGGGTAAAAATGGCGATGCCCACCAGTAGCAAACGCCGACGGCCGAGCATGTCGCCAAGCCGTCCGACGCTAACGATCAGCGTGGTGATCGCCAGCAGATACGCCAGCACAATCCACTGCACGTGTTGGAAGGAAGCATCGAACGCCTCGGCCAACGTCGGCAATCCCGCATTGGCGATGCTGGTGTCGAGTGAAGGCATCAACATCGACAGCGAAAGGCTCGCAAGCGCCCAGCGCACCGAACCTGATTGAGTGATGGGTTTCATTGTCTGGCCACGTCTGAAAGGTAGAGCAGCAGCGTATGCTCGCGCGTGACAAGGCGGAAGGCGCAGCATTTGCACTTGATAGATGCGTTTGACGCCATGCCAGCCCCGCGCCGTGCTAACGTTGTGGCATGACCACTCCCGATCTCAATCTGCTGATTACCCTGGACGTGCTGCTCGCCGAAGGCAGCGTCGCCCGCGCCGCCCAACGACTGCGGCTGAGCCCGTCGGCCATGAGCCGGGCGTTGGCGCGGTTGCGTGAAACGACGGGCGACCCACTACTGGTCCGGGCCGGACGCGGTCTGGTGCCGACGCCCCGAGCGCTCGAATTGCGCGAACACGTCAGTCGATTGGTACAAGACGCCGAAGCGGTTTTGCGCCCCGCCGAACAGCTCGACCTCAAGCAACTGGTTCGAACATTCACGCTGCGCACCAGTGACGGCTTCGTCGAAAACTTCGGCCCGGCGCTGATCGCCCGCGCCGGTGAGCAAGCCCCCGGCGTGCGTTTGCACTTCGTGCAGAAGCTGAGCAAGGACAGCGCCGCACTTCGCGACGGCTCGGTCGATCTGGAAACCGGTGTGGTTGGCGGCACGACCAGCCCGGAAGTGCGCACCCGGGCATTGTTCGAGGATCGTTTCGTGGGCGTCGTTCGCACGGGGCATTCGCTGAGCGAGGGCGAGATCACTGCCTCCCGTTACGCCGCTGGCCGGCACATCCTGGTCTCACGGCGCGGGCTCGATAAGGGGCCGATGGATGAAGCGTTGGAGGCGCTGGGACTGCAGCGGGAAATCATCACCGTCGTCGGCGGTTTCTCAGCCGCCCTGGCACTGGCTCGCGCCTCGGACCTGATCGCCACCGTGCCTGCCCGACACACCCAAAACCTGCGCACCGGCCTGCACAGTTTCGAGCTGCCGTTCGAGCTGCCGCCGATCACCATTTCGATGCTCTGGCATCCACGGATGGATGCCGATTCGGCGCATCGGTGGTTGCGTGAATGTGTTCGAGAGGTTTGTGCGCGGCCCTGAGGAACCCTCAACCCTTCCTTTTCTGAAGCCCCTTCAACCGCACACTCGCCCGCTGCGCCGCCGCCATTTTTTCCGGGCGCTTCATGCGTTTCCACTTTCTGATGTCGTCCTTGGTGCGACCACAACTGACACACAGTTCACCACTGAGCTGGCAAACGGAAATACACGGATTTTCGATATCCTTGGCCACGTTTCAACCCCGCGTCGAGCGCTTGGGCGCCAGGCGTTGCTGCCAGTTGCCGCCATTGGCACGCTGACATTGTTCTTCAGAATCGAACTGCACATGGGCCGCGACCGGGCTGACGAGAACGTCCGCTTCATTTAATGCTACGGCCGTCAGTTCGACCATGCGCTCGCTCTGCCCGCTCGCCAGCGCCTGATCCTTACGGGCCTGCGTATCGAAGACCCAGATCACCCGCAGGCTGGATGGAAAGGCGTCGTAATCGATTTCGTGGGTCAACCAGCAAAACCCGACTATTTCCGCTTTGGCTGTTTCGCACGCCTCGGTCAGAGTGGCGACCAGGCGACGTTCGATGTGTGCCTGATCGCGTTTGCTTAAAGACATCGGGTGGATCCTTGGGTGGCGGTCAACGAAAAAGGCCCAGCATACCTTTTGATCGGCTCCATCTCGAAGGCTCAGATAAAAGACTATCCCTATCACCTCCCAATACTCCCCCTATTAGCTGACTGCTTTATAGGCGTCTACCCTTACTGGAGCGCTGGCGTCAGCCGGCCGGTTGAGACCTGAGAAGAGATACGAATGAGTCAGAAAACGTACTAGGCTTGCCGTGGGCCACCGTGCTGGCAACTCGATTGCCGCTATCCGGATTTCCCGTGTGACCACGACGATCAATTGATCGCACGGCTGCAGCCTATGTCATTGATTTCGCTCGTCGCTATTGCGTGCCCAACCCCGGGCCGGATAGCCGGATGAACACGACCAAAGGTAGCGCACACATGGCAAATGAATCGAAATGCCCGTTCAAACACGCCGCCGCTGGCGGTGGCACGACGAACCGCGATTGGTGGCCGAACCAACTGAATCTTAGGATCCTGCACCAGCACTCGCCCCTGTCCGACCCCATGGACGAGGGCTTCAACTATGCCGAAGCGTTCAAGAAACTGGACTTTGCAGCGGTCAAGCAAGACCTGCATGCACTGATGACTGATTCGCAAGACTGGTGGCCTGCGGACTTCGGTCACTATGGCCCACTGTTTATTCGCATGGCCTGGCACGCCGCCGGCACGTACCGCGTCGGTGACGGTCGTGGCGGTGCCGGCTCCGGTCAGCAGCGCTTCGCCCCGCTCAACAGCTGGCCGGACAACGTCAGCCTCGACAAGGCGCGCCGGCTGCTTTGGCCGATCAAGCAAAAGTATGGCAACAACATCTCCTGGGCTGACCTGATCGTCCTCACCGGCAACGTTGCGCTGGAGTCCATGGGCTTCAAGACCTTTGGTTTTTCCGGCGGTCGGCCAGACGTCTGGGAACCGGATGAAGACGTCTACTGGGGCACCGAAAACAAGTGGCTGGGCGGTGACGTCCGCTACGGCAAAGACAAAGAAGCCATGCAAGAACCCGGCGAAGGCCCACTCGTTGCCGAGCCGGGGGAAAATGAGGAGAGCCGTACCGAAGGCGGACGCAACCTGGAGAACCCGCTCGCCGCCGTGCAAATGGGTCTGATCTACGTCAACCCCGAAGGCCCGGAAGGCAACCCGGACCCCGTCGCTGCGGCGATAGACATCCGCGAAACCTTCGGGCGCATGGCAATGAACGACGAAGAAACCGTGGCGCTGATCGCTGGCGGCCACGCTTTCGGCAAAACCCACGGCGCCGGCCCTGCCGACAACGTCGGTCCCGAGCCCGAAGCCGCGGGGCTTGAACAACAGGGCCTGGGCTGGAAGAGCACTTTCGGCAGCGGCAAAGGCGGTGACACCATCACCAGCGGCCTGGAAGTGACCTGGACCACCACGCCCACGAAGTGGAGCAACAACTACCTGGAAAACCTGTTCGGCTTCGAGTGGGAACTGACCAAGAGCCCGGCGGGTGCCAACCAGTGGACGGCGAAAGGTGGTGCCGGCGCGGGCATCATTCCCGATGCTCACGACCCGTCCAAGCGGCGTAATCCGACCATGCTGACCACGGACCTGTCACTGCGATTCGACCCGATCTATGAGCCGATTTCGCGGCGTTTCCTCGCCAATCCGGATCAGTTGGCCGACGCCTTCGCCCGCGCCTGGTTCAAACTGATCCACCGCGACATGGGCCCCGTCTCCCGCTACCTCGGCCCGGAAATGCCCGACGAAGTACTCCTGTGGCAAGACCCGATCCCGCCGGTCGACCATGCCTTGGTCAACGACAGCGACATCGCCGCACTCAAGGGCAAGCTCCTGGCCAGCGGCCTGACCGTCTCGCAACTGGTATCGACCGCCTGGGCAGCGGCCTCCACCTTCCGCGGCTCCGACAAACGCGGCGGCGCCAACGGCGGCCGCCTGCGCCTGGCCCCGCAGAAATCCTGGCAGGCCAACCAGCCTGAACAACTGGCGAGTGTGTTGGCGAAACTCGAAAGCATCCAGAACGAGTTCAACAGCGCGCAAACCGGCGGCAAGAAAATCTCCCTGGCCGACCTGATCGTGCTGGCCGGTTGTGCCGGCGTCGAACAAGCGGCAAAAAATGCCGGCCAGACCATCACGGTGCCTTTCACACCGGGACGCATGGACGCCTCGCAAGAGCAAACGGACGTTGAATCCTTCGGCTACCTCGAACCCGCCGCCGATGGCTTCCGCAACTACCTCAAAACCCGCTATCGCGTACCGGCCGAGGCACTGCTGATCGACAAGGCACAGCTGCTGACCCTCACCGCGCCGGAAATGACCGTGCTCATTGGTGGCCTGCGCGTGCTGAACACCAACGTCGGCCAAACCCAACACGGCATGTTCACGAAGCAACCGGGAGCGTTGACCAACGACTTCTTCAAAAACCTGCTCGACATGGGCGTGGAATGGAAACCGGTGTCGCAGGCCAATGAAGAGTTCGAGGGACGCGACCGCAAAACCGGCGATCTCAAATGGACAGGGACGCGTGTTGATCTGGTGTTTGGCTCGAATGCACAGCTGAGGGCGTTGGCTGAGGTTTATGCCAGCAACGACGCGAAGGAGAAGTTTGTGAACGACTTCGTGGCGGCCTGGGTCAAGGTGATGAATCTGGACCGGTTTGACCTGAGGTGATGCCGGCACTCAATCCAGTGTGAAAAAAGCCCACTGACCGTTACTGGTTCAGTGGGCTTTTTATGGCTTGGCCCTCAGGTTCAATCCCAAGTGGAACCAAAGCACTAGCGACAAAGGTTTTTCCCAACTAGGGTTCTCTGTGTGATTGCGATTAAACCACCTAATCGCAGTGGTGCATCACCGACGTGGCGAACCGAAGGAGCCAGATCAATTGATGAGGTCTTTGTGTGTCGCGGTCGCATTCGTAGCGCCCATCGTGTTGTCCACCACGGTCACTGCTGAAGTACTTGCGCATAAGACAGCGCTCGCTTTTGTTGCTCAAACCCATGTGGGTGACAGCCTGCCAACACTGGCACTGTTGGCGGCAAAGAAGACGCAAACCTATGCGATGCTCATCGAAAAATTAGGGAGTGAAAAAGCACACAGTGCCGTATCGAGCGAAATTGACGCGCTACTTCCGCAGTACCAGCCGAAATGGAATCAAAATCTTGCTGCGGCTTATGAGAAGTCTTTTACTGAAGAAGAGCTGTCGTCACTCGCTGCTGAAGGCCAGGCATCAAAATACGCTGGCAAAGTGCTGGAGCGGCGAACTGAAATCGGCAGAGACATGCAGTCCAGCTCAACCCCGATACTGATTTCCCTTGTATCCGAGGCGCTTAAGGCGGCTTATTCCAAGCATATGCCTTGAAGCGGTCTTGATTCGCCTCTGCAGCAGCTTGCCCTAAGAAAACCAACGCCTCCCTGTGTGGAGGCGTTGTGCTTTTTACTGATCGCAGGACGAGACTAAACGGGAGAGATCGTGGCAAGCGCGCCGATCAAAATGGTCAACACCAGAAATCCACCCAGGAAAATTGCCATCTTGCCCATGGGGCCTCCTACGTTATGAGTTTGCGGTGCAGCGGTTACCGCCACTGCTGGCCGTGCTGTCATTGTGAGCCGCAGGCTGATCCCATTACAGATGCAGATAGCCCAGAAAAATACGGATCAGATTCAAAATGCTGCGATCTTTTAATCTGGCCCTACGCATCAATCCACAATGAACAACTTCGCACCACTGGAGGTGAACGACCGATGCCCCTCAGCATCGTTGCCCACCTGATAGCTCATTCCAGCAGTCAGCGTGAACTGGCGGCCGTCTTCCAGTTCTGTGTGTAATTCGCCTTCCAGGCACAACAGGATATGACCTCTCCAGCACCAGTGATCGGCCAGATATCCGGAACTGTATTCAACCATCCGCACACGTATCGAACCAAACTGGCAGGTCCGCCAATAGGCCATGCCCGTCTGGCCGGCGTGCTCGACCGGTTCGATCTTCGACCAATCGGTAGTCCCAAAGGGGATGGCGGTAAGGTCCATTATTGCCTCATCAACTTGAAGTGAATACGGACCCTATCAATCGGGCCACGCTGCCGATAGACACAGATAGCCCGCATTTACGGAATACAGACTTGTGAGCAAAAGCTAGTTGCCCCGCCCGCCACCAAACGACCACTCATCTGCCGCGGTCGTGGTAATCACCACCATCACGTCCTCAGAATCGATGCCCGGCGCTCGGCCCAGTCTCTCGACCAGGTTGCGATAGAAGCGCTGTTTCGTCTCGATGTCTCGAGGGCGACCGGCAGTAATCGCGATTAGCACAAAGTCATGGCTGCGCGGGCCGCCCAAGTAGCCAGGATCAAATATCAGTTCACCCGTTTCATGTTGGTGAATGACCTGGAACCGGTCGGCCATCGGCACTTCGAAGCTTTCTACCAAGGCGTCGTGCAGCCCTTGTGAAAGGGCCTGTAAATACTCGGCAGACTTTCCCCGGTGCAGTGAAATACGTGCAAATGGCATAAGTGCCTACTCCTGAAAAACCAACTGACAGGAGAAAACTATCGAGTCGCGATCATTCCGAATATCAGATTTAATGGCGGCTTTAGTCCCGAATTTATGGATGATTCGATGCGCCGTACGACCTTCGATCTTGATGTGCTTCGCACTTTTGTGACTGGCGTGGAGTTCAACAGCTTTGCCAAAGCGGCGGATCGACTCAATCGCTCGACATCTGCCGTGAGCGCGCAACTCAAGAAACTCGAGGAACAGGTAGGCTCGCCTGTGCTGGCCAAATCCGGTCGAGGGCTGGTGTTGACGCCGGTGGGTGAAACCCTGCTCAGCCACGCCCGCCGACTGCTTGAACTGAACGACAGCATTTTCCAGACCCTGCACGAAAGCCAGACCGCCGCCACGGTGCGCCTCGGGCTGCAGGAAGACTTTGGCGAACACTTTCTCAGCGACATTCTGCGACGCTACATCAAGATGTACCCCATGGTGAGCCTCGAAGTCAGGATCGCGCGTAATACCGAACTGCTTACATTGATCGACAACGGCGGCCTGGACTTGGCCCTGACTTGGGACACGGGGTACAAGTCCCCCTATGCCACGCGTCTGGGTGAAACACAGATGCACTGGATCGGGCTTCGTGACATGCCATCACTCAACAGCTCTGTCGATTCACCATTGCCATTGATCCTGTTCGACGCCCCTTGTGTGTTGCGCAGCGCAGCAACCCAGGCACTGGACGAGGCGCGGACTCCCTGGCGAATCGCGCTGACCAGCCCCAGCGTTGGTGGAATCTGGGCAGCTGTTGCGGCCGGTTTGGGCCTCACGGTGCGAACCCGCATTGGACTGCCAGGGCATCTTGCCGTTATTACCGGCCTCCCCCCACTGCCGACCCTTGGCTATATGCTTTATCGAGGAGCAGAACACTTGGCACCTGCCACCCGACCATTGGCTGCGTTGATACAAACGAGTCTGGAAGAGCTGGCGTTCAATATCACTGGCGGAGCCCCCGAGACGAATAGCGAATAACTAACGAGCCTGCGGATCAACCTGACTCAACAGGATATTGACGTCAAAAAACATAAGTCGCGCGATTTCAGCGAAGGGGTTGAGCGTAAAGCATAGCCCTATGATTTATATAGACTTTTAAAAAAGTCGGCATTGGTAGCGCAGAGTTATCCAGAGACCTCTATTATTTCGTTATCGGCGAATTCGGCCTAGTCACTGTTATGCATCAGCGACAAAGAAAGCCCTTAATCAATAATTATGGGAGGGTAACATGTCGATAAAAAAAACAACTGCCTTACTCGTGTTGGCTTTTAGCTTTTTCGAAATCACGAGCTGTGCCGACATAAGAAATTATTCAGAAACCTCAAGCGAAAGAAACAAGGGCATTATTCCTGACATTGACTATTATGACCTCGCATACAATATTGACATTATTGTGCTTCCAGCAGAAATAAAAACCAAAGAAAATGTAGATATAGACAACAACTTTTCAGGTGAATTACAAATTTCAAACTGGGGAAATGCTATCAAGGATGCGACCCAAAAGGAAATTCATGACAGCCATCGCTTTATCGAATTTGGACATTACAGTGGCCGCATTGAAATAAGCGCAGAAGTATCTTCCGTATCTATAAGCAACGCCTGGAGTGGAATTCGATCGAAGTGCAATATTGCTTACACATACAAAGATTTAGCGGCAGGCAAAATACTGGCCAAGCATGACAGTGCCATTGAAGTAATGACACCCCCCTCTGCCATACCAAAATCCAGCAATGGTTTCTTCTACAGCTTTGATCAACTTACATATGCTGTCGCTCGCGAGGCGATTGTTGGGCTCATTCGGTTACCGCCCATTGCCGATATTCAGCTAACACAAAAGCAAGTGAAGTTTTACAATTCACACACCAAAAGAAAATCCAACCAGATTATTAGCTATATTCCGATAGACAACCTTATTCACAAAAATAAAAAAGAACTAAACTCTGCTTTTTCAAAGACTAAAAAATTGCAAAAAAACAGCAACAAACTGGCGTACAAAAACAAACAAAAAGGTAGAGCCGACACCGTCACTGCTCCCGCCATCGCCCCTCTGGAATCTAACACAACTGGTGATACGCTCACCGCAAATACCGTTAACCCTGTCAGCCAGAACTCAAGCCAAGCGGTGACTGAAACTAAAACAGACGATAGAAGTTCAAGCGGTATTGCGGGCTCATCGGAGCGTTTGAAAGATGGCACTGTTAAAAACAGTGAACCCGGTTATGATGGCAGTGGACATATAGCCACCCCAGCACACTACCAACCTCAAATCGATGCATCGGCAGAGCACGAAAGATCAATGGACGAATGCTTGAAGACAGAAAAAGCAAAGTTACAGGGAACGACTGGCAATACCGTTTCACGTACCGGATATCCAACCACACTGGGACTCTATCAACCTCAAGACAATCAAGAAAGAGCAATGGATGAATGCTTGAAGAGGGAAAAAGCAAAGTTACAGTGAGCGACTGGCGATGCCGCTTCACGGGCCGCGTCCGGACGATCTTCAGTAACCGTTCGATCACTACCATGTCCGACCAGTATAGCCTTCGTATGAGTAGGCACTTTCCGATTTCCCCATCAACCTATGAAAGGCCTCTTCAGCCAATAGCATCTTCTGCCAGGCTAGCCGTCAGGATTAAAGGGCCGCAGGAAGATATCTACGCAGAGCCCGCGTTGAACGACACACAAACACGAACACGTAGATACCGAAGGTTGCAATCTTTTAATTTTAAACCACAAAAAGCGCCCCACCCAAATGAGACGGCGCCCTGGTTACATGGCATCCACTAATGACTTCACATGAGTGGCAAAATCATCCCGTATCTGTTCGAACCCGCAGCGAAGGTAAAATGCAGATCCCTCTGGTGTATCCGTAGATAGGCGTACGACACGGAATCTCGGAGCCGCATATTCCAGAAGCTGCTGCACCAGAGCTTTACCCACATTCTGGCCCCTTGATGCACGCGCGACGTATACCCGCCGTAGCCTTCCAATGTCCGACCCGGCATACGGATCATATGAAAGACCACCGATGGCAATCAGTTGCCCGTTGCGGAAGGCCCCCAAAAGGCATTCACCTGGTTGATCGAATCGATTAGATCCGTTTTTCCAATCTGCAATCAAGCGCGTGAGAAATCTAAAGCCCTCTGTAAGGGCCTCTGCTTCCAGTACCAGGATTTCCGGAGGAAGCACTGATATCTGACGTATCGTCAGTTCGCCTGTTGACGTAACCACTTGATATCCCTTGCTTGTTTTGGCACCCTGCCTGACTCATCTACGCGGATGGCACGGCGTCCGGCCTTCAAGATTAACGCTCGGAAGGTGTATTTACACACGACCGCGGGGCACCCGAAGGAACAACTTAGCGCTAAAACGTGATGGACATATCCAAGGAACGGACGCTGACCTTCGTCCTATCTGATTTCAATTGGCGTTCCGTCAGACACCAACGTCCAGATTTTTCGCATTTCGCTGTTAGTTACAGCAATGCAACCATCCGTCCAGTCCCATAGATGATGAAACGGTTGAAGCCACGCCCATCCGTTGGGTAGACCATGGATCATAATGTTACCGCCAGGCGCATATCCATTATGACGAGCTGATGCTGCGTCCACTGGATTCGGATACGAAATGTGCAAGCTGAGATACGCCATTGATTTTGGATTGCGCCAGTCGATGAAATATCGTCCCTCTGGTGTTTTCTCGTCGCCCTCCCGTTGCTTTGCGCCGTCATCCGCAGCAGCTCCGAGAGCGATACGATATTCGGCCAATACCACTCCCTCATGCCATAACAACATGCGCCTTTCTTGCTTATTGACGGTTATAAGATCAGCACGTTTTTTGGGCTGATCGAACTCCATGGTTGGAGCAGGCCCTCCACCAAAACGGGCCATAATTTGCGTATACCCCAATATCGCTATGAGTAAAAAACTGCCAACAATAGTTAAGCGCTTTATCATGTAAAATCCTTTCAAGAAAAAGCCACAGTCAGTCCAGATTGCGGCGCTCTCAATTCCAACTCCGATTTGCTGCCAGCGCGAATCATCAACTGATGGTGAACGCTGGCGGGATCCTACAAAGCTAAAATCTGCGGTGCAAGGCACATTAAGCTGAAAGCAATAATGTCGGCCGAAACGAAGCTGGCCCCTGTAAAAAATCACTCTTGCAGTGGTCAACTGATTCCGGACACCTCGATAGGTGGTTTCGACGCCATCGCCCACTGCTGCGCCCTCTTCACGCTCACACCTGATCCATAGCTTCGACCACTCCCTGATCCTCACCCAGAAACCCGCCGCTTTGATGCTGCCACAACCGCGCATAGACGCCGTTCTTCCCGAGCAATTCGGTGTGGGTGCCCTGTTCGATGATGCGTCCGTCATCCATGACGATGAGCCGGTCCATGGCCGCAATGGTGGACAGCCGATGGGCGATGGCGATCACAGTCTTGCCCTGCATCATTTCATCGAGGCTTTCCTGTATGGCCACTTCGACTTCCGAGTCCAGCGCGCTGGTGGCCTCGTCAAGCAGCAGGATCGGGGCGTTCTTGAGCATCACCCGGGCAATCGCAACGCGTTGGCGCTGGCCGCCCGACAGCTTGATGCCACGCTCACCCACAAGGGTGTCGTAACCGGTATGGCCTTGGCGGTCGCTCAGTTGGCTGATGAACTCATCGGCCTGGGCATTGGCCGCAGCGCTGCGGATTTGCGCGTCGGTCGCATCGGGGCGGCCGTAGGCGATGTTGTCACGAATGGAACGGTGCAGCAGAGAGGTATCCTGCGTGACCATGCCGATGGAGCCGCGCAGGCTGTCTTGGGTCACGTGTGCGATGTTTTGGCCATCGATGCGAATCTCCCCGCTGTCGACGTCATAAAAGCGCAGCAGCAAGTTGATAAGCGTGGACTTGCCGGCGCCAGAGCGGCCAACCAGGCCGATCTTTTCGCCTGGGCGGATACTCAGGCTCAGACCATCGAGCACCTGGCGTTCGCCATTGTAGTTGAAGCTCACGTTATCGAACGTGACCGCGCCACCGGAGGTCACGAGTACGCCCGCACCCGGCGCATCCTGCACCTTTGGGCCCCGGGTAAAGGTTGTCATGCCATCCTGCACGGTGCCGATGCTCTCGAACAGCGAGGTCATTTGCCACATGATCCAGTGCGACATGCCATTGATGCGCAGCGCCATGGCGGTGATGGCCGCCACGGCACCTGCGCCGACCTCACCCTGGTGCCATAGCCACAGGGCATAACCCCCCGCCGCCATGATCAATGCCACCACCAATGCCTGATTGACGATCTCGAACTGGCTGACCAGGCGCATCTGGCGAAAGCCGGTTTGTTTGAAATCCTCCATCGCTGCACGTGCGAAATGCGCTTCACGATTGGAGTGGGAGAACAGCTTCACCGTCGTGATGTTGGTGTAGGCGTCTGAGATACGCCCGGTCATCATCGACCGCGCATTGGCCTGTTCCTGCCCGACTTTCCCCAGGCGAGGCACGAAGTACCACATGGCCATCCCGAACAACACGACCCAGGCAACGAACGGCAGCATCAGTTTCAGGGCGAAGCCGCCGGCCAGTGCGATGATCGCGATGAAATACACCCCGATCCCGGGTGCGATCTCGATGAGGGTGAATAGCATGTCGCGCACCGCCAGCGCAGTCTGCATCACCTTGGTAGTGACCCGGCCGGAAAACTCATCGGAAAAAAACGAAAGGCTTTGCCGCAGCATCAAGCGATGGAAGTCCCAGCGCAGCCGCAACGGCAAGTTAATCGCCAATATCTGGTGCTGCACCATGGTGCGCAACGCCACCAGCCCGACACTGGTCACCATGATGATGCCCATGCCCCACAACACGCGACTTTCCTGCGCAGCCGCTTCACCGCCTGCCTGCCAGGTCGAGAGCAGGTCCACGACCTGCCCGAGGAAGGAAAACAGCCAGGCTTCGTAAATCGACACGCCGGCACTGAGCAGCGCAAACACAAGAATGTAACCGCGGGCACCCCGCGTACAGGCCCACAGAAAGCGAGCCAGGCCGTCGGGTGGCGGTGGTACCTCGTCAGGAGGAAAGGGGTCGAGCCTTCGTTCAAACGCACGAAGCATGGTGTTCTCCAAAACGATCAAGTTGAGGAGATTCTGCCATTGAACGGTTGCTTTGAGGGGGTTGCGAAGTTAGAGGTATGGCGCTTAGGCAGGTCGCTCTGAGGATTGGGCTGCCGGGAGCGGCCTCTTATACGCTGCCAGAAACCCGGTCGGCAGCGATAAATGCGCCGGTATCGAAGGGGGCTGGCCAAGAACGGACGTTCATCGAAGGACCGCTTTCGGCCCAGAGTGTGTAAAAACGCTTCGCCAAAATTGAAGTGTGCACGTCTACGTTAAATCTGAAGTTTATCGGCACGTCAGCAGATGTGGATTTCGCGTAGAAGCACGATTTCCAGTCCGGTTTTGAGTACCTGTCGCGCTCAAAAACGTTTTTACACAGCCTCGGCCAATAGCAGCCGTTCCCGGAAGACCTAAACCGGCCAAAAACTGGATGATTTGAGTCGAGAAAATAAATCAAGGAGCCGCGGTACGCGGTCCCGGAGAGCGAAGCGAACGGCTTGAACCGCTTGTTATACGTTAACCCTGTAACTCAAGGTTGCCTCATCGCCTGTGATCCCTCGGAATCCCCAGCAATGACTTGGCTGCTCAAATATTGTGATTTCAACGTCAACCGGATTTATAGCCAAGTTCCGCTCAAAGGCTGTAAATATTTGCTTTATGAGCTT
>NZ_JBYVYM010000044.1:0-28694 GCF_058148225.1 Pseudomonas sp. DF5
GGTCACTTTTGGCAAACGCCCGGAATGCCGGCCCAGCCAAAAGGAACCAAAAGGTCTCGCCCCGAGCGTACGGCCCCTCGCTAAGGCTCGGCGTTCCTTCGCTCCGGTATCCATCTGGGGGCATCGCCCTACGGTTGGCTTCGCTTCAACCTACATGCGATGGGTTCGACTGCGTCGAACGGCGCTGCGCGCCAATCCCCAGATGAACACCTCCACTCAGCCTCCCGAAGGGGCGGGTGGATCAAGATCAAAAGCGGCAGGCGAGCTAACGCTCGACCTGTAGTTTGGCGGGTGTACGCCGCTTCATCGTAGGAGCGAGGCTTGCCCGCGAAGGCGGCCTGACAGCCGACCAATCCCTTTCGTCTGTCCCTGAATGATCGTCCCCACGCTCCTGCGTGGGAACGCCTCCAGGGACGCTCCGCGTTCCGCTTTTGAATGTTTAATCGATGTGTCAGAACGCAGACCTTTCCCACACATCTTTCAGGTTGTCCGTCGGAAGCGGGCTCTCTAGTCTTTGGCTGTCGCTGACAATTCAGCGATCGGGTGTGAGAGCCCGGAAGAGGTTTTAATCCATCGCCAGTACCACCATAATCGCCGCCAGCTTATCCGCTGCCTGCAATGTTCTATGGCGGCTGTGTGCGGGCGGACTTCGGTCCGGCCGGGTTTGATCCTCTACCGGTTTCTCACTCCGCACATAGCTGCCACCACTCCGTCGCGTGAGAAACGATGAGTGATGGCTCCAATTGATTAGAGGATGTTTCAATGAGCAACAAGTTAATTCCCGATCCACCCTTCAACACCACCACCCCCAACGCCGAAGCCTCGCGCGCCGAAGAATTACTCAAAGACCGCGAAGCCATAAAACGCGCGCTCGACTACTACCTCGATCCCCCAACGCCCTACACTGAAAAAAACGCCGCCCCAGCACCATGTTCATGGTCGCCCCGAATATGGATACCGAAAGCCTCTTGGCCCACGCCTACGAATCGTTAGCCACGGCGAGTGTCCTGGCCAGCGATTTCGCCAACGACCTGACCGGCCCGCAGCGCTACATGGCGCTGGCGATTCAACAGAGCATCATGCTGGCGGAGTTGGCGGTGAACCGGGCGCTGGATAACGTCGATCCGCAGACGTAGGCAGGCGTTCAGTCAGATTGACCGCGTTATCGTTCTTCGCGGGCAAGCCTCGCTCCTACAGAATTCGATGTGATCGACACATGACCTGTAGGAGCGAGGCTTGCCCGCGAAGGCGGCAGGTCCGTCAGCACAAAACCCGACGGACTCGCTCGCGGCTTGAAGCTTGCGGCCTCCGACACAGGTATACTGCCGCCTTTCGCGGCTCGCCTACCGGGCCCGACTCTTTAGCATCACCCGGAGCTTTCATGACTTCCCCGACACAACCGCCGGTTGCCGACGCTTTGCGCGACGACCAGGCAGACCTGCCCGACAGCGTCGACTCCAGCGCCGACAGCGAAACCAAAGCGGCGATCCCGGCGTTCAAGTTTCCGTTCAAGCCGGGCGAACTGGCCGCCGCGAAGAGCGCCAGCCAGCCTTGGTACAAGAATGGCGCCAAGAACGGCCACACCAAGACTCCGGGCGCAGCGCCTCCCGGCACTCGTCGTTCAATGGGTAAGCGCTGAGTTCTTGACTCTGCGGTGCCTGATCTGCCGTCTTCGCGAGCAAGCCCGCTCCCACATTTAATCTGCGCAGGACACCTATTTTGTGTGCGACGAAGATCAATTGTGGGAGCGGGCTTGCTCGCGAAGAGGCCCGGACAAACAATACATGCCTCTGGCTCAGGCCGCCCGCAACGAAATAAACGCATAGTTCAGCGGCGCTTCAGTCACCACCTGCGCCCCGGCCGCCAGCACTTGCCCGGCGATGTCGTCGCCAGACACATGAAACAGCCATTCACTATCCGCCCCGGCCTGCGATTGCTGCGCCACCTGATCGATCACCATGGCAAACGCGGTCATGTCCGGCAGATAAGCGGTAAACCCATCGCCTTTCAGCGCTGTCGTCCGAATCCCCAATAGCGCGCAAATCGCATCCTTGGCCTGAATCTCGTCGCGATCCGCCTGGCGGGAGCGTTGGATCAATCCTGCCAGTTCCTGATCGACCAATTCACCGCCAACAATCAGATCCGGGCCTTTTTCCCATGACTCGGGCGGGCAATCCTTTGTTGCCGGGTTGAGCGGGATGTGCGGGTTGATTTCCATCGGATAGATACGGCACACCAGCGGTCGGCGTTCGTAGATACGGCAGAGGTTGTCTTCGTCAAGATTCCGGCAGGGGCCGACGTTGTAGGCGGCGAAGGTGATCGCCACGTGCGCTTCGCAGGTGCCGCTGCGAACCAGCGCCGAACGGCGTTCGGCGTGTTCGCGTTGTTGTGTTGGCAGGCCCAGGCCGTTGGCGAGAAAGGCTTCCACCAGCACGATCACCTGGCCGCCATCGGCCGCCCACATGCGGGCTTCGGCCAGTGTCAGGGGCACGTGGTGGTCGGTGCAGCATTTGCCACAACCTACGCAGGAGAACGGTGTATTCATTGAACGGCCAGTGACCTGTGAGAGCATGAAACGGCGACAAAAAGCCACCGCAAAGGCCTGTGCCAAAGCAAGTTATGCGCCATTCACTGCGCTTTTATGGTTGGACGGATGGAGTCCCATTCGGTGACGTAGGCGGTTTTGCTCTTCTTGTTGTAGAGGCACAGTTCGGTGCCTTGCTGGCCTTTCATGTGTTTTTGCGGGTACTGGCCTTGCAGCAGGAGTGCGGTATAACCGACCCGGTCATCGAACTGCGCGGCGTTGCCGACGGGTTGGGGGCTTTTCAGGCTGCTGGCCTTGGTGCAACTGGCGAGCACGGCTTTGTCGAAGGCGGCCCAGGCGTCGGGGCTGGAGGCGTGGGCCTGGGTGGCGAGGGTGGTGAGGCAGAGGAAGGTCAGGGTGGTGGCTTTCATGATCAGGCATCCTTGGCGTGTAGTGGTCGAGGTCGGAGTATGCCTGATGGTTTGATGTCGGTTGTGCGGGCCTCTTCGCGGGCAAGCCTCGCTCCTACAGGTCATGCGTCGATCACATCGAATCTGTAGGAGCGAGGCTTGCCCGCGAAGGCGGTCTCAGACTGGAACCAGCTCCCGGCGGACCATATACATCCCGGCGCTTTCATACAAACGCCGCGCCCGAAGGTTATCTTCCCGCACCTTCAAATCCACAAAACCTTCGCGGCGCTGCGCAAACACCTTGAAAGTATGGAGCAGCAGCGCACGGCCAAGTCCGAGGCCTCGAGCACGCGGATGGACTACCAAGTCCTTGATGTAGGCGCTGGTCCAGCACTGGGCGACGCCGATGATGCCTTCGGCATCCAGAGCGAGGAAGCACAGGGTCGGATCGTATTCAGGATCGGCTTCAAACCGCTGTTGCCAGACTTCCAGCGCCGGTACGCGGCCGCCGCCATCCCGATAACCCAGTTCCATCAAGTGATGAACGGCTTCGGCAAGTTCGGGGCGGTACTCGGTCAGCTCAATGCCGTTTGGCCATGTGGCATGCGGCACATCCTCCGCGAGGTTGCGCCGCATCAGAAAACAAAAGTCCTCGGCCAACACTCAGTGACCTTGTTCGGCGACGACCCTGGCCGCCTCGATCAGGCACTTGGTCAGTTCTGGCGAGGAGAACTTGGTCAGCACCCCGTTGGCCCCGGCCAGTCGAGCCTTCTCGCTGTTCATCGCGCTGTCCAGCGAGGTGTGCAGCAACACGTAGAGGTGCGAGAAGTCCGGGGTTTCGCGCAAGGTGCGGGTGAAGGCATAGCCGTCCATCTCCGACATTTCGATGTCCGAGACGATCAGGTTGATCTGCTGGGCGGTGCCTTGCAGGTCCAGCAGGCAATCGATGGCTTCCTTGGCACTGCGCGCAGTGTGGCATTGCAGGCCGAGGTTGCGCAGGGTGTGCACCGATTGTTGCAGGGCGACCTGGCTGTCATCGACCACCAGAATCCGTGCATTGCCCAGTACTTCAGCCTCTTCCATGCTCAGTTCGGTCGGGGCCATTTCGATCTGCGCCGGCGCGATGCCGTGGATGACCTTTTCGATGTCCAGCACTTGCACCAGGGTGCCGTCGACCGACGTCACGCCGGTGATGTACGAACGCACGCCGCCAGAGCCGAAGGGTGGTGGACGGATGTCGGTGGTCAGGCAGTGGACGATCTTGCTCACCGCCTGAACGTGCAGGCCCTGCTTGGAGCGGCTGACGTCGGTGACGATCAGGCAGCCACCGTTCGGGTCTTCCAGCGGTCGCTCGCCGATGGCGCGGCTCAGGTCGATCACCGACAACGACGCGCCGCGCAGGGTGGCGATACCTTTGACGTGGGGATGCGACTCCGGCAGCTTGGTCAGTGGCGGGCAGGGGATGATTTCGCTGACTTTCAGCAGGTTGATCGCCATCAGCTTGCCGCTGCGCAAGGTAAACAGCAGAAGCGAAAGTGAATCTGCGCGGGCTTTGTTGGAAGACATAAAAACCTTCTGTGGAAAAGGTGATGGGCGATTGTGAAGATCGCCAACCGCTATCGATGCCGGGTTATCGACTTGTTGGGGGCAGGCTTTAGGGGAAATGCCCATTGCCAGCCAAACGGTGACCCCTGTGGCGAGGGAGCTTGCTCCCGCTCGGCTGCGTAGCAGTCGCAAAACCGGCAACTGCGTATTGCCTGATACAACGCGGTGACTGATTTAGGAGTGCTGCGCACTCCAACGGGAGCAAGCTCCCTCGCCACAAGGGTATTACTTCATTCTGGTGAAACTATTTCATGCCCAACCGCTTGGCCATCCGCCCCAGGTTCGCCCGATCCAGACCCAGCTCCCGCGCCGCGCTGGCCCAGTTGTGCTGGTGCCGTTCCAGGCACGCGCTGATCAGTTGGCGCTGATAGTGCTCGGTGGCTTCACGCAAATCCCCCGAAACCAACTCAACTGCCGGCGCAGCCGCCACGGGCTCGGCTGCGTGTTCTATGCCGCCATTGGGCAAATCCAGATCCGCCGCGCTCAAGCTGAGAATCTTCGGTCGTTGTGTGCAATTACCCAGCGCCTTCAGCGCGCTGCGGCCAATCAAGTGCTCCAGTTCCCGCACGTTCCCCGGCCAACCATACCCCAACAACGCCGCTTGGGCATCACTGGTCAGGCGCAGGCTGTTGAGGCCCATGCGTGAGCGGTTTTGCTCCAGGAAGTAGCCGCTGAGCAACAGCACATCCCGACCGCGATCCCGCAGCGCAGGCACCAGCAGCGGGTAAACGCTCAGGCGATGATAGAAGTCGGCGCGGTAGCGGCCGCTGCGTACTTCCTCGGCCAGGTCGCGGTTGGTCGCTGCGATCAGCCGCACGTCGACCTGATGTTCTTTGTCCGACCCCAAGCGCTGCAATTGCCCGCTCTGCAGCACCCTGAGCAATTTGGCCTGCACCGCCAGCGACAGTTCGCCCACTTCATCGAGAAACAACGTGCCGCCATTGGCCAATTCGAACTTGCCGCGACGATCGTTCATCGCGCCGGTGAAGGCGCCACGCACATGGCCGAACAGTTCGCTCTCCACCAGGGTGTCCGGCAGGGCGGCGCAGTTGAGGCTGATGATCGGTTTGTCGGCCCGGGGCGAGGCGGCGTGAATGGCCTGCGCTACAAGCTCTTTGCCGACCCCGGTTTCGCCGGTGATCAGCACCGTCAGATCGCTGTCGCCCACCAGGTTGATCTCTTCCACCAGGCGTTTGTAAGCCTTGCTCTGGCCGATCATTTCGCGGTTTTGCTGGCCGCTGGCCTGACGGTAAACCTCGGCGCGCTGATGTTCGTCTTCGGCGCGATTGGCCAGCCGTTCAATGCGCTCGGCGGCGTTGACCGTCGCGGCGGCGAGGCTGGCGAAGGCTTGCAGGGCGTCCAGTTCGATCGGTTCAAAACGTTCAGGGGCGAGGGCGTCGAGGGTCAGCAAACCCCACGGACGTTCGTCGATAAACAGCGGGCAGCCCATGCAGTCGTGGACTTCCAGATGCTCGTGCAGGCCATCGACCAGGCCGTCATAAGGGTCGGGCAAGTCGCTGTCGGCGGCGAAGCGGGTCGGGCCGGGGCTGCTGAGCAGCACTTCGAAGCGCGGGTGTTCGCTGATCTTGAAGCGTCGGCCGAGGGTATCGGTGCTCAACCCGTCCACGGCCAGCGGCACCAGCCATTCGCCGTCGAGTCGCAGCAGGGCGGCGGCGTCGCAAGGGAGCAGGGCGCGCATGGCTTCGAGCAGGCGCCGATAGCGCTCGCCTTCGGGTAGCTCGCGGGACAGGTCGGAGACCAGGGGCAGCAGGGTCGTGAGCAGTAATTTTGCAGTCATAATGACTCCGTGTAGTCGATATGACTATAAAACGATGTGTGTCGATATGACTACTTAGTTTTTAACTATTTGATTTATAAGGTTTTAATTGTTGGCATGGAAACTGATAAGCAAAGGGTATTCATATAAAGCCCAGGAGTTGCTCTTATGCTTAGCGTTCAAGACCGTGCCATCATCAAATCCACCGTGCCGCTGTTGGAAAGCGGTGGCGAAGCGTTGATCACTCACTTCTATCGCATGATGCTCTCCGAATACCCGGAAGTCCGCCCGCTGTTTAACCAGGCCCACCAGGCCAGCGGCGATCAGCCTCGCGCCTTGGCCAACGGTGTACTGATGTACGCGCGGCACATCGACCAGCTCGATCAGTTGGGCGACCTGGTGGCCAAGATCATCAACAAGCACGTGGCCCTGCAAATCCTCCCGGAACATTACCCGATCGTGGGCAGCTGCCTGTTGCGGGCAATCTCTGAAGTACTGGGCGACGAAATTGCCACGCCTGAAGTGATGAGCGCCTGGGGCGCGGCCTACAACCAACTGGCCGAAATCCTGATCGGTGCCGAAGCCAGTATCTACGACCAGAAAGCCCAGGCGCCGGGCGGCTGGCGCGGCGCGCGGGAATTCATCGTGGTGGCCAAGGTTGAGGAAAGCGCCGAAATCATCTCGTTCTACTTCGAACCGGCCGACAAAGGGCCGATTCTCGCGGCCGAACCCGGCCAGTACATCGGCATGAAACTGATCCTCGATGGTGAGGAAATCCGGCGTAACTATTCGCTGTCGGCGCTGGCGAACAAGGGCCAGTACCGCATCAGCGTCAAGCGCGAAACCGGTGGCCGCGCTTCCAATCATTTGCACGATCAATTGCACGTCGGCGCGAGCATCATGCTGTTTCCGCCAGCGGGCGATTTCACTCTGACCGCCAGCGACAAACCGCTGGTGCTGATCAGTGGCGGCGTTGGCATCACCCCGACGCTGGCAATGCTCGAAGCGGCGCTGGCGACGGAGCGGCCGGTGCATTTTATCCACTGTGCGCGCAACGGCAGCGTGCATGCCTTCCGCGACTGGATCGACGGGCTGGCCGAGCGTCATCCGCAGCTCAAGCGTTTCTATTGCTACGCCGAAGACGATGGCGTCAGCCCGGCGGCGGACAAGGTTGGCCTGCTGAGCCAGGAGCAACTCGGCGAGTGGTTGCCGCAGCAGCGCGATGTAGATGCTTACTTCCTGGGGCCTAAAGGCTTCATGGCAGCGATCAAGCGTCACCTCAAGGCCCTGGGTGTGCCGGAGAAGCAAAGCCGCTACGAGTTCTTCGGGCCGGCTGCGGCGTTGGAGTAAGCAGTGCGGCGACTCGGTCGGGGGACCGAGTCGCTTTCTTCGCGGGCAAGCCTCGCTCCTACAGGTCACATGTCGATCACATCGAACTCTGTAGGAGCGAGGCTTGCCCGCGAAAGCGTCACCTCGGTCCCGATTCGTAAAAAACGCTTAAAGGTTAATCCGTTCTTAACCGGTTTATCGTTTATTCCCCGATGCTGATGATAGGCGCTCGTTCGTTTACATGATCAGGATCGCCCCATGACTCGCATCACTTTCTCCCGCCGTTCAACCCTGGCCGGTCTCAGCCTGACCGCTGCGCTGTTGGCGAGCCCCTTTGCTTGCGCCGAGCCGGCCTTGCTCCTGCCGCAATCCCTGATCGTCGATCAGAGCCTGCCCAAGGCGCAGCGCGATGCCATGGAATTGGCCGCCCGGCGTTATGGCAGCTTCTGGAACACCGGGGAGGAGGCGTTGGCCAAGGCTGCGTTGTCAGAGCAGTTCGTCGACAAGACCCCGCCCGAAGGCCGGGTTCAGGGGCCGACCGGGCCGCTGCTGGCGTCGAAGTTCTTTCGCACGGCGGTGCCGGACCTGAGCTGCGAGATCGAACAAATGATCATTGCCGGTGATCGGGTGGTGGTGCATTTGCACTTTCGCGGGCACTTCACCGGCCCGTTCAAGGCTCTCAAAGGTCAGGGCCAGCGTGTAGACTTCCGGGCAACCGATATCTATCAGATCGACAACGGTCGCATCGCGGCCAATTGGCATATCGAAGACAACATCAGCCTGTTGCAGCAGCTGCAAGCGCAGCCGCCGGCGAGCTGATCCACGGACACAGAAGGGAAACGCGATGAGCGAGGAAACAATGCGGTTGGGACGTGAACGGCGCTATCTGGTGTTGCTGGGCATCATCTGCCTGGCGCTGATCGGTGGCGCGCTGTACATGCAAGTGGTGCTGGGCGAGGCGCCGTGCCCGCTGTGCATCTTGCAGCGCTACGCATTGTTGCTGATCGCGCTCTTCGCGTTTATCGGCGCGGCGATGCGCACCCGCCGCAGCATCACGCTGTTCGAGGCGTTGGTGGTGATCAGCGCCATCGCAGGCGTCGGGGTGGCCGGGCATCACGTCTATACCCAGCTGTACCCGGAAGTCAGCTGCGGCATCGATGTGCTGCAACCGATCGTCGACGGCCTGCCGCTGGCGAAGATCTTCCCGCTGGGCTTCCAGGTCGACGGTTTCTGCTCCACGCCGTACCCGCCGATCCTTGGTTTGTCCTTGGCGCAGTGGGCGCTGACGGCGTTCGTGCTGGTCGTGGTGCTGGTGCCGCTGCTCACTTGGCGTAACCGCAAAGCGCTGCGCTGAGGCCGTCCGCCACACCGTTGCAGGAAACAAAAAACGCCCCGGTCCTCGTTGAGAGGTCGGGGCGTTTTGCATGTTCAAAACTCAAATGAAAAGACCTTGATGCGCGACAATTATGGATGCGACATGTGTGCGACATGTTGTCACAGCTCGAGTGTCGCAAGTCATTTCAAGACATGGAATCGGGACTCCTTCAGATACCTAAAACAGGCTCTGCAAGCCACTACCGCTTTCAGTGCCAATCAGCCGAAACAGGCAGTTCTAACAGGGGCTGGCGAATTGCCAAAGCCCTTGTCACATAGGGGGTAGAGCAGGGTCTGAGGCGAGCGCAGAGCCCAGGAAGCTGTCTGAACTTCGCGCGGTACACCTACATTTTTTGGTGTTTTTGTTGAGAATTAATTTCGATACCATGGCCCACTTTTGCAAAAACCGTGAATGATTGTTGCTGGAACGGATAAAAATTATTTCGGGATGAGACATGGTTTATGAATCGCTACATATCTACAATCGCCCGCACTGAATTCCCGGCACTGCTCATCCTGACTCAGGCTTATGAGTAGAACAGGGCGTCGAGAAGCCTGATGGCTTCATGCGACTCCCCATTGTCGGTGCCTTCCGACGATCCGCACCAAATGGAATTGGTCTGTAACAAGGCCCTTGACCACGAATTCGAATAAGAACACACCGCAGGCCCAGCAATTGTCGAACCGCGTCTGACGCGCGACGGGCAGGCCCTTATTCAATCCAAGAAAAATGCCAACCCTTGGCAGGGTGAAGTGTTGGCGATCAAAACCCAACTGCATTGCGCAAGCTGCTTTAGAGGTCGTGAGATGAGTAAAAACAGGTACCCCAGACTACTAGGCTTATTGCCGCTGCTCGGCACGTTGTTGCTGGGAGGCTGCAACATGACCTTGCTCGATCCCAAGGGCCAGGTCGGCCTGGATGAGCGAAACCTGATCATCACCGCAACGCTGCTGATGCTGTTGGTCGTCGTGCCGGTCATCGTCATGACGTTCCTGTTCGCCTGGAAATACCGCGCTTCCAACCAGGACGCCGTCTACACGCCAAAATGGTCCCACTCCACCAAGATCGAAATCGCGGTGTGGACTATTCCGGTACTGATCATCATTGCCCTGGGTTACGTCACCTACAAGTCGACCCACGCACTGGACCCTTACAAGCCGCTGGAATCCGACGTCAAGCCAATCACCATTGAAGTGGTCGCGCTGGACTGGAAGTGGCTGTTCATCTACCCGGAACAAGGCATCGCCACGGTCAACAAGATCGTGTTCCCGGCGCACACCCCGATCAACTTCAAGATCACTTCCGACGCCGTGATGAACTCGTTCTTCATCCCTGCTCTGGGCGGTCAGATCTACGCGATGGCGGGCATGCAGACCAAACTGCACCTGATCGCCAACCAGAACGCTGAAATGGACGGTATCTCCGCCAACTACAGCGGCGCGGGTTTCACCGGCATGAAATTCAAAGCTATCGCCACTTCTCAGGAAGATTTCGACGCCTGGGTAAGCGAAGTCAAAAAGGCACCTAAACAGCTTGAACAAGCTGAATACGCAGCCCTGTCCAAGCAGAGCCAGAACAACCCAGTCGAGCTTTACTCCTCGGTCACGCCGAACCTGTTCCAGATCATCGTCGACAAGTACGAAGGTATGAAACCGGGCAAGCCAATGCACCACGAGAAGAAAGAGCACGAAGTGGCCGCCATGGAAGGGATGGACATGAGTTCGCATTCAGCTGCCGGGGCAGAGGAGTAAACGATGTTTGGTAAATTAAGTTGGGAAGCGGTCCCGTTCCACGAACCGATCGTGATGGTGACCATCGCCATGATCGCGCTCGGTGGTCTGGCACTGTTCGCTGCAATCACCTACTTCAAGAAGTGGACTTATTTGTGGACCGAGTGGTTGACCTCGGTCGACCACAAGAAAATCGGCGTGATGTACATCGTCGTCGCCATGGTCATGCTGCTGCGTGGTTTTGCCGACGCCATCATGATGCGTACCCAGCTGGCCATGGCCACCGAGGGTTCGCCTGGCTACCTGCCACCTGAACACTATGACCAGATCTTCACCGCTCACGGTGTGATCATGATCATCTTCATGGCGATGCCATTCTTCACCGGCCTGATGAACCTTGCAGTGCCGCTGCAGATCGGCGCGCGTGACGTTGCCTACCCGTTCCTGAACTCCCTGAGCTTCTGGCTGCTGGTTTCCGGCGTGGTGCTGATCAACCTGTCCCTGGGCGTTGGCGAATTCGCCAAGACCGGTTGGGTTGCCTATCCGCCGCTGTCGGGCCTGCAATACAGCCCGGGCGTGGGAATGGATTACTACATCTGGGCGCTGCAGCTATCCGGGTTAGGTACGACGCTGACGGGGGTCAACTTCCTGGCCACCGTGCTGAAAATGCGTACCCCTGGCATGAAGCTGATGGACATGCCGATCTTCACCTGGACCTGCACCTGGGCCAACGTCCTGATCGTGGCTTCGTTCCCGATCCTGACCGCTACCCTGGCTTTGCTGACGCTTGACCGTTACATGGATTTCCACATTTTCACCAATGAACTTGGTGGCAATCCGATGATGTACGTCAACCTGTTCTGGGCTTGGGGTCACCCCGAGGTTTACATCCTGATTCTGCCGGCGTTCGGGATCTTCTCCGAAGTCATCTCGACCTTCACCGGCAAGCGCCTGTTCGGCCACCACTCGATGGTCTACGCCAGCGGCGCGATCTCGATCCTGGGCTTCATGGTTTGGCTGCACCACTTCTTCACCATGGGTTCGGGTGCCAGCGTCAACGCCTTCTTCGGTCTGGCGACGATGCTGATTTCGATCCCGACGGGTGTGAAGCTATTCAACTGGCTGTTCACCATTTATCAAGGCCGTCTGCGTTTCACCAGCCAGGTTCTGTGGACCCTGGGCTTCATGGTGACCTTCGCTATCGGCGGCATGACCGGCGTACTGCTGGCTATCCCGGGTGCTGACTTCGTACTGCACAACAGCCTGTTCGTGATCGCGCACTTCCATAACGTGATCATCGGCGGCGCGGTATTCGGTTACATCGCAGGTTTCGGCTTCTACTTCCCGAAAGCGTTCGGCTTCAAGCTGCACGAAGGCTGGGGCAAGGCAGCATTCTGGTTCTGGATCTCCGGCTTCTTCGTCGCGTTCATGCCGCTCTATGTTCTGGGCTTCATGGGCATGACCCGTCGTCTGAACGCCACCACCAACCCTGAGTGGGTACCGTACCTGTACGTTGCCATGTTCGGTGCGGTGATGATCGCTGCGGGTATCGCCTGCCAGCTGATCCAGCTGTACGTGAGTATCCGTGACCGCAAGCTGCCGCAGAACATGTGCGAGCACGGCGACCCATGGAATGCCCACACCCTGGAATGGTCGACTTCCTCGCCACCACCGTTCTACAACTTTGCCGTGTTGCCAAAAGCAGAAGGCATCGACCCGTTCACCGAAGCCAAGGAAAACGGCACCGCGTACAAGGCTCCGGCCAAGTACGAGCCGATCCACATGCCAAACAACACCGCGACCGGTCTGGTCATGGGTGCTCTGTTGACCGTGTTCGGTTTCGCGATGATCTGGCACATCTGGTGGTTGGCCATCGTTGGTCTGGTTGGCACCGTGGGCTACTTCGTGATCCACGCTGCACGTGATGATCAAGGCTATATGGTGCCGGTCGACGTGATCGAGCGCATCGAAGCCGAGCAGCACAAGCGTCTGGTAGCGGCCGGGAAAATTCCAGCCACCACCACCCGTGTTGAAACCTCGTTGGAACAGGCTTAAACCATGTCGAACTTAGTGACCAATGCTGGACACACCCATGTCGATGGACATGGGCATGATGACCATCACCACGACTCGGGCGAGATGACCGTATTCGGTTTCTGGCTCTACCTGATGACCGACTGCATTCTGTTTGCGTCGATCTTCGCGGCGTACGCGGTTCTGGTTAACAACGTAGCGGGTGGCCCGTCGGGCCACGACATCTTCGAGCTGCCATACGTACTGGGCGAAACCGCTCTGCTGCTGTTCAGTTCGATCACCTACGGCTTCGCCATGCTGGCGTTGTTCAAGGGCAAGAAGAACCAGGTCCTGGGCTGGCTGGCCCTGACCTTCCTGTTCGGCGCCGGCTTCATCGGCATGGAAGTCAACGAGTTCCACATGTTGATCTCCGAGGGCTTCGGTCCTAGCCGCAGCGGCTTCCTGTCCGGGTTCTTCACCCTGGTCGGCACCCACGGTCTGCACGTGACCAGCGGTCTGATCTGGATGGCGATCATGATGTATCAGGTGCAGAAAAACGGCCTGACGGCGACCAACAAGACCCGTCTGAGCTGCCTGAGCCTGTTCTGGCACTTCCTGGATGTGGTGTGGATCTGCGTATTCACCGTTGTTTATCTGATGGGGACTATGTAAATGGCTAACGCTCATTCCCACGATAGCCACGACGCCGGCCACGGCAGCGTCAAGTCCTACGCTATCGGTTTCATTCTGTCGGTGATCCTGACCGTCATTCCTTTTGGCCTGGTGATGTACCCGTCGCTGCCAAAAGCGATGACCCTGTGGATCGTACTGGCCTTCGCAGTGATCCAGGTGCTGGTGCACCTGGTGTACTTCCTCCACCTGGACCGTTCCGCCGCGCAGCGTAACAACGTGATTGCGTTTGTTTTTGCCGCGATCGTGATTGTCCTGTTGGTAGGCCTGTCGCTGTGGATCATGTTCAGCATCCACACCAACATGATGGCGCACTGAGGTAAGTCCGGATGTCCTTTAAGCACTTTATCCAAATCACCAAACCGGGGATCATTTTCGGTAACGTGCTTTCTGTGGCAGGCGGATTTTTCCTGGCCTCCAAAGGGCATGTCGATCTGGCCATTTTCCTGGCCGCGATGATCGGCACGTCCCTGGTAGTAGCCTCCGGTTGCGTGTTCAACAACTGCATCGACCGCGACATCGACCTGAAGATGGAGCGCACCAAGAACCGGGTGCTGGTCCAGGGCTTGATCTCCCTGAAACTGGCCCTGGCTTATGCGACCGTCCTGGGTGTCGCCGGCGTTGCGTTGTTGTACAAGGTGGCCAACCCGTTGGCCGCGCTGTTCGCGGTGATCGGTTTTGTCATCTACGTCGGCTTCTACAGCCTGTACCTCAAGCGCAAGTCGGTTCACGGCACGCTGGTGGGCAGTCTGTCGGGGGCGATGCCGCCGGTGATCGGTTACGTCGCAGTCAGCAATAACTTCGACATGGCCGCACTGACGTTGCTGGTGATGTTCAGCCTGTGGCAGATGCCGCATTCCTACGCCATCGCAATCTTCCGCTTCAACGATTACCTGGCCGCATCAATTCCGGTGCTGCCAGTGAAGCGCGGCATTGAAGTGGCCAAGAAACACATCCTGCTCTACATCCTGGCCTTCCTCGTGGCGACCTTGATGCTGACCTTCAGCGGCTACGCCGGCATGAGCTACCTCGCCGTCGCCGCGGCCATGGGCATGTACTGGCTGTACATGGCCTGGACCGGCTACAAGGCAGTGGATGACACGGTCTGGGCACGCAAGCTGTTCGTGTTCTCGATCTTCACCATTACTGCGTTGAGCGTGATGATGTCTTTGGACTTCAAAGTGCCGAGCGAGTTGTTGCTGACGTACGCGCCTTAAGCGTCGGATGTTGTAAAGAAAAGCCCCGCCCTTCGAGAGAAGGGCGGGGTTTTTTATTGGGGGCGATTCAGGTGGTTCTGAACTCGAGCACCTTTTTGCATAACTCTTGGTTGTGCGAAGGATCAGATTGTTTAGGAAAACGGAGTATGGCATTTAGGAAGTCTCCTAATGCCAGCACCTGCTTTGCTCGCTACGGTTCAGCTGGGCCGGGCAGGGATGAATGACCATCTCGGGTCAGGATTAGTATCGTGAAGGGAAATGGAATCAGAGGGCAAGGACGTGCAGGATTTTCAGCGATCGCTATTATTTTCAGTCGTGTTGTCGATCACCTTTGGGCCGATTGCCTTGATTATATTGAGGCAGTCCATCTTGCATGGACGATTGAGCGCCGTACCAGGTGCGTTCGGAGCAGCCCTGGCGGATGCTCTGTATGCCGCAGTCGCGTTGATGGGGGTAGCGCTGATCAAAACCTTTGTATTGGGCTATCTGGATCTTCTGACAGTTGTCTCAATAGCCTATCTCTTCTATTTGGGTGTAAGGATCACTGCGTCCTCTGATTCGACAATGAGCATCACACGCCAATCAGGCTTTTTCTCTGTGTTTGCGTTAACGCTGAGCAATCCGTTGACCATTGTGGCAATCACCTCTTATGTCATCGCTAATCACTCAGACGAAGCGACTGTTAACGTGCCTCTTTCGCTCGCTGGTTTTTTCGTCGGCAGTCTCGCCTGCCAGATGGTGTACGTAATGGGGGGCGATGTTATTGGAAGGGCATTGTCTGGAAGGAAAAGCATTCGCCTATTGAATTGGTCTAGTGGTCTTTGTCTGATCGTTTTCTCTTTATGGAAACTACAAGATTTCATCAGGGCTAAACCGTTTTTGTGGGCGGTTTGAGATGGCGTGCAGCACCTGAGCCGAGTGCCAATCTCGTGCACGCAGGCAATAAAAATCCCCGCTCGATGGCGGGGATTTTTGTGTGCAGCGTTTAGCGTTACTGCGCGGCGATGCTGTAACCGTCGAACGCGGTCTGCTGCTGCAGCGCGGTGATGATGTTCTTGCGGTTGACCGCTTGTTCGGCCCCGGCGTTGTCCAGGAACGTCTCGCTTTCCAGCTCCGCTTCTTCGCCTTCGCCGACGAAAGTGAAGCCCAGGAATTCCAGAGCTTCACGGTCAACGTTCAGGCGCGAGCGCGGGGTGCGCAGGGGCAGGGTGACGCTGATGCCGTCCTTGCTGATGGTGAACACTTCGACTTCTTTCTTGGCGCGAGCCGCTTTGCTCTTGCCGCTGCTCGGGTTGCTGATGGCTTGGTGAGTCTGGTTCAGCACTTTCAGCGCCAGGCCATAAACGATTTCCTGGAACGCCGGGTCGTCCTTGAAGCTGGACAGAATGCGGCTGATCGGGAATTTGCTGCTCAGGTCTTCCAGGGCGGCAATATCGGCCGCTTCGGCGTCTTTCAATTGCTTGAGTTCGCCCATCAATTCGTAGGCTTTATCGTCATCGAAGCTGTCGTGAGCCTGGCGAATCGCGGCGCGCAGTTCGCGGATCTGATCGCTTTCCCGGGTGGATTGAAAAGCGTCCAGAACCATCTCGCTGATGGTCTTGGCCTGAGGCACGTGTTGTGAAAGATTGATGGAGTTTTCGTATTCCGCTTTGGACGACAAGGTGACTACGGATTCAGCGGTATTGGAATCGGACATTGAAATTTCACTACTTCTTTAACTTGGATTGAGGCGAGAAAGCACGGGGCTTTTTCAGGCCGCCTAATCTATTGGACCCGCGCTGCGTTGTCACGGATGAACCGGTGGCTGGTCTGCATTTTTGGTGAGAGCGCTTTTAGCCGACTGACATCTGCGGGCGTTTTGCCTGGAGTGTCAGCAGCACCCGATAAAATTTCAGCGCCCGCCCGCTGATCAATCCGCAGACAAACCCCGTCGCCGAAGCCTTGAGCAGCACCATCTCAAGCGTAGCGGCGAACTCCGGCTGCACCTCATCCTGATAGCCGAAGTAATAGTTCACGGCAAAAAACAGCAGGTAGAACACCAGGGTTTTAACCGTGCCCGGTACGATCAGCCCGGTTTCCGGATCATCCAGCTCAATACCCTTGCGCGCAAATACAACCAGTGCCGTGAGGCAACCCAGAATGAGGGCGGCCAACCAGCAGCCAATCGATAATTGAGGGCTCAGCGTCAGGTTCAGCGAGAACAACGACCAGCCGAGCCAAAGCGGTGGAGTGACAAGCAACGACGTTTTGCTTTCATGGGTTGGGGAAAAGGCTTTGACGCCGTAGTAACAGAGCAGCAGAAAGATTGCATAAACCCATAGTGGGGTGTTTTGCAGGGTGTTGAGCATTACGTAGCGTCCGTGCCGGGAATGAAGAGTCCGGATAATAGCTGCTGCCATGGCCGAGGCTATCGACTATTTCCCCATCTTCATCGAACGATTCATCCACTGCTCCGCCGTTTGCTCATCCACCGGCAAGGAGAAGCGAAAGGTCGCGCCGCGTCCGGGCACATCGATCAGCTCGATCTCGCGACCGTGCAATTGCAGGATCCGGTGCACGATCCGCAATCCCAGTCCGCCATCGCGCCGTGCGCCGCCAATGTTGAATGGCCGCAGGAACAGACCTTCGCGTAACTCGGGGGCGATGCCGGGGCCGGTGTCGCTGACGGTCACTTCGATAAAAGACCCATGAGGGCGGAGGCTGAGTTCGATTTCTCCCCCTTGGGGTGTGTGGCGCAGGGCGTTGTCGAACAGGTTGGTCAGCACCCGCTCGATCAGCCCCAGGTCGGCGCAGGCCACGGCGACGTTGGGGGCGAAGGTGGCCTTGAGTTCAATCTGGCGCGCTTCGGCGCTGAGTTCGAACTTCTGAAAAATGTCCTGCACCAGATCGGTCAGGGAGAAATGCTCCAGCACCGGTTGCACGAAACCGTGTTCCAGCCGCACCAGTTCCAGCAATGATTGCGCCAGGCCGCCGACCTTGCGGCTCTGATCCAGGGCGATGCCCAGATAACGACGGCGATCGGCGGGGGACAAGGTGGCGTCCTTGAGCGACAGGGTTTCCAGGTAACCGTGCAGCGAAGCCAGCGGCGTGCGCAGGTCGTGGGAGATGTTGGCCACCAGTTCGCGACGCTCCTGATCCTGACGGGTCAGCGAGCGCCATTGTTCACCGAGGCGCGCTTGCATCTGCCGAAAGGCCGCGTCGAGTACAGCTATTTCATCGTGGCTGGCGGCCTTTTCCATGGGCTCCGGCTCAGGTTCGGGCGAAGCGGTCGGAACGCCGTTGATATCGAACTGACTGACTTTCTCGGTCAAGCGACGCAATGGCCGGGTGATCAGGGCGAATGCCGTGAGGCCGGCAATCAGGCACAGCAATGCCACCAGCCCAATGGACAACAACGCGGTATTGAGCGCGGCGCTGGTGGCTCCGCGCTCGGCGAAGCGGTCATGCGCTTCGCCGAGCAACACCACATACAGATAACCGGCCGGCTGACCGTTGACCCGCAAAGGCGCGGCGCTGAACACCTTGCGGCCATCGACGCTGCGCGGATCGTCGCCGAGAATCGGCAATGCCTCGCCCTTGAGCAAGCGCTGGATTGGCACCAGATCGACCTGCTCCCGATGTATTCGGCCTTCAGGCGCGGCGCTGCCGACAATCCGGCCGCCAGTGTCCAGCAGATAGACCTCGACACTGGGATTGACCAGCATCAGCTGGCTGAACAGTTCGCGCACGGCATTGGGCATCGGGCCATTGCGGTCCATCAGCACGGTGTCGTGGGCGATGTGTTGCGCCAGATCCCGCGACAAGCCTTGCACCACTTCCAGTTCATGCATCTGGTTGGAGCGCACCTGCATCCATACCGAGGTGCCGCTGCACACCAGCAACAGCACGGCGAACACCAGGGACAGGCGCTGGGTCAGGGTCAACCTCATGGCTGCTCTCCGCTTGCTGCGAATTTGTAGCCACGGCCCCACACCGTGAGGATGCGCACCGGTTGCGCCGGATCGGCCTCGATCTTGGCCCGCAGGCGGTTGATATGAGTGTTGACCGTGTGTTCATAGCCTTCGTGGCTGTAGCCCCACACCGCATTGAGCAGGTCCATGCGCGAGAAGACTTTGCCAGGCTGACGGGCGAAGAAGTACAGCAGGTCGAACTCCCGTGGCGTGAGGTCAAGACGCCGGCCGTCGAGGGAGACTTCACGGGTGATCGGGTCGATGGACAGGCCATCGCTGATCAGACTGCCTGCATCCATTTTCAGATTGCGGGCCATGGCGTCGACCCGTCGCAGCAGTGCCTTGACCCGTGCCACCAGCTCGAGCATGGAAAAGGGTTTGGCCAGGTAATCGTCGGCGCCGAGCTCCAGTCCCAGAATCCGATGCACTTCGCTGGAGCGCGCACTGGTGATGATGATCGGTGTGTAGCGGGCCATGGCCCGAGCGCGGCGGCAGATTTCCAGGCCATCGACGCCGGGTAGCATCAGGTCGAGAATCAGTGCGTCCCAGCTTCCTTGCTGCAGCAGTCGCATGCCCTCATCGCCGTCGGCGCAGTGCACTACCTCGAACTGCTCATCGCGCAGATGCAGGCAGATAAGGTCGGCGATGTGCAGGTCGTCCTCGACCACCAGGACGCGTTTGGTCTGTTCCATGGAGCTCAATCCTTTGTGACGCAATGAACACATTGTGCGGGTTTTCCTGAGGTTGAGTTATCACGAATTATTTAACTCCTCGTGAGGATTTGGCGATCAACTCAAGCCTAGGCTGTGTTCCATGCAAGGCACCTGGAATTTTGGAGAAGGCCATGTTTTCACGGCGACAGTTTCTGGTAGCGAGCGGCGGGCTGGGGGCTGCAGCCCTGGTGATCGGTGTATTGCCAAAATTTTCCGCAAGCGTTGCGCTGGTCGATGAAGCCCGCGCGCAGGAGGTTTTCGAGGTGACTCACAGCGACAGCGAATGGCGCGCCCGGCTCAGCGCCGAGCAGTACGAAATACTGCGCGAAGAGGGCACCGAACGGGCCTACAGCAGCCCGCTGAATAACGAGCACCGCAAGGGCGTTTTCGCCTGCGCCGGTTGTGATCTGCCGTTGTTTTCTTCCGACACCAAGTTCGACAGTCGCACCGGTTGGCCGAGTTTCTGGGCGCCCCTGGACAACGCGGTGGCTACCCGTCAGGACCGCTCCTTTGGCGTACTGCGCGAAGAGGTTCACTGCCGTCGTTGTGGCGGTCATTTGGGCCACGTCTTCGAAGACGGGCCAAAGCCCACCGGTTTGCGCTACTGCATGAACGGCCTGGCGCTGACCTTCAAGCCACAGGCGTGACCCATGGGCATTTCCTTTCACTCACTTGATGCAGGTCGACGTTATGTGGCTTCTGGTCCTCGCTTATCTCGGTGGTGTGCTGACGATCGTCAGCCCGTGCATTCTGCCGGTATTGCCCTTTGTCTTCGCTCGCACCGGACAGCCGTTCATGAAAAGTGGCTTGCCGCTGCTGGCGGGGATGGCGCTGACCTTCGCGCTCGTCGCCTCGTTGGCAGCGGTGGGCGGCGGTTGGGTGGTGCAAGTCAATCAGTACGGTCGCTGGCTCGCGTTGCTGTTCGTTGCTCTGTTCGGGTTGACGCTGTTGCTGCCGCGGCTAGCCGAACGCCTGACGCGTCCACTGGTGGCGGCTGGCGGTCGTTTGTCGGAAGCCGCGGGGCTCGATGCCCGGCCGCGTCCCGGCGCTTCAATCCTGATCGGCGTCGCCACGGGCCTGCTCTGGGCACCCTGCGCCGGGCCGATTCTGGGTTTGCTGCTGACCGGCGCGGCGCTGCAAGGGGCAAGCATCGCGACCACTCTGTTACTGCTGGCTTACGCGGCAGGTGCCGCCACTTCGCTCGCCGCGGCGCTGCTGCTGGGCGGTAAAGTCTTCGCCGCGATGAAGCGTTCGATAGGCGCTGGCGAATGGCTGCGTCGTGGCTTGGGCGCCGCGATGCTGGTCGGTGTGGTGGCGATCGCCATGGGGCTGGACACCGGCATTCTGGCGCGGGTTTCGACGGCGTCCACCGGCGGCATCGAACAGGTGCTGGTTAACCGATTGGCCAGTAAGACACCGGCCAACAGCGGGACGATGATGGCGCAGATTCCACGGGCCGGCGATCAACCCCCCGGCAGCATGATGGTCGCTGGCGATGCGATGAAAGTGACCGCGAAGACGCCAAGCGCACTACCGATTGAGGGCAACCTTCCATCCCTGGACGGCGCCGTGCAATGGCTCAACTCGCCCCCACTCACCACCCAGGCGTTGAAGGGCAAGGTCGTGCTGGTGGATTTCTGGACTTACTCCTGCATCAACTGCCTGCGCACACTGCCGTATGTGAAGGCCTGGGCCGAGAAATATCGCGATCAGGGTTTGGTGGTGATCGGTGTCCATGCGCCCGAGTTTGCCTTCGAACGGGATGTGGGCAATGTCAGCAAAGCCATGAAGGACCTGGGCATCACCTACCCGGTGGCCATTGATAATGACTACAAGGTATGGCGTGCTTTCAACAACGAATACTGGCCGGCCCATTACTTTGCCGATGCTCAGGGACGCATTCGTCATCACCATTTTGGTGAAGGCAAGTACGCCGAATCCGAGCAAGTGATTCAGCAACTATTGCGTGAGGCGGGTGCGGCGAAAGTTGCACAAGGGCTGATCAATGCCAACGCCCAGGGTGTTCAACTCGCTCCGGACATGAATGAAGTGCAATCACCCGAAACCTATGTCGGCTATCGGCGGGCGGAGCATTTTGCTTCTGAAACCGGACTGGTGCCGGACAAGGCGACTGCCTATACGCCACCGTCACAACTGGCCCTCAATGACTGGAGCCTGGACGGTCAATGGGCTGTCGGTCCTGAGCGGGCCGTTTCAAACGCTGCGGCCAGTCGCATCGTCTATCGCTTTCACGCTCGCGACTTGCACTTGGTGTTGGGCCCCGGTGCTGACGGCAAACCGGTGCGTTTCAAAGTGTTGATCGACGGCAAGCCCCCAGGTGATGCCCACGGTGTCGACGTTGCGCCCGATGGCAGCGGCAGCGTCACCGACCAGCGGTTGTATCAATTGGTGCGCCAGACCTCAGGCGTAAAGGATCGGACGTTCAGCATCGAGTTTCTCGATCCGGGTGTGTCGGCATATGCGTTTACCTTTGGTTGATCGCCCCCATTCATTCAGGAGACAGCCCATGAAAACCCCATTCAACTGGCGTCGCAGCTTGCTGGGTCTGGCCGCTGCTGGCGTCATCGGTCAGTGCTCTGCGTTCTCTTTCGGGGGCGCCGAAGAGGCCGTCATCATCCCGGCGCCGACGCTCGACGAAACCACCCAGGCGCACAGCGAAACGGCGGTTTTTGCAGGCGGTTGCTTCTGGGGCGTGCAAGGTGTGTTTCAGCATGTCAAAGGGGTGAAGAATGCGGTTTCCGGTTATGCCGGTGGCGCAGCCAATACCGCTCAGTACGAGCGGGTCAGCGAGGGGGATACCGGCCATGCGGAGGCCGTCGAAGTGACCTTCGATCCCGCTCAGGTCAGTTACGGAACCCTGTTGCAGATTTATTTTTCGGTGGCTCACAACCCCACCGAACTCAACCGTCAGGGCCCGGACAGAGGCACCCAGTATCGGTCGGCGCTATTCCCGAAAAACACCG
Source organism: Pseudomonas sp. DF5 (assembly GCF_058148225.1). NCBI lineage: Bacteria > Pseudomonadati > Pseudomonadota > Gammaproteobacteria > Pseudomonadales > Pseudomonadaceae > Pseudomonas > Pseudomonas sp. DF5. The sequence continues at coordinate 22,318 of NZ_JBYVYM010000044.1, forward strand.
AGCAGCAACGCGTCGCCCAGGCCTACATCACCCAGCTCGACGCTGCTCATTCGTTCAACAAACCGATTGTCACCAAGCTGGAAAGCTACAACGGCTTCTACCCGGCGGAGGAGGAGCATCAGGACTTCCTGACCGAGCACCCGACGTACCCCTACATCGTGATCAATGACCTGCCGAAAGTGGCGCAGTTGAAGCAGCTGTATCCGGATTGGTATCAGGAAAAACCAGTATTGGTAAAAGCGGGCATGTAGGCAGGCGGCTCAACCTGAAATCAGATTCTTGCCCGCGATTTTCGACCGATACAGCGCCTGATCGGCCCTGGCCAGCAATCCGGTCTGTTGTTCTTCTTCAAAGCGCTGTACCACGCCAAAACTCATGGTTACCTGAAAGTCCCCGACCGGCAGCAGTCTCGACAGGCCGTGACGGATTCTTTCAGCAAGTGCCCTGGCGTCGGCCAACAAGGTATTGGGCAGGATCAGGATGAATTCGTCACCGCCCCAGCGCGCCAACAGGTCGCCTTCGCGCACGCAGTGCTTCACACACTCGATTGCTTGCACCAACGCAGCATCTCCCAAGGCGTGGCCGTAGTGATCGTTGATGTTTTTGAAGTCATCGAGGTCCATGGCGATCAGCGACAGGGGGTGGCGAAAGCGTTGGGCGCGCTCGCATTCCTTGGGCAGGGCTTTTTCCAGTCGGTAGCGATTGGCGATGCCGGTCAGCACATCGGTTTCCGCCAGTTTGCGGTTTTCCTCGAGTTGAATTTGTAACTGCTGATTGACCCGGGACAACTCCCGAGTGCGTTCTTCGACGATGGCTTCGAGGGATTGATTGCGCCGTTCCATTTCTTCGAACAGGCGTTTCTTGTCTTCGATGCTGCGGTGCGCGCCGATCATTCGCGCCACCGAGCCATCGGCATTACGTGCCAGCACGTATCCGCGATCTTCGATCCAGGTGAAAGTGCCGTCGCGCATGCGGCAGCGATACTCGGCCTGATAACTGGGAGCCCGTTGATCCAGATAGTCATCAAACAGCGCCATGACCCGCGAATAATCGTCAGGGTGGATCACGTTTTCCCAGGTCAACACGTTGTTATCCAGGGAGTGGGGCGTGTAACCGAGCATCTCGTACCACCCGGGGTTGCGGTAGACGAACCCGGTGTTGGCATTCCAGTCCCAGATACCATCGCTGACCAGTTCCAGAATGGTGTGCAGCATGTCTTCGTTAAAATCTGACAGATTGAACTTCAACGGCTCGATATTCGATGCCTCACCCATCACCGGTCTCCCTGCCGTCCTGATATCAACGTGACTCGTCAGTCGGGGAGATTAGTTCATGGCGTATTGCTGCGGCTAGTGCTTGCCCCACCACTGCAGTGCAAAGTCGACGAAGCTGCGCAATTTTGGCAAACGGTAGCGGTCCTGGGCGTAGACCAGGTTCATCGGCCGACTCGGCAGTTGGTAGTCCTGCATCAAGGCCACCAGTTTTCCGTCCCGAAGGTCTTGCTCCACCAGCGCATCGGGCATCATCACGATGCCCATGCCGGTTCGCGCCGCTTGATGCAGGCCCGCCGAGCTGTTGATCAGCATTGGCCCGCTGACCTCCACCATGACTTCACCTTCGGGGCCTTTCAGGCGCCATTGTTTTTCTACCGAGTGCCAGTCATCTCCGGCCGGGTAGGCGAAGGCCAGGCAGTCATGGCGTTGCAGGTCGGCGGGTTTTTCCGGTGTACCTCGACGCTCCAGATAATCCTTCGATGCGCACAGGGTCATCGTGTAGTCGATGAGCGGGCGGGAAATCATGTTGGACAGTTCGGTAGTGCCCAGACGAATCGCCACGTCGAAACCGTTGTCGAGCAAGTCCAGGCGCTGGTTGGTCAACACGACGTCGAGTTTGACTTGCGGACAGCGCAGGGTGAATTCGCTCAGGGCCGGCGCGAGCCGTTCGGTACCGAAGGTCAGCGGTGCGGTGATACGCAGAGTGCCGCTCGGCTCGTCGAGGGTCTGTTCGGCCAGGCGTTCGGAATCGGCCACCAATCCCAGCACTTCGAGACACCGTTGATAGTACGTCGTGCCGAACTCCGTCAAACGCTGACGCCGAGTCGTACGGTTGAGCAGGCGCACACCCAGTCGTTGCTCCAGAGCCCGCAGGTGATTGCCGACCATGGTTGTGGACATTTCGCACTGCAAAGCGGCGGCGGTCATGCTGCCGGCTTCCACGACTCTTACGTAAACCGTCATTGCCTGGAATAAATCCATTATCAAGCCCAGCTTTAAAATGATTGAAGTGTTGCAATGTTTATCCAGCTCAGGTGGCTAACCATACTGCAAAAACACACCGACCATTGATGGAGCTTGATGTCATGACCGCCACCTGCCTGATGAGCACTTACCAACCCTTGGCTTTGAGTTTCAGCAAAGGACTGGGCACGCGCCTGTGGGATCAGGCCGGTCGTGAATACCTGGACGCGGTGGCGGGCGTGGCTGTGACTAACGTCGGCCATTCTCATCCGCGAATCGTGTCGGCCATCAGTGAGCAGGCCGGGTTGCTGTTGCACACCTCCAACCTGTACAGCATCGACTGGCAACAGCGGCTGGCACAGAAACTGGTTCGGCTGTCGGGCATGGAGCGGGCGTTTTTCAATAATTCCGGCGCCGAAGCCAACGAAACCGCGCTGAAACTGGCGCGGCTCTACGGCTGGCACAAAGGCATCGAGCAGCCGCTGGTGGTGGTCATGGAGAACGCTTTCCACGGTCGGACCCTCGGTACCTTGTCGGCCAGCGATGGCCCGGCGGTACGCCTGGGGTTTAACGAGTTGCCGGGGGACTTCATCAAAGTACCGTTCGGCGACCTCGCCGCCCTGGAGAAGGCGCAGAAAGCTCATGGCCCACGCATAGTGGCGATCCTGATGGAGCCGATTCAGGGCGAAAGTGGTGTGCAAGTGGCGCCGCCCGGTTATCTCAAAGCGGTGCGCGAACTCTGCGACCGGCGCGCCTGGCTAATGATGCTCGACGAAATCCAGACCGGCATCGGCCGTACCGGCCAGTGGTTTGCGTTTCAGCACGAAGGCATCATCCCGGACGTCATGACCCTGGCCAAAGGCCTGGGCAATGGAGTGCCCATTGGTGCCTGCCTGGCTCGGGGCAGAGCCGCGGATTTGTTTACGCCCGGCAGCCACGGCAGCACGTTCGGCGGCAATCCGTTGGCGTGTCGGGTGGGTTGCACCGTGCTGGAAATCATTGAGGAACAGAGCCTGTTGGAAAACGCCAGACTTCAGGGGGAACGTCTGCTTGCCAGATTGCGCGTCGAACTGGCCGACGACCCGAACGTTCTGGCAATCCGCGGTCAAGGCTTGATGATCGGCATCGAATTGGCCCAACCAATCCGAGACCTGACCCTGATCGCGGCGCGGGATCACGGTTTGCTGATCAATGTGACACGGGGCAAGACCATTCGCCTGCTGCCACCGCTGACGATCGATGAGCGGGAAGTGGAGATGATTGTCAGAGGGGTGGGGCGGGCGGTGAAAGCGGCCTGACATCTTCTGGATATACGCCGGTTCCCTTGTAGGAGTTGCAAAAGACAGCTCCTACAGAACCGCAGTCTCCATCAGTGGCACAAATCCCCAACAAAATGGCGAGGACAATCAGCCGGTTGGTTGCACCGCACTGACGAAAGCGGAGACTTCAGCTCGGCCCATCAGTTGAAGTTTTGAGCCGCTAAACCCTTCAAACAAACGCTGATGCGCGGCCAATCCACTGGACCCTTGGCGAGTACGGTAGCTGCCGGCCCAATCGAGTAACGCAATCAGCAATTCTTCCTTCTCGTCCCGCATCGCTTCTCGCTGGCGAATGTTGTTCACGCAATCTTCGTCCTCCAGACACAGCCAGATCAGCGCAGTGGCCTGCTCCACAAGTTCGCTGACCATCCAGCCGTAAACACCCTCGATAACCCAACGCTCTTCACTCGCCGCCACCCGCGCCATTCCCAATGCCTCGGCGCGGGGACGGGCGATGCTGTGTTCATCGGATACCCAGTGAATCAGGTCGAGATCAGTCCAGGGCACTTGCAGGTGCTCGGCCAGTCGTTTGGCCAGCCAGCTCTTGCCCGAGCCGGAGTTGCCGATGATCAGGGTGCGGGTGAGGTTCATGGTGGGCGGGTAAAGATTGTTCATGGCAACTCAGGCAAAGTCAGTCAGCCGTTTCGGACGTTTCAGGCGCAATCATCCGCGTTTTCGGCGATCCATCCGCATTGAATTGATAAATCTCCTGCGGTTGGCCTTTTTCATTGAAGAACACTTGGCCGATCCCTGCCGAGTTCCACAGCCGTTCCCCAGCTTCGGCGTGTTCGGGGACGTGCGGAACAATGCGCATGCGTCGGCGTTTGGTCAGCCAGTTAAGGGGCGAGCGGGGCGAGTAGAGCCAACGGTTGAGGCGGTCGAACCATTCGAGCAGCACAGGCGGGAATTCGTTTTTGATGCCGCTGCTGGTGATCTGCCAGATACGCGGGCCAGCCTTGCGGTGTCGGATCAATACTTCATAGACGAAGGAATAATGCACATCACCGGACAGCACCACGTAGTTACCGGGTGTGCGGGAGTGTCGGAAAATGTTCAGGATCACCTGAGCCGCGCCGCGATGAGCCATCCAGTTTTCGGCGTCCACCAGCAGTGGATAACCGCACCAGCTGAACACGCGCTGTACGGTTTCGATCAGTTTGACGCCGAAGATCGGCGCCGGTGAAACGATGATCGCCGATGGGTGATCGAGCAATTCCTGTTGCAGTTCACTGAGCGCTTCCCAGTCCAGCAGGCCCGACGGCTGCTTGAGGTTCATCTCGCTGCGCCAGCGCCGGGTGCGAGTATCGAGCACCACCAGCGCCGGACTGGTAGGTAGCACGTAGTGCCACTTCTGAAAAGTCAGCAGCTCATTGATCAGGCCATCCTGCACCTCGCTGTCGAGGTAATGGTCTTGCCCCGTGGCACTCAATAACCGGGCATTTTCCAGCACGTCGCCAAAGGCATCCGGGTTGTTGCCCCAGCCCTGACACAACATATAGGCCAGCAGTGCGTTGCCGATGATGCGCTTGGAGAACGGATGACCGTAGGCCGTTTCCTCCCACTGCGCGGAAAGATTCCAGTCATCGGTAATATCGTGGTCGTCGAAAATCATCAGGCATGGCAAATGCGCCATCGCCCGCCCGACACTTCCCAATCCGGTCTTGAACCCATCGATGCGCGTCTGCTCCAGTGCATAACGCTTGCGTCGTTCGGGCGTCAGTGCCGGTGGTTGCGGCGCGATCAGCGTCCAGGGCGTTGGCGACCACACCAGCAGGTACATGGCCATGACTTCGGCGAAGGTCACCAAATGATTGTCGGCGCTGCTGCTGGTGAAAATCGGCTTACGCGCCCCACCGAAAAATCGCTCGCGCAGGGTTTCGTTGCTCTCAAGCGCCGGTAACAAGTCCGCACGATGGTAGTAACTGGCCGGATGTTCGTAGAGTTTGGCGCTGTCGCTGACCACCGCACCGTCGAGGTGTTCGCCGAACAGCCCCAGTCGCTCGATCAAGGCATGAATCGCCCGCAACATTGGCCCCGCGACATCATCCGCATACACCTGGTCACCGCTCATCATTAATAGAGCGGGACGCTTGCTTGCGTCAGGCTCTGACGCAAGCAACCGGTCGACACACAGCAAGCCATCGGCCGCCGGATGGTGAGGTTTACGGCAGGAGCCATGCAGCAACTGATCGACCTGTGAGCGCAACACAAAGTTCGGGCAACGCGCTTCGCCATATAGTAGGTGAGGTGCCCACTCGGCGATGCCCGACAGAGTGCCGTCCGCCTCGGTGATCAGCAGGTCATACTCGATCAGCGTGTCGCAGGGCAGGGCGGTGTTCAGTGGTACATCTATTAGATGAATAAAGGCATGAGTGCCGACGGGAATGATCGTGCATTGATCCGCATTGAGGCGGATATCGATGCTTTGCAGGCGCAGCGTCAGCGCCAGCGCACGCGACCCCACCAGCCAGAGCACCAGCCGCGCAGGTTCCAGGCGCCGCAATAACGGGCCGACGAGCACGGGTGGTAGTGATTGATGAGCGTCAGCTAATGGCAAAGACATGGACATCCCGTTCAAGACTCTTGGCGCGCAGAGAGGCGGGGGATCATAACGCAGCTTGCGACGAGGGCTGGATTGTCGATGATTAAAGCCAGCAAAGCGCAGCCTTGCCCTAAGGCGCGGAGGTAATGAAAAAATATTACAGCAGGTTGTTGACCGCTAAATAAAATGCTGTATTATTCGCCTCCCGCTAACGAGCATCTTAGATGTTCACTTGGTGGCAAGTGGTTGAATTTCTTGAAGAAAATAAGAAATTTAAAT
>NZ_JBYVYM010000045.1:0-27722 GCF_058148225.1 Pseudomonas sp. DF5
ATCTTTCCCGGTAATCCGTGAAGAACCTTTTCTTTTGCCCTTGTGTCGCTGGTCCAAACGCAAGGAAAGCACTATGTACGCACTGTTGATTCTCGATATGCAGGTTGGATTGTTTCATGGTCCGGATAAACCATGGGCTGGCGAAGCGCTGCTGAACACTTTGAATAACCTGTTGAGCAGGGCCCGCAGGGCTGGCGCGCCAATTTTCCTTGCTCGCCACGTCGGCCCACCTGGCTCGCCAATCGAACCTGCAAGCCCGTTGGCGCAACTGGTACAGGAACTGCTGCTACAAGGCGACGAAGTAATCTTCGAAAAAAACCGACCCAACGCTTTCGCCATGACTGACCTGGCCGATCGGCTAAAGGCTTGTGGATCTCAAGGTGTGGTTATTGCCGGAATGAAGACCCAGTATTGTGTCGACAGCACCTGCCGCGCCGCACGCGATCTTGGATTCGATGCAGTACTGATCGCCGATGGTCATACCTGCACCGATACCCCTGAGTTGAAGGCCGAACATATCATCGCTCATCACAATGCGACCCTGGCGGGTCCATTCTGTCGTGTCGTTCGCGCTGATGACTGGCATTTTTAACCGTTTACATCGCCGTGGAAGAAACCGCATCGGCCAACCCAAAACGTACCTTGAGCAAACGCGGCTAGGCGCGTTTACACCGCTATAGTCGATTCTATTGCCGACCGTACCTCCAGGAGCCTTTTCCCAGTGTCTGACATGCCGAGCAACTTCGCTTACACAAAACGCTTCAACGCCGTACTCGCCTACATTGATGCCAACCTCGAAGGTGACCTGTCGGTGAAGACGTTGAGTCATGTGGCGAACTTTTCGGTGTTTCACTTCCATCGACAATTCAGCGCGTTCGCAGGTGTGCCGGTCTCACGTTATGTGCAACTGATGCGGCTACGACGCGCGGCACATCGCCTGGCCGCCCTCGCTGATCACTCGGTACTGGACGCCGCACTCGGTGCCGGCTTTGAAAGCCCCGAGGCATTTTGCAGGGCGTTCAGGCGGGCGTTCGGTATGACCCCGAGTGCGTTCAGGAAGGAACCGAACTGGCAGATCTGGAATGCGGTATTCGCAATCCCTCATTTTTCCAGGACTATCATCATGCAAGTACGAATCGTGGAATTCCCTGAAGTCAGGGTTGCAGCGCTTGAGCACTGCGGACCACCCGGGCTCGTCAATGAGAGCGTGCGCAAGTTCATCGAGTGGCGCATGCAGAGCGGACAGTCGCCGGTGGCATCGAGTCGCACCTTTGGCATTCCCTATGACAATCCCGACACGACACCTCCACAAGCATTCCGCTTCGCCATCTGCGGCGAGATTCATGAGGCCGTGGCGCCGAATGAGTTCGGTGTGCGCGAGATCGTCATTCCTGGCGGTCGCTGCGTCGTGGTGCGACATACGGGGTCACCGGATCACATCGGCGAAACGATCTATCCGATTTACCGCGATTGGCTTCCTGCCAGTGGCGAGGAACTCCGTGACCACCCGTTGTTCTTCAATTACCTGAGCGTCTATCCCGAGACGCCGCAGGATCAATGGCAGACTGACGTGTATGTTCCGCTGCAATAGCGGAGCATGCAGCTATCGACCCTGGCGGACGTTGACGAGTGTCCGCTCAGGGCTGCAGCCTTTCGCAACAAGCAGCAGTCGGCCAAAAGCTGCCACTCGTCTGGATACTTTTGACCCTTTCCGGTCCCTCGTGTCTGCGAGCTAAAGCCATTTCTTAGCGTCCGAGTGAGGGCGGCCCATAGAGCTCAGTTTCCCAGTCTTCAAGAGGAGGCGTTACTTTGAAAGATGGGTCGCAGTATGACCTTAAGTAGTCAGTCGCTCTCCTTTGGGCGTAGGTGAAATTGAGCACGTTGCCTTCACTGTCCATCTCTATTACGTTCGCGAATATCGCGAAGACCATCTCAATTGCACTCGGTTCAGAGCCATAAATGTCGAGGTACTTCACGTTTTCAAGCATGTAGTGGCGCCCACTTGCCATGAAGTACGCAAACGTTCGGAGTGCCCCACTGAAATCATTACTTAGCTTCTTCATGTACATTTTCTTTTAGTAAGTATTCTGAATGTACCTGCTTCATAATCAAGCATCTGCATTTTTGCCGTTTTATTGCGATCGAGACAGGCCGAAACCGGTCCGGGAGCAGCCGTAGGTAGCCGAATCGTTTTCGTCCAAGAGCAGGATAGTGGCCTCGGTATGCCAATGAAATCCTGCCCACCTATCATGCTGGCGATGTACTGGTCAGCATCGAGGCGCAGGTCAACAGCAGTATCGGCCCGCAACGCGCCCTCTCGACACTAATCATCAAGATCTGACTGGAGACACATGTCCGAATTTATCGCTACCAGGGATAAATCCTCCTCGGCAAATGCATCCTTGATAAATGCCTCCAGCTCTTTCTCTTCAAGCAACTCAATAGAAAAATGCCCGAAGCGTTTCGGTAACCAGAGTATGCGTGTCCCACTTGGCGACTGGAGATTATCGCGAGACAGCGGTTTGCCGTTCTCATTTTCCGGCTGGACGCCTGCGTCGATCAATTCGTCGTAGGCTGCCTCGATGTCCGGTGTGGAATAGCAGTGCCGGTAGATCGTGCCTTCGCCGTTGGCGTCCATCAGAGCCTTGAGATTTCCGGTAAACGGTTGCACCAGCATAAGGCGCTCCGTGCCGAACATGACGATCGCATAGCGCACATGCAAACCGTCGCGCTGCCAATCAAGTGTCTTTGAAATTTTGGCACTGAAGACACGGGCGTAATACCTGCACGCTTCCTCAAGGTCTTTGACGAGAACATCCACATGGCTGAACTTTAATTTCAATGGCCTCTCCTTTTTCAGATATGCGATTTGATACCGAGATCTCTCCCTATGTATCACAGTGTGTCTGATTAGCCTCTCGATACATGGTTTTTCACCAGGCCTGCGATTCGACACAGGCCAGATACGTCGCCGCGTTCAAATGCAAACAAGGTTTCGAGGGGCTCAGTCAGAACCCCTGGCCAACGGCTTGCAACGGAGACATCACATGAAGATGGCACTGCAGAACAAAACCGGAAAAACCCGCCACCGCCTGCTCGGCTCATCGATCCTCGCGTTAACCCTGTTCGGTGTTCTCGGTGCGGCCCACGCACAAACGACCGCCGCGCAGCCAACCGCGATCGATGCTGGCGCCACTCATGCAGCACCCTCCCCGTTCGGCCCGCTCAAGCATGTCAACGCCGGGCTGCTCAACGTGGCATACGCCGAAACGGGCCCGGCGGACGGGCCGGTGGTGATTCTTCTGCACGGCTGGCCGTACGACATTCACAGCTATGACGAGGTCGCCCCGTTGCTTGCTGCAAAGGGCTATCGAGTGCTGATGCCGTATGCGCGTGGCTATGGCGATACGCATTTTCTGTCCGATAAAACCGTTCGCAATGGCCAACCGGCTGCGCTGGCCAGTGACGTCATCGACTTCATGGATGCGCTGAAGATCAAACAAGCCGTGCTCGGTGGTTATGATTGGGGCGCGCGCTCGGCTGATATTGTCTCGGCGCTGTGGCCAGAGCGGGTCAAGGCGCTGGTCTCGGTCAGCGGGTATCTGATCGGCAATCAGGCGGCCGGCAAGAACCCGCTGCCACCCAAGGCTGAATTGCAGTGGTGGTATCAGTTTTACTTCGCCACCGATCGCGGTCGCGCCGGGTACGAGAAAAACACCCACGACTTCGCCAAGTTGATATGGCAACTGGCTTCGCCGAAATGGGCGTTCGACGACGCCACTTTCGACCGCAGCGCCAAGGCACTGGACAACCCCGACCATGTCGACATCACCGTGTTCAACTACCGCTGGCGCCTGGGTCTGGTCCAGGGCGAGAGCCGATACGAAGCGCTGGAGCAGAAACTGGCCACGGCGCCTTCCATCAGCGTGCCGACCATCACCCTTGAAGGCGATGCCAACGGCGCGCCGCACCCCGCCCCCGAGGATTACGCCAAGCGCTTCACCGGCAAATACGAGTTCCGGCTGATCAGCGGCGGCATCGGCCACAACCTGCCGCAGGAAGATCCGCAGGCGTTCGCCAAGGCTGTGATTGATGCGGACCACCTTTGAGGTTATCTGACATCCATGCACTTGCCCCGCTGAACACCTTCACAACAACGGCTCGTTTATTTAACGAGCCGTTTTAACCAAGGCAGGCGCAACACCGTCTAATCTAAATAGAACACGACCACAAACACGCCTCCAGCCTCTTGATACAGGGGAAACGGGATGATCGGCAAAACAGCACGCCAATGCTCGTCATGGATCCTCCCTTCCCTGCTCGCCATCAACCTGGCCCTGACCGCGGGCTGTGCGGGCAAAACTTCCACGGCCCGCTACTCGGCCTCAAGTACAGACTCAAGCGCAGGCTCAAGTTGCTATGCAAAAGCGCTACCCACCGCTGGCGAGGGCGGCCTGGCCTGGGGCTCGACCCTGGACATGGCTCGCCAAAAGTCCATGGATAATTGCATACGCTATGCCGGCCAATCCGGTGGCACGCCGACGACCTGTCATGTGGTGATGGCGGAGTGCAAAAACTGATAGCAAGGTGTATCGGTGACGCAGCAGATCCAGCCGTTGCTCAAGAAGATCGAAGCGAAACAGCCGTTGGGCTACCGCATCGACGTGGGCGGCGCGGTGGAGGAAAGCGACAAGGCCAACAAGGCGCTGCTGGCGGTGGCCCCGCTGATGATGATCAGCATCCTGCTGCTTATGCTGCAACTGCAGAACTTCTCTCGCATGTGGATGGTGGTGCTGACCGCGCCGCTGGGCTTGATCGGTGTTGTGATGGGTAGTATTGCGATCTTGATCGACCGCTCTGCTACCCATCGAACGCCTGCGTTCAGTATGCAAACTGAACACTCATCCTCTTCTCAAAATAGTGTCAGGCGGCACCAGGGACATTGGTTCCCATGCCCGCCGGCAGGAACGGTCGAATTTCGCCGATCTCCGCAGCGCTGAGACGCAACTCCAGGGCTGTAATCAGCCCGTCTACTTGTGTGCGATGGCGGGCTCCGACAATGGCGCCCGTCACGACCGGTTTGCGAAGTACCCAGGCGATGGCGACCGCAGCAGCGCTCACCCCGTGCCTTTCTCCAATACGTGCCATGACGTCAACCAATGCCAGGTTCGCACTCAAACGGGGTTCCTGGAAATCAGCACTTCGGGCCTTGCGCCAATCGTCTTCGGGCAGTTGCGAAATGCGTTCGCGCGTCATGCTGCCGGAAAGCAGCCCTGATTGAAGCGTGGAATAGGCAAGCACACCCACCCCGGCCTGCTCGCAGAATGGCAGAACGTCCTGCTCGATGTCCCGCATCAAGGCCGAGTACGGCGGCTGGAGCGAAACGATCTCTGTCACCGCCTGCGCCCGCTTGAGTTGAGCGACATCGAAATTCGATACACCGATAGCGCGAATCTTTCCTTGATCGCGCGCGGCAGCCAAAGCCGAAAGCGCCATTTCAATGCCTTCACTGCTGGCGTCGGCAGGAAAAGCAGGCCAGTGGATCTGATAAAGATCGATGGTCTCGACTTGAAGCCGGCGCAAGCTTGCGTCGATCTCGGCAAGCAAGGATTGAGGGGCCAGTGAATGCGAAATCTTCTTCGTGACCGGGTCCCAGACCAGACTGCCTTTGGTGAACACCAAAGGACGCCGTGAGGCCGGCACCCGCCGCAGCAATTGCCCCACCAGTTGCTCCGCATGGCCCAAGCCATAAACCGCAGCGGTATCAATCCAGTTCACGCCGCGTTCGACGGCATATTCAAGTGCGCCCAGGCTGTCCTTGTCATCCTGCGCTCCCCAACTGTACTCCCAGCCGGTGCCGGCGATTGCCCAGGTTCCCAGGCCAATCGGCGAAATCAGAAAATCCGATGATCCAAGACGATTGTTTTGCATAGCGACCTCTCCACGAATGATGGAGGAAGTATCCGGCAGAGGTCTCATGACGATAAGATAGGTAATCGTATTTGAACTACTGAACAACACTCATGAGTTATCACCCCGATCTCTCTGAACTCGACGCCTTTGCCGCCGTCGCTCGCCATCGCAGCTTTCGCAAGGCCGCCGACGAACGTGGCGTTTCGGCTTCCGCGTTGAGTCACGCAATGCGAGCGTTGGAAGCACGTTTGGGCATCAGGCTGCTGAACCGAACCACTCGTAGCGTGACCCCAACCGAGGCCGGCCAGCAGCTATTGGCAACGCTGGTCCCGAGCCTGCACCAGGTTAACGATGCATTGGCGCAATTGACCTCGATGCAGGAAGTGCCCACTGGCAAACTTCGCCTCAACGTGGCGCGTCCCGCGGCTCGCATCGTGTTTGCGAAAGTGCTGGCGCCCTTCGTAGCCAGGTATCCACGTATTCAGTTGGACCTGATCACCGATGATGGATTGACCGATATCGTCAATGAGGGATTTGACGCTGGAGTCCGCTTTGGTGAAAGCCTGGCCGGTGACATGATCGCAGTCCCTGTCGGCGCACCTCAATCGTTCGTGACCGTAGCCGCGGATGCTTATCTGGCCGCGAAGGGAACCGCGCACGTCCCCCGCGACTTGCTCGACCATGCGTGCATTGCCAGGCGTTTTCCCAGTGGCAAACTTTACGCTTGGGAGTATCAAGCCGACGGTCAACCGATACGATTGTCCGTCACCGGCCCGCTGATTCTGGAAGACGATGGGCTGATGATCCAGGCAGCGAAAGATGGCGCTGGTATTGCCTATGTCTACGAGGAGCTGGTGCGCGACGATCTCCGGAACGGGAATCTCAGAGAAATACTCCAGGAGTGGAAAGCGCCGCCCAGCCGGTTCTTTCTTTACTACTCAAGCCGGCGGCATGTGCCACCCGCCTTGAAAGCGCTCATCGAATTTATCAGCGCTCGCGAGGCTGCGTAGCCGTCGTAAAATCGGCACTTGAATCCCACGATTTTTTCAACAAACGGAGTCACCTACATGGAAGTCATCAATCAGTTGCAGCCCGCAGAGTGTGCAGGCATGGAAGATATCCGACGCGAAATCGACGCCCTTGATCAGGCCGTTATCAAGCTGCTGGGCAAGCGTTTTCACTACGTGCTGGCCGCCTCGAAGTTCAAGACCTCGGTGACTTCGGTGCGCGCTCCGGAGCGTTTCAAGGCCATGTTGGCAACACGACGCGAATGGGCCGAAGCCGAGGGCCTGAGCCCGGATGCCATCGAGAAGATGTACAGCGACCTGGTGAACCACTTCATTGCCGAAGAGATGAAACACTGGGCGGCTCATCGATCCGAAGCCTGACGCTAGTGTCCTGACTGTCCGCCCTACCGGCCAGGAGCGGACAGTTGTTCCACTGCACAATCATTCAAGTAGTTTCACCCGCAAGGAAAGCGACCTTATGAAGCCCATCAGAATTCGTACCCTGCAAAGTACTGATGCCGAGGCGTTGCTGACATTTGAATTGGACAACCGCGAATGGTTCGAGCGCCACATTGACGCGCGCGGCTCTGCTTTTTATTCGGTGCAGGGCGTCACCGACCACATTGACGCTTATTTAGCTGATTTTGCCGCCGGAACCTGGCACCCATTCGTCATCGAAGATGACGCCGGAAACATCGTGGGTCGGGCGAACCTCAAAGGCATCGACATGACCGAGCGGTCGGCAGAAGTCGGCTACCGGATTGCCCAAAACGCTTGCGGACAGGGACTGGCGACGCTGGCGGTGAAGCATCTGATCCAGCAGGCGCAGGTGCACTGGAACCTTAAACAACTGGTTGCCACCGTATACGCGGGAAATATCGGCTCGGCAAAAGTACTCGAACGGTGTGGCTTCTTGATCGAACATGCGTCTCGAAAAGGGGCAGAGCACGAATGTCGGTTTGGTCTTTCGATTTAGCTGAGTGAGTCTCCATCGGCTCCGGATCTTCTCATGCTGATTGTCTGCGCCAAGTGCCGGGGGACGTGCCGAACTGGCGTTTGAATGCGCGACTGAACGCAGCTTCGGACTCGTAGCCAACGGCAAAGCCAATTTGCGCCACATTGCCGCGACCTTCGCGTAGGTGTTGAGCCGCCACGTGCATACGCCAGAGCGTCAGGTATTGCATCGGTGGCTGTCCGACCAATGCCGTGAATCGCTCCGCGAATACCGAGCGCGACATGCCCACTTCAAGCGCCAGCGCTTCTGCAGTCCAGCCCTCGGTTGGACGAGCATGGAGTAGCGCCAGTGCGCGCCCGATATGCGGGTCTCGCAAACCCGCCAGCCACCCGCGCCGCTCAGTGGGTAGGCTGGCGACGTACTGGCTGACGGCTTCGACGAATAGCAATTCGGATAGCTTGGCGATGACCGTTGTCGAGCCGACCCGTCCCGCCGCGATTTCACTCACAGCAAAACGGAATGAGCTTTCGATCCAGGTGCCCGAAGCCGTCGCGCGCAAGTCCAGTTTCAATAAGGATGGCAGCGACGAAAGCAACGGGCTGAAGGGTGTTTCAGAGCCGAGGAAGCCACACAACAACTGCGTGACCTCGCCGCCCCCGCCGTACCTGATTCGTGAAATGCCGCCGACGTCTGGTGGCTGAATGACTTCCCTCGCCGGCATGGGCGCAATGCTCAGGTCACTGCCAAAGGAATGGGCATCATTGCGAGGAAGCAGAACGAGTTCGCCTGCCCCCACCTCGAGGGTGGCACCACCGTCTATTCGAATCTGCATGTGCCCCGCGGCGACAAAATGCGACGCAATGATATGTCGAGGGGCCGCCAGGAACGGTTTGCAATCATCCGCCGAGATTCTGCCGTTGATGCACCAGGGCGCAGTGAGGTCTGCCTCGAGGAAGACCCCTCCAGACAGCCTGATCACACGCAAGACATCAGAAAGCGCATCCAACACTTGCCCGTCCTCTTTTCCGGACTCCGGAGCAGGTATTCAGGCGCATCGGTCATTCACCACCTGAACCGCGATGCCTAGATTAGCACCAACGCGGACTCAGAGATCGATGGTCATTGGCTCCGACGTCAACCGTAATTGCCCCATTCCAACTCGACCAAGGCAGCAGGAGATCTAGATGAACACCATCGCTACCCTACCCCGCTCAGAGTCAGGCAATGCCGCCCGTTATGCTCAAATGGTCAAATCATCGAAAAAAACCGAATGGCAGATCGATCGCGATTTGCTGCAAGACCGGGGTTTCGACTTCTCGCGCAAATTCTTGCCCGATGGACTCTCGCAAATCGGCCGCCTGACCTTTCTCGCAGAGGCCGAGGCACGCCTGCTCAGTCAGATTCAGGGCCGGACCTATGCGTATATCTTTGGCCTGGTCGAGCGGTTTATCAGTGCCAAAATGCTCGATCAAGGTCGAGCCCATGTATTTGACGATCAGCTTGCACTCGAAGCGTTGGTGCGTTTTTCCAACGACGAGATCAAGCACCAGGAGTTATTCCGGCGCATGGAAACGATGATTGGTTCGCGATTGCCAGCGGGATACCGTCAAGTTGCCGATCCAAACGATGTGGCGCGGGCAGTACTTGCGGCCAGCACTTGGTCGGTGCTGGCGCTGACCTGTCATATCGAGCTGTTTGTTCAGGCTCACTACGCACAGAGCATCGCACCGCGCGAGGAGTTGTGCCCGCTATTCAAGGATGTCTTCAAATTTCACTGGAAGGATGAAAGCCGGCACGTCGTACTCGATGAACTGGAGTGGAAGGCGGAGCATGCGAAACTGTCGCCAGACGAGTGTGACCAGGCAGTGAACGATCTGATTGCGCTGGTGGCGGCGGTCGACGCAATCCTGCAGGCACAATCGGCATCGGATGCCGACTACTTTATTCAAAGTGTCTCGCGACCGTTCAGTGTCGATGAGACAGCGCAAATCAATGCCTGCATGCTGAGCGCCTATCGCTGGCAATACATTATCTCGGGCGTACAGCATCCACACTTTGGCCGGCTGCTTACGCGCATGACAACGCCGGCACAAATGGCCAGGATTCAGACTGCACTGGCACCCATCATGAGTAATTGACCGACAGCGCGCGACTGACCGTTTGTCGGCCGCGCGGCTGTGAACGCGACGGGTAGAAACGGCCAGGCGCGGCCTTTCAGGTAATGTGGGAAATGGCCTGAAAAAGCGGTGGGCTCTGAAGGCAACAAACGGTGGCCGCTACGGTCATACGCGTGGTTGGATACCGGGTGCGAGCTACCAGAAGCATCGCCTGCCGACCGCCACTACCTCTGGGAGAACCAATTGTCAGCTGTCTTTTTGCGTCAAGTTTTCCGGTTATCGGTACTGCTCTTTTCCGTTGGCACTTCGTTCTCTGTTTACGCCTGCCCAAAAGGGCAGTACGAAGTCTGCGTGGTCACTTGTTTTTGTACTCCGGGCTCCAAAGAGGAGACCGGGTCGATTTTTGAAAACATGAGCCAAATAGCTTCCTCTGGATTACAGAGTTGGATCGTGCAATCACGCGACACCGCGGCAACTGGCGATATTCGGACAATCCCGCTGAATATCCGGGCCCAACTCGAACCCTACTATGACATTCAAGTGCTTGATTCGGCCCGCTACAAGGTAGGCGATGATGAGGAGCTGAACGCTGCAAACACCATGCTGCAGAATCCCGATGTCACTGCAGTCACCCTGATAGACATCATCGTCTTTCGCAGTCTCGATGATGCACTTAACAATGTCGCGCTGTGGGCGCATGAATTGAAGCACGTGCAGCAGTACCAGCAATGGGGGGTTCGGGAGTTTTCCACTCGCTATACCCGTGATTACACAGCCGTCGAGGCGCCTGCTTACGAGATTCAAACCAAGGTAGCCAGAGCGCTGAGAGCCAGCGTGGCCCAGTCAGAACCTCCTCGACTTCCTTGAGTTCAAGGGGTTGGACGTTTGCTCCATTAATGGATCAGTCAAATCCAAAAACCCATATTTATCCCAAAAACGATAAAGGGGATGATGCGCCTCCAGCCATTTATGTGAGAGCCATCATGAAACGTGACACCAGCCTGACGTGGCGCCATGTCGATGCAGAGAACCTTGACCTCAAAGGAATGCGGGTTGCCGTCGTGGGTGGCACCGGTGGCATCGGGCAGGCATTGAGTCGCTTGCTGGCCTCTCGCGGCGCCCGCGTCCTGGTCGTTGGGCAAACCTTTCGTGATGCTGGCACCCAGGGCATCGAGTGTCTCCAGGCGGACCTGAGCCTGATGAGTGAGGCGCTGCGGGTTGCAAAGTTGCTGCCGGCGGAATCCCTGGACCTGCTCGTTTTCACCACCGGTATCTTCGCCGCCTCCCAACGTCAGGAAACAGCGGAGGGCATTGAGCGCGATCTGGCGGTCAGCTATCTGAACCGCATGGTCATCCTGCGCAACGTCGGGCCGAAGCTGGGTACAGACAGGCCGAAGACTCAGAGCAAACCAAGGGTGATTGTCGTGGGCTATCCCGGCACGGGTCAGATAGGGACGTTCGACGACCTCAATGCTGAAAGGTCCTACAAGGCCATGTCCGCGCATATGAACACTGTGGCCGGCAACGAAATGCTCGTTCTGGATGCGATGAAGCGCTACCCACGCTTGAGCGTTTTTGGCCTGAACCCCGGCCTTATCAAAACCAGTATCCGCGATAACTTTTTCGGCAAGGGTTCGCTGAAGTCGCGCATCGCGGAGGGCCTGATCGGGCTGCTGACACCCACCGCCGAAACTTATGCGAAGAGAATCGTCCCGCTACTGGTTGCCCCTGAGATCGAGGATCGCAGCGGCGTGATGTTCAACAGCAAGGGCCAGGCGATCCTGCCGTCTACGGGCATGACTGAAGCGCATATCAGTCAGTTCATGGTCGCGTCCGAAACACTGCTTGCCCGGACGGGAGTTTCAGTCGCAGCCTCTTGATAGCGAAGGCAATCGCTCTCCATCACAGGCTGTTGAAGATCGCTCCACGGACTCCATGGTGACCGGCTTACTCTTGCCTGACAATATCGACCGAGATCTCCACCGCCGCAATCGTGCCTCGGTTCTCAAGCCAGTGCGTGGTGTTCCTGTCCTCGGGCCAACCCACGCCCGGCCCATAGTCCGTGGCGACGCCATTTCGATGGTCGGTGATGGTTCCTTGCAGTATGTAAACGGTGCCGGGCCTGTCTATATGGTTGTGAACCGGCCCGAAGACGCCTCCAGGTTCGATGGTCACCATACGCATTCTAAGCTGGCGCCCTGCCATGCCCTCGATCTCTGGGCCAAGGTCAACCGTTGCCAGTAACTTCACCGCAACGCCTTGTGTTTCAGGTGCTACCTGTTCGTCGCTCATCGCGCGCTCCTCTCTGTACATACAGGGCTTGAATAGAAGTAAAGACCCTAAGAACCGACAGAGAGGTAAATCCGCCCAACGACGGTCGCCCATCCGGCCAAATGTCGCCGATGATCGTTACATTTCGCCTGTCACCGGCGTTTGGCTAAGCTGAATAAATCGGGGGTGAACTGATACCGGAGTGATGGCGGCCATCAGCGGATCTGGATGGGCATCAAGACGTTACTCCCGAAGGAGACGACTATGTATGCGGTGATAAGAACCTACCTGGGTGCTGGCGCAAAGGAGCTTTTCGAGTTTCTGGAAAAGCGCAATGCCGATGTCGAAGCGGCCCTGCGGACAGTGCCTGGCATCGTAAGCTACACACTACTCAATACGGGTGATGGCGGCACGGCGGTAACTGTTTGCACGGACAAGGCCGGCACCGATGCGAGCTTGAAAGTCGCGCGCGACTGGATTCAGAAAAATGCCTCGCATATCCAGGCGGACCCGCCAATCGTGACGGAAGGTCCGGTGATTGTGCAGATAAAATAGATTCAACCGGTCGATGCAACACACTAAACACGATGTAAACAAGAGGCGTGTTGCATCGAGCGCAAACATCGCGCCCAACGCTACAACAACCCATGGGCAAAGCTGATCATAGCGCTCTATGATTGAAACCCATGACGACCTCTCTTCCGATCCGCCAACCCTGCCCTCCCGGTGCTTGCATCTGCGAGCGTGAGCAGCTGTTGGAAACGCCCGGCACGGACCTGCGCATCCTGAGCCTGACCCAGTCGGAAGAGAAACGCCTGATCGAACGCCTGGAAAACCTCCAGAGCCTGAGCGACCTGGAGCGTCTGCAACGGCGAATGTATGAGCAGTTGGGTCTGCGCGTGGAGATCGCTCCGGGCTTCAATGAAGTGCGCACCATGCGCGGTATCAATATCACCTTGGGCGAACTGCCGGGCCTGTGCCGCAAAACCCGTCAGTCGATCCCGGCGGCCATTCGCCGAGGACTGGAGAAACATCCGGAAGTCGCCTACGAGCTGCTCAATGCCAACGACTTGTTGCGTGATGCCTGATGGCTTGCACCGTTATCCCGATACGTTCATTAGAATGCCCTGAAACAGGATCAGCGGTCGTACACGCGACACGGTCCGCTGCTATGCCTTCTCATGGGAGAACAGGTTTCAGGCCAGCCAGGACGTAGCTGGAAACTCAGGCGTGACCGTGGCCCCGGCGCCAGCCAGTAACGCGAAGATTGAAGGTGCCAGTCCGTAGCAGGAGGTGGCAGATGTTATACATGGTCCGTTGGTCCATCAGTCCGCAACAACGCAACAGCGCGATCGAACGTTTTCTCAAGACCGGTGGTGCCCCACCCGCAGGCGTCACCATGCTGGGACGTTGGCATGCTGTCGGCGGCTCCAGTGGTGTGGGCATTGCCGAGGCCAGTGATCCAGTGGCGATTCAGAAGTGGGTGCTGGAATGGAGCGACCTCATGAACATGGAAGTCCACGCCGCATTGACCGATGAACAGGTGGCGCCGCTGCTCGCTGCCGCAGTGGGCAAGCAATAGTTGTCGAGGTGGCGGGTGCCCCTCGCCGCCCAATGCAAGCTTTTCGTAGGAGCCAGGCTTGCCGGCGAAGGCGCTCTTAAGGACGCCTTCGCCGGCAAGCCTGGCTCCTACATCCCGATCCGTCGCCGCATCTCGGCGGTAATCGTCTGCCGGGTTTTCTTCAGGTCGGCCCAGGGCGCATCGCCGACCTCGGCCAAACGTTCATGCACAGTGTGCAGGTTCCATTGATTACCCCCCTTGAGCTCAGCCACTTCTTCGCGAAAGATCGGTACCGACACTGGCAACCCTTCGCGGCTGCGTACGGCATAAGCGCAGATCGTGGTGGCGCCGAGACCGTTGCGCAGGTAATCGATGAAGATGCGCCCAACCCGGTTTTTCGGCCCAGACACCGCGGAAAATCGTTCCGGCAGCAGCTTGGCCATGTGACTGACAATCGCGTGGCTGAAGTCCTTGACCTCGTCCCAACCGTGTTTGCGGGTCAGCGGTACGACCAGGTGAATCCCCTTGCCGCCGCTGGTCTTGAGAAATGCCTTGAGTCCCAGTTCATCCAGCACCGTGAGGGTCAGCCGGGTCGCTTCGATCATGCTCTTCCAGGGCAGCGCCGGATCCGGGTCGAGGTCGAGGACGAAGCGGTCGGGCTTGTCCAGATCGACCGACGTGGCGTTCCAGGTGTGCAGCTCCACGGTGCTCATCTGCACCGCGCCAATCAGGGCTTCGGCACTGTTGATGACCATCATCGGTTGGCCTGTCAGTGCTTTGTCCAGAGTGATAATGCCGGGTATGGCCAGATTCTCGGCGTTCTTCTGAAAGAACAGTTCGCCGGCGATGCCGTCCGGTGCGCGCACCAGCGCCACCGGCCGGTCCTTGAGTTGCGGCAGAATCCACTCGGCGACACTGGCGTAATACTCCGCCAATTGCATCTTGGTGGTGCCGCTGCTGGCATCGATCACCCGATCCGGATGCGTGATGCGCACCTTGCCCTGCTCCAGGCCGATTTGTGACGGCGCTGCCTGGTTGGTTTTCTTTTTAGTGGTTGAGGTTTTCACGGTTGTCGGACGCTCCTCGGTGATGTCGGCGGCGGGCTTGTCCTCGCGCAGCCCATGAAACACGGCCTGGCGTACCGAACCGTCCTTGGTCATCTCGGCAAAGGCCACTTCCGCCAGCAGAACGGGTTTTAGCCAATGCACTCCCTTGGCTTCAACACCGGTGGGCGGGTTGACCATCGACGGATTTTTCGTCTGCAGCGGTTTCAGTTGTTCATAAAGACGCTTGAGGCTCGCCTCGCTGAATCCGGTGCCGACCTTGCCCGCATAGCGCAACTCGCCGCTGTCACGGTCGTGCAAGCCCAGCAGCAACGCGCCAAAGGCACTGCGCGAGCCTTTGGGGTCGGTGAAGCCGACCACGATGAACTCCTGCCGATGTTTGCATTTGAGTTTGATCCAGTCACTGGTGCGCCGCGACAAGTAAGGTGAACCCAGGCGTTTGCCGATCAAGCCTTCCATCTGCATTTCACAGGCGCTGTTGAGCAAGGCCTCCGGGGATTCGCCGAACGCTTCGGAGAACCGCAACAACGGGTGTTCATTGAGTTTGAGTACAGTCGCCAGCGCCGCCCTGCGCTCTTCGACAGGCACTGCGCGCAGGTCCACGCCGTTGAGGTAGGGCAAATCGAACAGGTAGTAAACGATGCTGCCACTGCGACCGGCATCGAAGGCGTTTTGCAGCGCCTGAAAGTCCGGAACACCCTGCTCGTCCGCCACCACCATTTCGCCGTCGAGCCAGGCCGATTCCAGCCCCAACGCCGCTAGCGCTTGGGCCTGCTCTGGCAATTTGTGGGTCCAGTCGTGACCGTTGCGGGTGAAGAGCTTGACCTCGCCGTGGTCGATACGCGCCAAGACCCGGTAGCCATCAAACTTGATCTCATAGCTCCATTGACCGCTCGGCGCGGATTCGACCAGCGTCGCCAATTCGGGCTTGATCAGCTCCGGCAGCCTGGCTTTGCGGGCGCCTGTCAGTTGTGACGACTTTCCCCTGCGTGCCTTGGCCGGAGCTTTTTTGATCGGATTGGGTTGCTCTGCACCGTGCTTTTTTTCCACGATGGTGCGATCGCTGAGTACGCTGTCAGGCTCGGCGGCAACCACGTCATATTCGCTTTCGGGCCTGGCCGCGCCGTCCTGATGTTTGATCAGGAACCATTGCTCCTGCTTGCCCGGCATGTGCGTGCGCACAAGGTTCCACAGGCCGCCGAGCTTTTCCCCTTGCAACTCGAATTTCAGTCGTCCCTTGGCGTATGCCTGGGCCGGGTCGCCCTGGGGAATCCACACCCCACGGTCCCACACGATCACATCACCGGCGCCGTAATGCCCTTCGGGAATGTTGCCTTCGAACGTGGCGTAATCGAGTGGGTGGTCTTCAACGTGGATCGCCAGGCGCTTGACCTTGGGGTCCAGCGACGGGCCTTTCGGCACCGCCCAACTTTTCAGCGCGCCATCGAGCTCCAGGCGAAAGTCATAGTGCAGGTGCGAAGCGTCATGTTTCTGAATGCAGAATTGCAGCGCATGATCCTTCACCGTTTTTTTGCCCGAACGCTTGGCGGCGGCCGGTTCCGGAGTCGCCACAAAGTCACGCAGGCGGTTGTAATCGTCCAGGGTCTTGTTCATGGCTTGCCGGGTGCTCGCTGCCGGACGCCGAATCGGCACGTCTCTACATCAGCAGAGCGACGGGTTCGGAGAAAAATTCCATCACCATTGGAGTTGCCCGGACAGACGGCTGGCCGCTCGCATCCTTGACGTGACGCCCACGCGGACTGCACAGCGCAAGAGTCGATTTGAGGATTGTTCGGCGCTGGATTTGATCGCCGGGTTACGCAGTTCGTTGCAACGCTTACCGCGATAATGGCTCATGGCCTTGATGCGCAACTTCTTGCGCAGTCATCCGCCCCAAAAAACCCTCAATAGCGCTGAAAGCCAGATGGACCAAGGCTTCCAGCCAAGTGCGCAAGAAGTTGCGCAGTGGTGCGCAACTTCTTGCGCACTTTTTCAGGCGATCCTTGCCGAAAACCTCTCAGCGTTGGAAAAAGTCGTCTCAACCACCTGATTTATATGATCTTAATCATTTCTGGCACGCTCCTTGATAACAGTCAGGCACCCACCGGGCGTTACCGCCTCCCGGGCACCTTAAATTTATCCGCAAGGAGAGCACCCCATGGCAACACCAGCGTACATGTCGGTTACCGGCGAAAAACAAGGCCTGATCACTGCCGGCGCATTCACCGCCGACTCCGTTGGCAACACCTACCAGGAAGGTCACGAAGACCAGGTCATGGTTCAGGCGTTCAGCCACGACGTGATCATCCCGCGTGACCCACAGTCCGGCCAACCGACCGGTCAGCGTGTACACAAGCCAGTCGTGATCACCAAGGTCTACGACAAGTCTTCGCCACTGCTGCAAGCGGCGCTGACCTCCGGCGAGCGCATGAGCGAAATCGTTATCCAGTGGTACCGCACTTCGGCTCAAGGTACCCAAGAGCACTACTACACCACCAAACTGGAAGACGCGATCATCGTCGCCATCAACAACAAAATGCACAACTGCCAGGATCCGTCGAACTCGCACTTCACGCACCTGGAAGAAGTGCAATTCACCTACCGCAAAATCACCTGGACCCACGAAGTATCCGGTACTTCGGGCTCCGATGACTGGCGTGTTCCAGTCGCTTAATCGCGGCTGACGGTTCCAAACATCGGCCAGCTCTGCTGGTCGATGTCATTTGCGCCTTCCAAGAATTTTCGCGTCCGTTGATCCGGCTTTCGGGTGTCAACGCGCGCCGCAGCACTGCACGAGGAACAAGGGATGTTCGCGCCGGCCAATCAGACTCACTTTGCCCTGACTGTCGAAGGTCTGGAAAACGATCTCCAGGTCCTTGCCCTGCAAGGTCGGGAAGCTATCAGCCAGCCTTTTGTGTTTGAGGTGCAGCTGGTCAGTGAGCAACCGTCCCTGGACCTCGAAACGCTATTGCACAAACCGGCCTTCTTGCAGCTTTCGCCTGACGGTAGCGGCATTCATGGCCAGATCTACCGCGCCGCCCAGGGCGATTCGGGCAAACGCCTGACCCGCTACGCCGTGACCCTGCGCCCGCAGATGTCCTACCTGGCGCACCGCATCAACCAACGCATCTTCCAGAACCTCACTGTGCCGAAAATCGTCGGCATGGTCCTCGAAGAGCACGGCATCCAGAGCAACGCCTACGAATTCAAAGTCGGGGCGATTTATCCCGAGCGCATTTACTGCGTGCAGTACGATGAATCGGACCTGCAATTCATTCAGCGCCTGTGCGAGGAAGAAGGTATCCATTACCACTTCCAGCACAGCGCCAAGGCCCACAAGCTGGTATTCGGCGATGACCAGACGGTGTTCCCGAAACTCGCGCCCGTGGCCTATCAGCAAGACTCCGGCATGGTCGCCAACGACCCGGTGATCAAGCGCTTCGACCTGCGCCTGGAAACCCGCACCAGCCGCACCACCCGCCGCGACTACGACTTCGAAAAACCGCGCCTGAAACTGGAAAGCGAGAACCGTGGCGACGCCCTGCCCGACCTCGAAGACTACGACTACCCCGGCCGCTTCATCGACCGCGAGCGTGGCAAGCACCTGGCCAAACGCGCCCTCGAGCGTCACCGCAGCGACTTCCAGTTGGCCGAAGGCCGAAGCGATCAGCCGTTGCTGGTCAGCGGCCACTTCCTGGCCCTGACCCAACACCCCAAGGCCAAGTGGAACGACCTGTGGCTGCTGACCGAAATCCTCCACGAAGGCAAACAGCCGCAAGTGCTCGAAGAGTCGGTGACCAGCAGCACCACCAACCTCAAAGACGATTTCCATCAGGGCTACCGCAACCGCTTCCAGGCCACCCCCTGGGACGTGCCGAACCGTCCGCCGCTGAACCACCCCAAGCCACGGATCCTCGGCAGCCAGAGCGCCGTGGTCACCGGGCCAAAAGGTGAAGAGATCCACTGCGACCAATACGGCCGCGTCAAAGTGCAATTCCATTGGGACCGCGAAGGTCAGGCCGACGACAAGACCAGCTGCTGGCTGCGCGTCTCCTCCGCCTGGGCCGGCGCCCATTACGGCGGCATCGCCATTCCACGCATTGGCATGGAAGTGCTGGTCAGCTTCCTCGAAGGCGATCCCGACCAGCCGCTGATCAGCGGCTGCCTGTACCACAAGGAAAACGTCATCCCGTACGCCCTGCCGGCGAACAAGACCCGCAGCACCTTCAAAACCCTGAGTTCTCCGGGCGGCGGCGGATTCAACGAGCTGCGCATCGAAGACAAAAAAGGCCAGGAACAGATCTTCCTGCACGCCCAGCGCGACTGGGATGAGAACGTCGAACACGACCAGAAAATCCGCGTCGGCAACGAACGCCACGACACCGTCGAGCAAAACAGCTACAGCGAATTCAAGGCCGAAGAACACCACACTGTCTACGCTGATCGCAAAGTCGAAGCCCGCGCCAACGACCACCTAACCGTGGGCGTCAACCAGCACATCAAGGTCGGCACCGGCCAATTCATCGAAGCCGGCCAGGAAATCCACCTGAGCAGCGGCATGAAAGTCGTGCTCGAAGCCGGCAGCGAACTCACCCTCAAGGCCGGCGGCAGCTTCATCAAGATCGATGCCAGCGGCGTCACCCTCAGCGGCCCGGCGATCAACATGAACTCCGGCGGCAGCCCAGGCAGCGGCACCGGCGCGGCACCGCTGATGCCTGGGGCACTGAAACAGGCTGATGCCGACAAGGCTGGCGCGGTACTGACGCCGGCGCAGATTAATACGCTGAAGCGCAATGCGCCGTTCTGTGAAGAGTGCGAGAAGTGCAAGGCAGGTGCTTGTGCGATCTGATCTGATGACTCCACAGGCGTGGCTGGCTGAACGGCCGTTGCAGACGGGTGAGCGGTTGTACTTGATTGTTAGTGCGGCCAGTGATGCTGAAGCCCTCAAGTCGCTTTACCAAAACGAACCCACAACCCAGGCGACCCCGATTTGGGGCGGCACACCCTACGCAAGTTGGCAGCCGGTGATGCCCTACCTCATCGAGCTGAAACCCAACTCAAGCTTCCTGCCATGGATTGCCGAAACCGATGCCCAGGACTGGGGTTGGTTGGCGGTGTCCACCAGTGAGCCGGATGTAGTGTTCGAACATCTGCGCAGCCTGACTCAAGTGCGCATGCCGGATGGGACCGAAGTGTTTTTCAGGTTCTGGGATGGACGGCATATCTACCCGATTCTGGAAGGCCTCGGCGATGCCGCGGGCGAGGTGCTGCCGGTGTTTGATCGGTATCTGATTAATGGGAAGAGCCTGGAGGTGGGGCCGAGGGTGGTGCCGCCGGCGAAAGACTGGCCGTGGTGGGAAGTGCCGCAAAAGTTGCTCGATAGTTTGGCGGAAAAAGACCACACCACCGTCGTCGACAACCTGATGCAGTGGCTGGGAGAGGACTGCCCGGAACTGTTCTTCGCCTTCCCCGAAAGTAACTTGCGCCACAAGGTCGAACGCTTCGTTCGCCAACAATCCAATACAGAAGATTTGGCAGAGCGTCTTGCTGCTCAGCTGACAAAGGAAGTCACGTCATGAATACCCCGATTGGTACCTTGGTCCTGCGCGTGCTGGACGCCAAAACCCCTGACGTGAACCTGATTCTCAAAGACTTCAAGAATTGCCTGAGCGACTACAAAGACTGGGCGGACGGCTTCCTGACCGGCTGGGCACTGGATGTCGACCAGACTTTCAAAGTCGGCAATGAAGTCAGCGTGACCAAACGCAAGACCAAAACCGGTAAGGTCGAGACCTACGCGACTTGCCCCCTGGCGGGCGACTTCACGCTGATCCACATGTTCGAGTCGGCGCGCTTCGTACCGATCGGCAACACGCCAGTGAAACTGGAACCCGTCACCAAAGGCACTTTCTACGACGACGTCACCGGTCCCGTTATTGAAACAACGATCGGCCCGAGCGGCATCAAAGTGATCGACGGCTGCAAAAAGGGCCAGATGTACCGCATTACCTTTTTCCCGAACGTATCCCAAAGCAATGTCAAAGCTCTCTACGACTCTTATCAGGGCGTGATCGGCAAACTCAACGGCTGGCTGCAAAGCGAATGGTCGGGCAAGTTCCAGCCACAGTGGGCCAGCTACTCGGCAGCTGACCGCATGGGCCGCTCGGTCATTCTGCTCAAACGCGCGATGGATGGCCTGGAGAAAGCCCTGCTCCGGCTGTGGGACGACATCAAGAGCCTGTTCGAATTGCTCGCGCACCCAAAGGAAAACCTCAAAAAACTGCGCAAATATCTGTCGGACATCGAGATCGACAAACTCTATGCCGCGTCCAAGGAATCGATTGCCTCGGGGCTGTTGATCCTCAGCGACGAACCGCTGATGTTCATCTACGTCGCGGCGATTGTGGCGTGGGTCGGCATGCTGCCGCCCCAAGTGGTTGTCGACGTGGTGACCGCTATGGCGTCCGAGTTCCTGATCAACGTGCTGGTGGGTATCTGCCTAACTGGCGGTGCCGGTATCGCGGTGCGCGTCGGGACCAAGGTCCTGTCCACCGTCAAGTCCGGTGAGGCCGTCAGATACCTCGAAGAACTGGCCGCGACATTGATGAAGTTGAGTGGCGAGCACAGCTTGCCGGCGCATGCCGAGGTGTCGAAACCAGTGATCGCCAGCGCCAAGAACGTGCCGATGAAACCGACAAAAACGGCAGCGATAAAGATCGACGAAGCGGCGGCCAACGGCTCGAAGAGTCAGGTGCCGAAAACCACGGATACACCGAAGCAGGAGGTGAAGGATGCCTCTTCGTTTCCGCGTAAGAAAACCGAAAAACAAACCAAGCTGGAGCCCAAGGAAAAGGTCGACGACGCTTCTACTCAGTCGAAAACACCTGACGATAAAAGCGCTGCCTGCGCCAAGAAAACCTGCACCAATGGTTGCCCCGTATCGATGGTCACTGGTGAAGAGCTGCTGACGCTGACCGACGGTGAACTCGGTGGCCTGCTGCCCTTCAGCTGGACGCGCCTCTATCGCACCAGCGCCGCAGAAATCGACTGTGGCCTCGGTTACGGCTGGAGCCATGCCCTGGCGCAACGCGTCGACATCAACGACGATGAGGTGGTCTGGACCGACCACGAAAACCGCGTCACCACCTTCCCGTTGCCCAGCGTGCAGCGCCCGGCGATCACCAACAGCCTGTCGGAAGCGGCAATTTTCCTTGGCGACGATCCGTCCGAATTGATCCTCACCCAAGCCGGCGAACGCACCCAGTTCTACCACTTCCGCTACAACAGCAAAGGCGCGACGCTGATCGCCATCAGCGACAACTACGACAACCGCCTGCACATCACCCGTGACATTCACGGACGAATCAAACGTGTCGATAACGGCGCCGGTCGCGCCCTCCTCGTGCGCTACGACCGCAAACACATCGTCGCCATCGACTACCAGCAGTTTAGCCCGGCGGATAACCTGGAAGATGCCTGGAGCACTGTCCAGACCCTGGTCACCTATGGCTACGACGCCCAGTACCGCCTGATCGAAGCCAAAAACGCCGCCGGTGAAGCCGAGCGTTATGCCTATAACGACCAGAACGTCATTCTCGAGCGGCAACTGGCCGGAGGTGCCAGTTTCTACTGGGAATGGGAAAAAGAAGGCAAGTCAGCCCGCTGCATCCACCACTGGGCAAGCTTCTCCCAGATGGACGCGCACTACGCTTGGGATGACAAGGGCAGCGTCACCGTTACCAACGCTGACGGCAGCGAAGAAGTCTACACCCACGACGATCAGGCTCGACTGGTCGCCAAAGTCGACCCGGATGGTGCCGAACACCTGAAGGCCTACGATGACAAGGGCCGCCTGATCGCCGAAAAAGCCCCCCTCGGCGCGGTCACCGAATACCAGTACAACGAAGCCGGTCGACTGGTTGCGGTGATTCCGCCAGAAGACGCCCCCACCACTTACGAGTACTACCACGGCTACGTCCGTGTGGTGAACCGTGGCCCAGCAAAGTGGACATACTGGCGCAACGATCAGGGCGACATCACCGAACAAGTCGACCCGGACGGCAATTCGACCCACTACAGTTACAACCGCCAAGGCCGTCTGCTGGAAATCCGTCACCCCGACGGCAGTCGTCATCAACTGGGCTGGAACAACCTCGGCCAACTGCTCGAAGAACAGTTACCGGACGGCGGCCAGCGCAAATATCGCTACGACGCCTTGGGCCGGCAGATCACCCGTCAGGACGAAAGCGGCGCAATCACCCACTACCAATGGGACGCTGCTAACCGCCTCGCGCAAATCACTTTGCCAGGCGGCGCTACGCGCGCATTCACCTACAACGCCTACGGCAAAGTCACTGCCGAACGCGACGAACTGGGCCGCGTCACCCGCTACGAATACGCCGATAACCTGCACTTGGTCAGTCGTCGCATCAATCCGGACGGCAGCCAGTTGCGCTATCGCTACGACAACCCGCGCCTGCTGCTCAGCGAGATCGAAAACGAACGTGGCGAGCACTATCACCTCGACTACTACGCCAATGGTCTGATCCAGCAGGAAACAGGCTTCGATGGGCGTCGTACCGCCTACGAGTACGACCTCAACGGCCAACTACTGAAGAAAACCGAATTCGGCGACGACGCCAGCGAGTTGGTCACAGAGTACCAACGCGACGCCGCTGGCCGGTTGCTGGTGAAAACCCTGGCCGATGGCGAGGAAATTCACTACAGCTATGATGCATTCGGCCGTTTGGTCAACGTCGACGACGGTCATTGGCCCCTCGCCTACGAATATGACCTGCAAGACCGCTTGATCACCGAACATCAGGGCTGGGGCACCACGCGTTACGAATACGACAAACTCGGCCAACTGAACCGCTGCCGCCTCCCCGACGGCAGCACACTCGACTACCGCCACCAAACCGGTGGCCGCCTGAGCAGCATCGACCTCAACGGCTCACGCCTGACCACGCACCAGTTCAGCGCTGGCCGTGAACAGCAGCGCCAACAGGGCCTGCTACTCAGCCAATACCAGTACGACGAACAAGGCAGACTGCAAGCCCACACCGTCAGCCAGCAGGACCGTAACCTGTTTCGTCGTCGCTACGCCTACGACGCAAACGGCAATCTTGCGGGTATCGACGACAACCGAAAAGGCAACCGCAGCTATCACTACGATCCGCTTGATCGCCTGATCAACGTCCGTGGCACCACCCCGGAAAGCTTCGCCCACGATCCGGCGGGTAACCTCCTCGGCCAAGGCGACCAGCCAACGGCGAACCTGGCCAACGTCAAAGGCAACCGCCTGCTCATGCAGGGCGACCGCCACTATGACTACGACGCCCACGGCAACCTGATTCGCGAACGTCGCGGTGCAGGGCAGAAACTTGTCACCGAATACCGCTACGACTGCCAACATCGCCTGATAGGTGTCAGCCTCCCCGGCGGCGTTGCGAGCTACAAATACGACGCCTTCGGCCGACGCATCGCTAAAACCGTCGATGGTCAAACCACCGAATTCTTGTGGCAAGGCGAACGCCTCATCGCTGAAAGCGCCGACAACCGCTATCGCACTTACATTTATGAACCCGGCAGCTTCCGCCCACTGGCCATGCTCGATGGCGAAGGCCCACTTGAAGCCACGCCGTTCTACTTCCAACTCGATCACCTGGGTACGCCGCAGGAACTCACCGACTACAGCGGCGAGATCATGTGGTCGGCGAAATACCGCGCTTACGGCAATCTCGCTACTCTCGATATCGCAGAAATCGAAAACCCGTTGCGTTTCCAGGGCCAATATTTCGATGCTGAGACGGGCTTACATTACAACCGGCATCGCTACTACAATCCGGGCACTGGGCGGTATCTGACGCCGGATCCGATCAAGCTTGCGGGTGGGTTGAACAACTACCAGTACGTGCCTAACCCTACGGGGTGGGTGGATCCGTTGGGGTTGAGTTCAACGTGTCCTGGTCCTGATTGCAAGCTGCCCAATAATTCGGCAAATGCAACGAAACCCGACAATATTCCCATGTCCCAGGCTAAGTACGATGAAGTGATTAACCTTGAAAAAGGAAATAGGCCTGCTGACACACGTGAATATCTACCGGAGCATTATGTAAATATGCACGAAGAAGCCTTCAAGCAGCAGGGAGGCTCCTTTGTCGTTATTGACGAATGGATTGAACGCTCTAGTTATCCAACATTCCCTCCTAGAAAATTTGTAGGATTGCCATCAGAGATGGATACCGTGGTTGCCAAATACAAAGCTAGTGGGGGTAACTGGCAAGTGCTCAACAAGGAGCTCAACCTTGGTTCCTCGGACCTTTCCTCCGCCAAAATCTACCTCGTCAAAATCAAGCCTGATGATCCTAGATTTAAATATGAAATTCCAAATGGCAATGAAGCAGGTGCCTATCCAAAAGAATGGGTACCTGGAGGCGAAACAAAAAGCGGAACGAAGGAAGCAGCCCTGATCGGGTCCGAAAAAATCAATCACGGAGCTGACATGAACAAACTTCTGAGCCAATTTGACGACTGGGAACAACTCCAATGATCAGCAACTTTGAAAAAGCGCTAAATAGAGACGAATTCCCAGCCTACTTCAGAGGGGCTGGCGTTTATTTCACGAAAGATCCTGACTGGGGAACTCAGCTACACATCATTAACTGGCAAGGACTTTGCGGCTTTCTAAAAACACAAAAAAGTCCAGAGTCCATATTAGCAAACGCGTTCAAAAAATACGTAGCAACCATTAATAACACCGTAGAAGATGCAAATGATCTTCTCGAAAATATTGGCTGTTATTACTACATGCGAAAAAAGATTCCAGCCCTAGCTGCAAATGGGTTCGATCTAATCCGCGACTTGTCTAGAAATGAAAAGCAGATAATATCTAACTCCATGGGATTCCTGCGTCAAGAACTGAACAAAGCCAACAACGCACAAGACATTGAGCTTTACAATCGGCGAATGACAAAACTTCTAAATGATGGCGGACCAACAAATCTAGAAAATTTATAGGCATAAAATAAGGACAAAGGGACAGATTTATTTTCTAAGCGCTCATGAAAACAAACCTGAGAATCGTCTGGCCGACCTCCCCCTCCTCACGGAGGAGGCGCAAAATTCAAGGTGCGAACTTAGACTTTGCTAGGAGTATGCCAATTGCCTTATCCCGATCTGCAAAATGCTGTTCAACATGCTGGATTCACCGTCACCGAGTTCTCGGATCAGCGAGTATATTTCGGCTGTTGGTCGCTGACCGTCGAAGCTCATGGGTACACCTACTTAATAGTCAACGAAGGACGAGACGGTTGGTTAATGTTTTATCGCATGGGCACCGCAGGAACATTTACGGAACTGGACAAGAAAGTATCGACTTGGATGGACGACTCCGATAAAGCAACTCAATGCCTGATCTGGCTTTCTAGCTACCGCCCTCCCCTACAGCCCCACAAAGTCCGAAATTATTATGTGATTGCCGAAAAGGATCTTGTACCGGAGCAACCCCACAGCGCTGACTGGCCAAAATTGATCGGCTACTGCTACGACGATGACTACTTTTTGTTTTTCGAAGGCAAGGGTCATGGACTGAGTGGGACAGCAGTACCCGCTTGCGGAGGCAAAAAAACTGAGTGGCTAAAGATATTCGCGGCACTGGACGTCGAGTGGTTTATGAGCTGGCTGGAAACACTGAAGTTCACGTCGGAGGAGGCATTTACCTTAGCGTTAACCAAGAAGACAGGCTCGCTCGGAGTTCGTCGATATTAAAAACCATGGTGGAGACAGATTTGTTTCTACGTGACCATGAAAATAATCTGCCCCCCTTTTGCTTCCGATGCATTGCCATCGACAAGTCACTCCCAAAGAAACCGGATCACCACCCAACAAAGGAATGAACCCTTGGTTACCATTGCACGACCATTCGCCATGCTTCTGGCATTGACCCTTTCTCTTGACGCCGTTGCGCTGTCACTTCGATCAGAAAAGCGCGAAGACGGTGCCACTGTGCTGCTGCTCACCAACGACCCTGCCCCGGAGCACGCACCACAGCTCAACGAAGATCCGGCGATACGGGCCGCCTTGATTGACTTCATCGGTTACGCGACAGGCAGCTACACCAACGATGGCTCGTTGATCGTGACGCAAGTACTGGAATCTCTCGATTCAGAGTTCTCGACGTTTGAGGAAGGTGTGCCTGCCGGGCGCAAGATGCTTACCGCCATGGATGACGGTAACCACGGCGACGAACGCGGCGCGCTGTTGCTGGACGAAAAGGGGCAGTTGATCGCCGTTGGGCTGGTCAATGGGCACTGTACCGTCAAATCACGCACAGAGTCGTTGTCCTGCAATCCCGGTCCAGAAACCGTGCTGACCATCTTCCAGGCGAAAGGCGCCAAGAAGCGCGACGCTGACCCAATCATTGTCTGGAGCAAACAGTTGCCGCCATTGATCGCGTATTGGGCCGAAAGTGAAGATCCCGAAACACGCGCTCGAGCGCAAAAAATTGCCACGGTCGAATACATCACCACTGACCCGAAAAAAGACTCCTGGAACGCCTCGCAATTACCTTCCGACTTCCCGAAGGCGATGCTCCCGTTGCTTCCGAAGAATGCCCATCTGGCGGGCGCCGGCGTCGATGGCGTGTACACCACGCCCAGCATGAAAGGCGCACCGATTTACGGTGACTTCGACGAATTGGCAGGCCGCCCACGACATGATTTCGAGGTCATGCTGAAAACCTATACCGAGTTCTCCGACGTCGTCGAGTTTTACAAACAGAATGCCAAGGGTGCCGAGTTAAGTGCGAACGATGAAATGGCATTGATTGAAGGC
>NZ_JBYVYM010000046.1:0-27581 GCF_058148225.1 Pseudomonas sp. DF5
CATGTGCCGGGGTTTGTGTTTCTGACGTTCACATATATTTATCTGTCAGAACCCGACCCTGTGGGAGCTGGCTTGCCTGCGATAGCGGCTTATCATTCAACATTGATTTCGACTGACCCACCGCAATCGCAGGCAAGCCAGCTCCCACAGAATCGGGTTTCAATATTCATAATTCGAGGAAGCTTCATGGATTGGCTACCCCACATCACCGTCGCCACCATCGTCGAAGACAACGGTCGCTTCCTGATGGTCGAAGAGTCCAAGCACGGACGAACGGTGCTCAACCAGCCCGCCGGCCATCTGGACCCGGACGAAACCCTGATCGAAGCCGCCGTACGCGAAACCCTTGAGGAAACCGGCTGGGACGTCGAGCCGACCGGCGTGGTAGGCATTTATCTCTACACCGCCCCAAGCAACGGCGTGACCTATC
The DNA here is from genome assembly GCF_058148225.1 of Pseudomonas sp. DF5. Classification (NCBI taxonomy): domain Bacteria; kingdom Pseudomonadati; phylum Pseudomonadota; class Gammaproteobacteria; order Pseudomonadales; family Pseudomonadaceae; genus Pseudomonas; species Pseudomonas sp. DF5. The sequence goes on from NZ_JBYVYM010000046.1 coordinate 431, forward strand.
AACGCGTCTGCTTCACCGCCAAAGCGCTGAAACACCATCCCGACTATCAATTGGACGACGGTATTGTCGGCGCGAAATGGCTTACGCGTGACGAACTGCTGCAACAGCGCGCAAACTGGCGCAGTGAGCTGATCATCCGCTGCATCGATGATTATTTGGACGGTAATCACTTCAGCCTCGAGCTGATCCGCCCTTCTCTTTAGCCTTGCAGGCTTGAGCCTGCTAGAATCGCGTCCTTTTTCAAGACACTCATTAAATCCCTATGCGTGATCCAGCCCCTTCTGCCACACAAAAGAAGCGCGTCATTGTCGGTATGTCCGGCGGCGTGGACTCTTCCGTTTCCGCTCTCCTGCTGATCGAGCAGGGTTATGAGGTGGAAGGCCTGTTCATGAAGAACTGGGAAGAAGACGATGGAACGGAATACTGCACCGCCATGGATGACCTGGCGGACGCTCAGGCCGTGTGTGACAAGATCGGCATCAAGCTGCACACCGCCAACTTCGCCGCCGAGTACTGGGACAACGTGTTCGAGCACTTCCTGGCCGAATACAAGGCCGGTCGCACGCCGAATCCGGACATCCTGTGCAACCGCGAGATCAAGTTCAAGGCGTTCCTCGACTACGCCATGATGCTCGGCGCCGACCTGATCGCCACCGGCCACTACGTGCGTCGCCGCGACATCGATGGTCGCACCGAATTGCTCAAGGGCCTGGATCCGAACAAGGACCAGAGCTACTTCCTGCACGCCGTCGGCGGCGAACAGATCGCCAAGACCCTGTTCCCGGTCGGCGAGCTGGAAAAACCCGAAGTGCGCGCGATTGCCGAGAAACACGACCTGGCCACCGCGAAGAAAAAGGATTCCACCGGAATCTGCTTTATCGGCGAACGCCGCTTCAGCGACTTCCTCAAGCAATACCTGCCGGCCCAGCCCGGCGAGATCAAGACCACCGAAGGTGAAGTCATCGGTCGCCACCATGGCCTGATGTACCACACCATCGGCCAGCGCCAGGGCCTGGGCATCGGCGGCTTGAAAGACGCCGGCGAAGAACCGTGGTACGTGCTGATCAAGGACCTGGAACACAACGAGCTGATCGTTGGCCAGGGCAATGACCACCCGTGGCTGTTCTCCCGCGCCCTGCTCGCCTCCGACATCTATTGGGTCAATCCGATCGATTTGACCGAGCCGCGCAGGCTGACCGCCAAGGTGCGCTATCGCCAGAGCGACCAGCCTTGCACCCTGGAAAAGACCGCCACCGGCTACCGCGCCACCTTTGATGACCCGCAACGCGCAGTCACCCCAGGCCAATCCGTGGTGTTCTACGACGGTGAAATCTGCCTCGGTGGCGGCGTGATCGAAGTAGCCGAGCCCTGGACCAGCAAGGGCCAGCGTTCATGAGCCCGACTCAGGAGCAACTGACGGCTCTGGGCGGCGTGTTTCTCGCCGCCGTGCTGGTCGACAAGATCGCCAAGACTGGCCAGACCAACGAAGCCGGCCTGACTTGCATGCTCGGCAGCCTGTTGATTCGCGACCCCAAGGACACTCTGGAAGTGTACGGCGGCGACGACATCAATTTGCGCGAAGGCTATCGCGCATTGATCGGCGCCCTGGAACGCGACCCCAGCACCCTTCAGCGCGAACCGCTGCGCTACGCCCTGGCGATGCTGGGACTGGAGCGCCAATTGGCCAAGCGTAATGACATGCTGGAGGTGATCGGCAAGCGCCTGCCGCAGATTCAGTCCCAGGTCGAACACTTCGGCCCGGCCCACGAAAACGTGATCGCCGCTTGCGGTGCGCTGTACCAGGACACCCTGAGCACCTTGCGCCAACGGATTCAGGTGCATGGCGACATGCGCAACCTGCAGCAACCGAGCAATGCCTCGAAAATCCGCGCACTGTTGCTGGCCGGGATTCGTTCGGCACGCCTGTGGCGGCAGTTGGGCGGTCATCGCTGGCAGTTGGTGATCAGCCGACGCAAGTTGCTTAAAGAGCTTTACCCACTGATGCGCAGCAGCTGAACCGCGCCCGCAATACCGTTTTGTAGTCAGTAACGCGTAATACGCCGGTCAGTTGGCAACGGACCGGCGGATTTTTTTCATGTATGATACGCGCCCCATTTCGTTGCCCGACTGTCCGAGAACACCCCATGCAGCTCTCTTCGCTCACTGCGGTTTCCCCTGTTGACGGCCGCTACGCCGGCAAAACCCAGGCCCTGCGCCCAATTTTCAGCGAATACGGTCTGATCCGTGCTCGCGTTCTGGTTGAAGTGCGCTGGCTCCAGCGCCTGGCCGCTCACCCCGCCATCAGCGAAGTGCCGGCGTTCTCCGCCGAAGCCAACGCGGTGTTGAACACCCTGGCGGAAAACTTCTCTCTGGAGCACGCCGAGCGTGTCAAAGAGATCGAGCGCACCACCAACCACGACGTCAAAGCCATCGAATACCTGCTCAAAGAGCAGGCGGCCAAGCTGCCGGAACTGGCCAAGGTCAGCGAGTTCATCCACTTTGCCTGCACCAGCGAGGACATCAACAACCTGTCCCACGCCCTGATGCTGCGTGAAGGCCGTGATGACGTGATGCTGCCGCTGATGCGCCAGACCGCCAACGCCATCCGCGAACTGGCCATCCGTTTCGCAGACGTGCCTATGCTGTCGCGCACCCACGGTCAACCGGCATCGCCGACCACCTTGGGCAAAGAGCTGGCGAACGTGGTTTACCGTCTGGAGCGTCAAATCGCTCAAGTCGCCGCCGTTCCGCTGCTGGGCAAGATCAACGGCGCTGTCGGCAACTACAACGCTCACCTGTCGGCCTACCCTGAGATCGACTGGGAAGCCAACGCCCGCGCCTTCATCGAAGACGAGCTGGGCCTGGGCTTCAACCCGTACACCACGCAGATCGAACCGCACGACTACATCGCCGAGCTGTTCGACGCGATCGCGCGCTTCAACACCATCCTGATCGACTTCGACCGCGACATCTGGGGCTACATCTCCCTGGGTTATTTCAAACAGCGCACCATCGCTGGCGAAATCGGTTCCTCGACCATGCCGCACAAGGTCAACCCGATCGACTTCGAAAACTCCGAAGGCAACCTGGGCATCGCCAACGCACTGTTCCAGCACCTGGCGAGCAAACTGCCAATCTCCCGCTGGCAGCGCGACCTGACCGACTCCACCGTACTGCGCAACCTCGGTGTCGGCTTCGCCCACAGCGTGATCGCGTATGAAGCCAGCCTCAAAGGCATCAGCAAACTGGAGCTCAACGAGCAAAAGATTGCCGCCGACCTGGACGCTTGCTGGGAAGTATTGGCCGAGCCGATCCAGACCGTGATGCGTCGCTACAACATCGAAAACCCGTACGAGAAGCTCAAAGAGCTGACGCGCGGCAAGGGCATCAGCCCTGAAGCACTGCAAACTTTCATCGACGGCCTGGACATGCCAGCTGCCGCCAAGGCTGAGCTGAAACTGCTCACCCCGGCCAACTACATCGGCAACGCTGTGGCACAAGCCAAACGCATCTGATCGACCGCTCTACCCGTTTGAGACGCCCGGCAGCGCCGGGCGTTTTTATTCCCGTCTGAAAAGTGCATTTTTTCAATAGGTTACACATGAATCCTGACATTCCTCTTCAACTTCTGGGCGGCATCACGGCACGGGAATTCCTGCGCGACTACTGGCAGAAAAAACCCCTGCTGATCCGTCAGGCAATTCCTGATTTCGAAAGCCCGATCGACGCCGACGAACTGGCCGGCCTGGCGCTGGAAGAAGAAGTCGAATCGCGCCTGGTGATCGAGCACGGCGAGCGTCCATGGGAATTGCGCCGCGGCCCGTTCGCCGAAGACGAATTCAGCAAATTGCCGGAACGCGAATGGACCCTGCTGGTGCAAGCTGTCGACCAGTTCGTGCCGGAAGTTGCCGAGCTGCTGGAAAACTTCCGTTTTCTGCCGAGCTGGCGCGTCGACGACGTAATGATCAGCTTTGCCGCTCCGGGTGGCAGCGTCGGTCCGCACTTCGATAACTACGACGTGTTCCTGCTGCAAGGTCACGGCAAGCGCAACTGGAAAATCGGCCAGATGTGCGATTCCGAGAGCCCGCTGCTGCAACACGCCGACTTGCGCATCCTCGCCGATTTCGAAGCCACCGATGAGTGGGTGCTGGAACCGGGCGACATGCTTTACCTGCCGCCGCGCCTGGCTCATTCTGGTGTGGCTGTCGATGATTGCATGACCTACTCGGTCGGCTTCCGCGCCCCGAGCGCCGCTGAAGTGTTGACCCACTTCACCGACTTCCTCAGCCAGTTCCTGACGGACGAAGAGCGCTACACCGACGCCGACGCCCTGCCGGCGGTCGATCCTCATCAAATCCAGCACGATGCCCTCGATCGCCTCAAAAGCCTGCTGGCCGAGCACATGAGCGACGAGCGCCTGCTGCTGACCTGGTTCGGCCAGTTCATGACCGAGCCGCGCTACCCGGAACTGGTGGTCGGCCCGGAAGAAGTCGAAGAGCAAGACTTCCTCAGCGCGCTCGAAGAAGGCGCCGTGCTGATCCGCAACCCGAGTGCGCGCCTGGCCTGGTCGGAAGTCGACGACGACCTGCTGCTGTTCGCCAGCGGTCAGAGCCGTTACCTGCCGGGCAAGCTGCGCGAGCTGCTGAAAATGATCTGCGCCGCCGACGCACTGCATGTCGATAACCTCGGCCCATGGCTGAGCGACGAAGACGGCCGCGGCCTGCTGTGCGAATTGGTCAAGCAAGGCAGCCTGGGGTTTGCCGATGAATAAGATTCACGTACGTGTCGCAGACTGGCAAAAGGACAACGCCGAGATCCGGCGCATTCGTGAAGCGGTGTTTGTCGCCGAGCAATCCGTTCCACCTGAACTGGAATGGGATGCCGATGACGCCACGGCGGTGCATTTCCTGGCCTTCGAAGGCGACTTTCCGATCGGCACCGCCCGCCTGTTGCCCGATGGACACATCGGCCGGGTGTCGGTGCTCAAAGACTGGCGCGGCATGAAGGTTGGCGATGCGCTGATGCAAGCGGTGATCGGTGAAGCCGAGAAGCGCGGGCTGAAGCAGCAGATGCTGAGCGCGCAAGTGCAAGCCACGGCGTTCTATGAGCGCCTGGGTTTCAGCATGGTCAGTGAGGAATTCCTGGAAGCCGGGATTCCGCATGTAGACATGGTGCGTCACTCGACTTGATTCCCTGTGGCGAGGGGGCTTGCCCCCTCACCACAAATACATATCAAGAACACCACAAAACGCCCCGCCATTCTCGGATGCCGGGGCGTTTTGCTGTCTGTGATTCAACTCGCACCACGCCGGGCCGACAAACTGGCAATATCAAACCTTTGATTTGCGGAGAAACGGACATGTCCCTACGCACCCTGCTCACCACGCTGCTGCTGACCTGCAGTTTTTCGGTCATGGCCGCCACCGAGATCGTGCCCCTGAATTACCGCACCAGCGCCGACCTGCTGCCAGTAGCGCAGAACTTCATCGGCAAGGACGGCAAGGTCAGCGCCTACGGCAACCAGCTGATCGTCAACGCCGAGCCCGACAAGATCGATGAACTCAAGACCTTCCTCGCGCAACTCGACACCGCCCCCAAACGCTTACTGATCACCGTCGACACCAACGAAAACAACTTTCAGGGCGATCAGGGCTACTCGGTCAACGGTGCCGCACCGAATCAAACCCGCATCATCAATCGCAGCACCGACAGCCGTGAAGGCGGCATCCAGCAGATTCAGGCCAGCGAAGGCGCACCGGCGCTAATCCAGGTCGGCCAAAGCGTGCCGCTCACCAGCACTCAGACTGACGGCTATGGCGACCTGCGCAGCCAGACCGAATACCGCAATGTCACCCAGGGTTTCTACGTCACCGCCAGCGTCACCGGCGACATCGTTCATCTAGCCATCAGTACCAACCGTGACCGGATGAGCCAGGAACGTCCCGATGTAGTGAACGTGCAAAGTACCGACACAACTGTCAGCGGTCGACTGGGCGAATGGATCACCCTGGCTGGCGTGAATCGTCAGACTCAGGCCGACAAACAGGGTCTGACCCGCAGCTACTCGACCCAGGGCCGGGATGACATGACTTTGCGGGTGAAAGTCGACACCTTGGACTAAAGCACCAAAAACTGACTGATTAGTCGTATTAGACCAAAGATGTAGTGCTTTAAAAAAAGCACTACAAAACGTTTGACGAGCCAAAAAAGCAAAGGCATGATGGCCTCGCTCCCGCTAATCAGAGGCCCTGGCAAGGGCTTTCGAGTCGCTGTTCGCACCCTACCCCGCGAGCCGATTCGTGTCTGTACCGCCCACAAGGTGTGTTTGACGAGGTTGCCGACTGGAACGAAGTTGTCCCGAGGGACGGAAGCGTAATTAGGTAACCCGGCTCCACACTGAAGTTCGCACCAAGGCCCACGACGCCCGAATGCGCTCGCCAGTTCGCCCTTACCTGCTCACTTCCCCCTCGAGCCCATCGTTCATCCCGTCGCCATCCCCGCCGAACCCGACTTGACCGCCTAAGCTTCTGGTCAGCGAGCAGCCATGTACGCCCCCAACTGAATGAGCGTATTTGGCACGCAGGAATTGTTCACCCAGAACCATTTTCGATTAAAGACGCGACGAGGTTTATCTCCATGGCACTGACACGCGAACAGCAAATTGCAGCCCTCGAAAAAGACTGGGCTGAAAACCCACGCTGGAAAGGCGTGAAGCGCAATTACTCCGCTGCTGACGTCGTCCGTCTGCGTGGCTCGGTTCAACCTGAGCACACCTTTGCAAAAATGGGCGCCGAGAAGCTCTGGAACCTGGTGACCCAAGGCGCCAAGCCGTCCTTCCGTCCTGAGAAAGATTTCGTCAACTGCATGGGCGCCCTGACCGGCGGCCAGGCCGTACAGCAAGTCAAGGCCGGCATCCAGGCGATCTACCTGTCGGGCTGGCAAGTGGCTGCGGACAACAACTCCGCCGAATCGATGTACCCGGACCAGTCGCTGTACCCGGTGGATTCGGTTCCAACCGTGGTCAAACGCATCAACAACTCGTTCCGTCGCGCTGACCAGATCCAGTGGAAAGCCGGCAAGAACCCGGGCGACGAAGGCTACATCGACTACTTCGCCCCGATCGTGGCTGACGCTGAAGCCGGTTTCGGCGGCGTGCTGAACGCTTACGAGCTGATGAAAAGCATGATCGAAGCAGGCGCCGCCGGCGTTCACTTCGAAGACCAACTGGCTTCCGTGAAAAAATGCGGCCACATGGGCGGCAAGGTACTGGTTCCGACCCAGGAAGCCGTGCAGAAGCTGACCGCTGCTCGTCTGGCTGCCGACGTCGCCGGTGTACCGACCATCATCCTGGCCCGTACCGACGCCAACGCTGCTGACCTGCTGACGTCCGACTGCGACCCGTACGACCAGCCATTCGTGACCGGCACCCGTACCCAGGAAGGCTTCTACAAGGTTCGCGCCGGTCTCGACCAGGCTATCGCTCGCGGCCTGGCCTACGCGCCGTACGCCGACCTGATCTGGTGTGAAACTGCCAAGCCGGACCTGGACGAAGCCCGTCGCTTCGCCGAAGCGATCAAAAAGGAATACCCGGACCAACTGCTGTCGTACAACTGCTCGCCTTCCTTCAACTGGAAGAAAAACCTGGACGACGCGACCATCGCCAAGTTCCAGCGCGAACTGTCCGCCATGGGTTACAAGCACCAGTTCATCACCCTGGCCGGCATTCACAACATGTGGCACAGCATGTTCAACCTGGCGCACGACTACGCCCGCAACGACATGACCGCCTACGTGAAGCTGCAAGAGCAAGAGTTCGCTGACGCTGCCAAGGGTTACACCTTCGTGGCTCACCAGCAGGAAGTGGGCACCGGCTACTTCGACGACATGACCACCGTGATCCAGGGTGGCACGTCTTCGGTAACCGCACTGACCGGTTCGACCGAAGAAGAACAGTTCCACTGATCTGCTTCGCTTAAACAAACGGCCCTTGCGGACCGAATAAAAAGCTAACCGCAAAGCCGCTCATCTGACGCCCCGACTGGTTCGGGGCGTTTTTTTGCCTGGGATTCCCCCCCTCTGTAGGAGCGAGGCTTGCCCGCGAAGAATGCGCTGCGGTTTTTCAGACATACCGCATCATCGTTCTTCGCGGGCAAGCCTCGCTCCTACGGGATCGGGTGCAGGAAAAAACCTTGATCCAGAACAGTTTCACGATCAGGAAAACAAGGTAAAACCACCCCGCGCGCTACTTGCAGTAACGGGCATATAAGACAACTTCCCTAACCGCAACCTGCGAAACAGTTTGAAAACCACACCAAATAATATTGATTATCATTTAGAAGCAACTATGTTCGTTACATTCCTTACAAAACATATTTGACAAAACCCCCGCTAATGCCCGAACCACATGGGCTACAGGGCTTTGGAGGTGCGCTATGTCCTTATTCTTGTAAATAATTTCGCTATCTGAATTTTACTTGCAGGGTGTTTAGCCATAAAATCAGCGCGATTGATTGCTGCGACATATCGTCACTGCCATATTTCTTTATCAAGCTCAGAGACCTTTGCTCTCTGTTAAGGATTACCAGCATGCCCGAAGCGACCGGACTCATGGCCCACAACTGGGGCTTTGCCATTTTCCTTCTGGGTGTCGGCGGCCTTTGCGCCTTCATGCTCGGCGTCTCCAGCCTCCTCGGGTCAAAAGCCTGGGGCCGCAGCAAAAACGAACCGTTCGAGTCCGGCATGCTACCTACAGGTGGCGCCCGCTTGCGGCTCTCAGCCAAATTCTATCTGGTCGCGATGCTCTTCGTGATCTTCGATATCGAAGCCCTCTTTCTCTTTGCCTGGTCTGTGTCCGTCCGCGAAAGCGGCTGGACCGGATTTGTCGAAGCTCTCGTTTTCATAGCAATTCTGTTGGCAGGTCTTGTCTACCTATTTCGAGTGGGCGCCCTTGACTGGGCTCCGGCAGCTCGTCTTAAGCGGCAAGCGAAGCTGAAACAATGAGGCTTTGGCAATGCAATACAATCTCACCAGGATCGACCCCGATGCTCCTAACGAGCAGTATCCGATTGGCCAACGGGAAACCGTTTCTGATCCGTTAGAAGATCAAGTCCACAAAAACATTTTCATGGGCAAGCTCGAAGACGTGCTCAACGGCACGATCAACTGGGGGCGAAAGAACTCCCTGTGGCCGTATAACTTCGGTCTTTCGTGCTGCTACGTGGAAATGACCACTGCCTTCACGGCGCCCCACGACATCGCGCGCTTTGGCGCCGAGGTAATCCGGGCATCGCCGCGTCAGGCGGATTTCATGGTTATCGCCGGTACCTGCTTCATCAAGATGGCGCCGATCATTCAGCGTCTCTACGAGCAGATGCTCGAACCTAAATGGGTCATTTCCATGGGTTCGTGCGCCAACTCCGGTGGCATGTACGACATCTACTCCGTCGTTCAAGGGGTGGACAAGTTCCTGCCCGTGGACGTCTACGTGCCTGGCTGCCCACCCCGCCCTGAAGCTTTTCTGCAAGGCTTGATGCTGTTGCAGGAGTCGATTGGCCAGGAGCGTCGCCCACTTTCCTGGGTCGTTGGCGATCAAGGCGTTTACCGCGCCGAGATGCCTTCGCAAAAGGAACAGCGCCGCGAACAGCGTATTCAGGTAACCAACCTGCGCAGCCCCGACGAAGTCTGATCCAGATCTGCTTCTTTTATAGAACGAGAAACTGGCTTCATTCTTTACGTTGACCGAAAGCGATAAATAACCATGACTGCAGGCAGTGCTCTGTACATCCCGCCTTATAAGGCAGACGACCAGGATGTGGTCGTCGAACTGAACAACCGTTTTGGCCCGGAGGCGTTCACCGCCCAGCCTACCCGCACCGGCATGCCGGTGCTTTGGGTTGCCCGTGCCAAACTCGTCGAAGTCCTGACTTTCCTGCGCAACCTGCCCAAGCCGTACGTCATGCTCTATGACCTGCACGGCGTGGACGAGCGTCTGCGCACCAAGCGTCAAGGGCTGCCAAACGGCGTCGACTTCACTGTGTTCTATCACTTGATGTCGATCGAACGTAATAGTGACGTCATGATCAAGGTCGCCTTGTCCGAGAGCGACCTCAACCTGCCGACCGTCACCAGCATCTGGCCGAACGCCAACTGGTACGAGCGTGAAGTGTGGGACATGTACGGCATTCACTTTGCCGGCCACCCGCACCTGAGCCGCATCATGATGCCGCCGACCTGGGAAGGTCACCCGCTGCGCAAGGACTTCCCGGCCCGTGCCACCGAGTTCGATCCGTTCAGCCTGACCCTGGCCAAGCAACAGCTTGAGGAAGAAGCCGCGCGCTTCAAGCCTGAAGACTGGGGCATGAAGCGTTCCGGCCCGAACGAGGACTACATGTTCCTCAACCTGGGTCCGAACCACCCTTCGGCCCACGGTGCGTTCCGTATCATCCTGCAGCTGGACGGTGAAGAGATCGTCGACTGCGTGCCAGACGTCGGCTACCACCACCGTGGTGCCGAGAAGATGGCCGAGCGTCAGTCCTGGCACAGCTTCATTCCGTACACCGACCGTATCGACTACCTCGGCGGCGTGATGAACAACCTGCCGTACGTGCTCTCGGTCGAGAAGCTGGCCGGCATCAAGGTGCCCGAGAAGGTCGACGTCATCCGCATCATGATGGCCGAGTTCTTCCGGATCACCAGCCACCTGCTGTTCCTGGGGACTTACATCCAGGACGTCGGCGCCATGACTCCGGTGTTCTTCACCTTCACCGACCGCCAGAAAGCGTACACGGTGATCGAAGCCATTACCGGTTTCCGTCTGCACCCGGCCTGGTATCGCATCGGTGGCGTCGCCCACGACCTGCCGCGCGGCTGGGAAAAACTGGTCAAGGATTTCGTCGAGTGGATGCCAAAGCGTCTGGACGAATACCAGAAAGCCGCACTGGACAACAGCATCCTGCGTGGCCGGACCATCGGCGTCGCCGCCTACAACACCAAGGAAGCCCTGGAATGGGGTGTCACCGGTGCCGGCCTGCGTTCGACCGGTTGCAATTTCGACCTGCGTAAAGCTCGCCCCTACTCCGGCTACGAGAACTTCGAATTCGAAGTACCGCTGGCGGCCAATGGCGATGCCTACGACCGTTGCATCGTTCGCGTCGAAGAAATGCGCCAGAGCATCAAGATCATCGAGCAGTGCATGCGCAACATGCCGGAAGGCCCGTACAAGGCGGACCACCCGCTGACCACGCCGCCGCCAAAAGAGCGCACGCTGCAGCACATCGAGACCCTGATCACGCACTTCCTGCAAGTTTCGTGGGGCCCGGTCATGCCGGCCAACGAATCCTTCCAGATGATCGAAGCGACCAAGGGCATCAACAGTTATTACCTGACGAGCGATGGCGGCACCATGAGCTACCGCACCCGGATTCGTACCCCAAGCTTCCCGCACCTGCAGCAGATCCCTTCGGTGATCAAAGGCAGCATGGTCGCGGACTTGATCGCGTACCTGGGTAGTATCGATTTCGTTATGGCCGACGTGGACCGTTAAGCATGAACAGCACGCTTATCCTGACAGACCGTTTCGCCCTGAGCGAAACCGAGCGCTCGGCCATCGAGCACGAGCTGCATCACTACGAAGACCCGCGCGCGGCGTCGATCGAAGCCCTGAAGATCGTCCAGAAGGAACGTGGCTGGGTGCCTGACGGCGCGCTCTACGCCATCGGCGAAATCCTCGGCATCCCGGCCAGCGACGTTGAAGGGGTGGCTACTTTCTATAGCCAGATCTTCCGTCAGCCAGTCGGCCGTCACATCATTCGCGTCTGCGACAGCATGGTCTGCTACATCGGCGGCCATGAATCGGTGGTCAGCGAAATCCAGAGCAAGCTGGGCATCGGCCTTGGCCAGACCACCGCCGACGGTCGCTTCACCCTGCTGCCGGTCTGCTGCCTCGGCAACTGTGACAAGGCGCCGGCGTTGATGATCGACGACGACACATTCGGTGATGTGCAGCCTGCCGGCGTTGCCAAATTGCTCGAGGGCTACGTATGACCCTGACTTCCTTTGGTCCAGCCAACCGCATCAAGCGTTCGGCCGAGACTCACCCGCTCACCTGGCGCCTGCGTGACGACGGCGAAGCCGTATGGCTCGACGAGTACCAGGCCAAGAACGGTTACGCCGCCGCACGCAAGGCCTTCGCCGACATGGCCCAGGACGACATCGTCCAGACCGTGAAAGACTCCGGCCTCAAGGGCCGCGGCGGTGCAGGCTTCCCCACTGGCGTGAAGTGGGGCCTGATGCCCAAGGACGAATCCATCAACATCCGCTACCTGCTGTGCAACGCGGATGAAATGGAGCCGAACACCTGGAAAGACCGCATGCTGATGGAGCAACTGCCCCATCTGCTGATCGAAGGCATGCTGATCAGTGCTCGCGCGCTGAAAACCTACCGTGGCTACATCTTCCTGCGTGGCGAATACACCACCGCCGCCAAGCACCTGAACCGTGCCGTGGAAGAAGCCAAGGCAGCAGGTCTGCTGGGCAAGAACATCCTGGGCAGCGGCTTCGATTTCGAACTGTTCGTCCACACCGGTGCCGGGCGTTACATCTGCGGTGAAGAAACCGCACTGATCAACTCCCTCGAAGGCCGCCGCGCCAACCCGCGCTCCAAGCCGCCCTTCCCTGCCGCCGTGGGCGTGTGGGGCAAGCCGACTTGCGTGAACAACGTCGAAACCCTGTGCAACGTGCCGGCGATCATTGCCGACGGCGTGGACTGGTACAAATCGTTGGCTCGAGAAGGCAGTGAAGACATGGGCACCAAGCTCATGGGCTTCTCCGGCAAGGTCAAGAACCCGGGCCTGTGGGAATTGCCGTTCGGCGTCACCGGTCGCGAGCTGTTCGAAGACTATGCCGGCGGCATGCGCGACGGTTACAAGCTCAAGTGCTGGCAGCCAGGCGGCGCCGGTACCGGCTTCCTGTTGCCGGAACACCTGGACGCACAAATGTACGCCGGCGGCATCGCCAAAGTGGGCACCCGTATGGGTACCGGCCTGGCCATGGCGGTGGACGACAGCGTCAACATGGTGTCCCTGCTGCGCAACATGGAAGAGTTCTTCGCCCGTGAATCGTGTGGTTTCTGCACCCCATGCCGTGACGGTCTGCCGTGGAGCGTCAAGCTGCTGCGCGCGATCGAGAACGGTGAAGGGCAAGCCGGCGATATCGAGACCCTGCTGGGTCTGGTCGGTTTCCTCGGCCCAGGCAAGACCTTCTGTGCTCACGCACCGGGTGCCGTGGAGCCGTTGGGCAGTGCCATCAAATACTTCCGTCCAGAGTTCGAAGCCGGCATCGCGCCTACCCGCGCCGTCGTCCCGCCTCTGGCAAAGCCGATCGTAGTCGGCGCTTAACGCTTTAAAAAAGGCGAACGGTCCGTGCCGTTCGCCTTTCGTCCGATGACGCCTTTCGAGGCTGTTTGGATTTGGACGGATAACAAGATTCCATTAGCCACGCCCGCTGACACCGGGCCAACGAAGAACTTTGAACCATGGCCACTATCCACGTAGACGGCAAAGAGCTCGAAGTCGATGGGGCAGACAACCTGTTACAGGCATGTCTGTCGCTAGGCCTCGATATCCCTTATTTCTGCTGGCACCCAGCCCTTGGCAGCGTTGGCGCTTGCCGCCAGTGCGCGGTCAAGCAGTACACCGACGAGAACGACAAGCGTGGTCGGATCGTCATGTCCTGCATGACCCCCGCCACCGACGGCAGCTGGATCTCCATCGACGACGAAGAAGCGAAAGTGTTTCGCGCCAGCGTCGTTGAATGGCTGATGACCAACCACCCTCACGACTGCCCGGTCTGTGAGGAAGGCGGTCACTGCCACCTGCAAGACATGACGGTGATGACCGGCCACAACGAGCGCCGTTATCGCTTCACCAAGCGTACCCACCAGAACCAGCAACTGGGCCCGTTCATTTCCCACGAAATGAACCGCTGCATCGCCTGCTACCGCTGCGTGCGCTTCTATAAGGACTACGCTGGCGGCACCGACCTCGGTGTGTTTGGCGCCCACGACAACGTGTACTTCGGTCGCGTTGAAGACGGCACCCTGGAAAGCGAGTTCTCCGGCAACCTCACCGAGGTCTGCCCGACCGGTGTGTTCACCGACAAGACTCACTCCGAGCGCTACAACCGCAAGTGGGACATGCAGTTCTCGCCAAGCATCTGCCATGGCTGTTCCAGCGGTTGCAACATCTCCCCGGGCGAGCGTTACGGCGAACTGCGCCGCATCGAAAACCGCTTCAACGGTTCGGTGAACCAGTACTTCCTGTGCGACCGTGGCCGTTTCGGCTATGGCTATGTCAACCGCAAGGATCGCCCACGTCAGCCACTGCTGGCCAACGGCGCGAAACTGAGCCTGGACGAAGCACTGGATAAAGCCGCCGACCTGCTGCGCGGTCGCAACATCGTCGGTATCGGTTCGCCACGCGCCAGCCTCGAAAGCAACTACGCGCTGCTCGAACTGGTCGGCGCCGAGCACTTCTACTCCGGTATCGAAGCCTCGGAGCTGGAACGCATTCGTCTGGTCATGCAGGTGCTCAAAGACAGCCCGCTGCCGATCCCGAACATGCGCGACATCGAAGACCACGATGCGATTTTCGTCCTCGGCGAAGACCTGACCCAGACCGCTGCGCGTATGGCCCTGGCCCTGCGTCAATCGGTCAAGGGCAAGGCCGAAGACATGGCCGACGCCATGCGCGTTCAGCCATGGCTCGATGCCGCGGTGAAGAACATCGGCCAGCACGAGCTGAACCCGCTGTTCATCGCCAGCCTGGCTGAAACCAAGCTCGACGACATCGCTGAAGAATGCGTTCACGCCGCACCAGACGACCTGGCCCGCATCGGTTTCGCCGTGGCTCACGCCCTCGACGCCAGCGCACCGGCCGTTGAAGGTCTGGACGCCGAAGCTCTGGCTCTGGCCAAGCGCATTGCCGACGCCCTGCTCGCCGCCAAGCGTCCGCTGATCATTGCCGGTACCTCGCTGGGTTCCAAGGCGCTGATCGAAGCGGCGGCAAACATCGCCAAAGCCCTGAAGCTGCGCGAGAAGAACGGTTCCATCAGCCTGATCGTGCCGGAGGCCAACAGCCTCGGCCTGGCCATGCTCGGCGGCAACTCGGTCGACGAAGCGCTGCAAGCGGTAATCGACGGCCGTGCCGACGCCATCGTCGTGCTGGAAAACGACCTGTACACCCGCACCGACAAATCCAAGGTCGATGCTGCCCTGAACGCCGCGAAAGTGGTGATCGTGGCGGACCATCAGAAGACCGCCACCAGCGATCGCGCGCACCTGGTACTGCCAGCGGCCAGCTTCGCTGAAGGCGACGGTACGCTGGTCAGCCAGGAAGGCCGCGCCCAGCGCTTCTTCCAGGTCTTCGACCCGACTTACCTCGACGCGAGCATTCTGGTTCACGAAGGCTGGCGCTGGCTGCACGCCCTGCGTTCGACCCTGCTGAACCAGCCGATCGACTGGACCCAACTGGACCACGTCACCGCTGCCGTTGCTGCAAGCACGCCGCAACTGGCGCGTATCGTCGATGCCGCACCGTCCGCCGCATTCCGGATCAAAGGCCTGAAACTAGCGCGCGAACCGCTGCGTTACTCCGGTCGTACCGCCATGCGCGCCGACATCAGCGTGCACGAACCGCGTACTTCCCAGGATAACGACACCGCGTTCTCGTTCTCCATGGAAGGTTACTCGGGCTCCGCCGAACCGCGCCAGCAAGTACCTTTCGCCTGGTCTCCGGGCTGGAACTCGCCGCAAGCCTGGAACAAGTTCCAGGACGAAGTCGGTGGTCACCTGCGCGCTGGCGACCCAGGCACTCGCCTGATCGAAAGCACCGGTGATTCGCTGAACTGGTTCGCCAGTGTTCCGCGTGCGTTCAACCCGGCGCCAGGCACCTGGCAGGTCGTACCGTTCTTCCACCTGTTCGGCAGCGAAGAAAACTCTTCCAAAGCCGCACCGGTGCAGGAGCGCATCCCGGCCGCCTACGTGTCGCTGGCCAAGTCCGAAGCCGATCGCCTGGGTGTCAATGACGGTGCCCTGCTGAGCTTGAACGTTGCTGGCCAGACTTTGCGTCTGCCGCTGCGCATCAACGAAGAGCTGGGTGCCGGTCTGGTCGCATTGCCTGCAGGTATCGCCGGCATTCCACCAGCCATCTTTGGCAAATCCGTTGACGGTCTGCAGGAGGCAGCGCTATGACCTGGTTCACTCCTGAAGTGATCGACGTAATCATCGCGGTCCTCAAGGCCATCGTGATTCTGCTCGCCGTCGTGGTTTGCGGCGCGCTGCTGAGCTGGGTCGAGCGTCGTTTGCTCGCCCTCTGGCAGGACCGTTACGGTCCGAACCGCGTCGGCCCGTTCGGCGCGTTCCAGATTGCGGCCGACATGATCAAGATGTTCTTCAAGGAAGACTGGACTCCGCCGTTCGCCGACAAAGTGATCTTCACCCTGGCACCGGTCGTGGCCATGAGCGCCTTGCTGATTGCCTTCGCGATCATCCCGATCACCCCGACCTGGGGCGTGGCGGATATCAACATCGGCATCCTGTTCTTCTTCGCCATGGCGGGTCTGTCGGTCTACGCGGTGCTGTTCGCCGGCTGGTCGAGCAACAACAAGTTCGCCCTGTTGGGCAGCTTGCGGGCCTCGGCACAAACCGTGTCGTACGAAGTGTTCATGGGCCTGTCGCTGATGGGCATCGTGATCCAGGTTGGCTCGTTCAACATGCGCGACATCGTTGAATACCAAGCGCAGAACATGTGGTTCATCATTCCGCAGATCTTCGGTTTCCTGACCTTCTTCATCGCTGGCGTCGCCGTGACTCACCGTCACCCGTTCGACCAGCCGGAAGCGGAACAGGAACTGGCCGACGGTTACCACATTGAATACGCCGGCATGAAATGGGGCATGTTCTTCGTCGGTGAGTACATCGGCATCGTGTTGATCTCGGCGCTGCTGGTCACGCTGTTCTTCGGTGGCTGGCACGGCCCGTTCGGCCTGCTGCCGCAGATCCCGTTCATCTGGTTCGCACTGAAAACCGCGTTCTTCATCATGTTCTTCATCCTGCTGCGCGCCTCGATTCCGCGCCCACGGTATGACCAAGTGATGGACTTCAGCTGGAAGTTCTGCCTGCCGCTGACCCTCGTCAACATGCTGGTGACCGCTGCGATCGTGTTGCTCAACACGCCCGCCGTCGCGGCTCAGTGAGGATAGAGAATCATGAAGTACATTTTTGACATCGTGCATGGCTTCTTCACCCAGCTTCGCAGCCTGGTGATGATCTTCGGCCACGCCTTCCGCAAGCGCGACACGCTGCAGTACCCGGAAGAACCCGTGTACCTGCCGCCGCGTTTCCGTGGCCGTATCGTCCTGACCCGCGACCCCGACGGCGAAGAGCGTTGTGTAGCCTGCAACCTGTGCGCCGTGGCGTGCCCGGTGGGTTGCATCTCGCTGCAGAAAGCTGAAACCGAAGACGGTCGCTGGTACCCGGACTTCTTCCGCATCAACTTCTCGCGCTGCATTTTCTGTGGCCTCTGCGAGGAAGCCTGCCCGACCACCGCGATCCAGCTGACACCGGATTTCGAAATGGCCGAGTTCAAGCGGCAGGACCTGGTTTACGAGAAAGAAGATCTGCTGATCTCCGGTCCCGGTAAAAACCCTGACTACAACTTCTATCGTGTTGCAGGTATGGCGATTGCCGGTAAGCCAAAAGGCGCCGCGCAGAATGAAGCCGAGCCGATCAACGTGAAGAGCTTGCTGCCTTAAGGAAGAACGATGGAATTCGCTTTCTATTTCGCATCGGGTATTGCTGTTGTGTCCACGCTTCGCGTGATCACCAACACCAACCCCGTGCACGCCCTGCTCTACCTGATCATTTCGCTGATCGCCGTGGCCATGACGTTCTTCGCCCTTGGCGCCCCGTTTGCCGGTGTACTGGAAGTGATCGCCTACGCCGGCGCCATCATGGTGCTGTTCGTGTTCGTGGTGATGATGCTGAACCTGGGCCCAGCCTCGGTTCAGCAGGAGCGCGTCTGGCTCAAGCCCGGTATCTGGCTGGGCCCGGTCGTACTCGGCGCCCTGCTGCTGGCTGAACTGCTGTATGTGCTGTTCAGCCACTCCAGCGGCCAGGCTCTCGGCCACACCACCGTAGACGCCAAGGCCGTGGGCATCAGCCTGTTCGGTCCTTATCTGCTGGTGGTCGAACTCGCCTCGATGCTGCTGCTCGCCGCAGCCGTCACGGCGTTCCACTTGGGCCGCAACGAAGCCAAGGAGCAATGACGATGCCTGCTATCCCTTTGGAGCATGGTCTGGCGGTCGCCGGCATCCTGTTCTGCCTCGGTCTGGTCGGCCTGATGGTCCGGCGCAACATTCTCTTCGTGCTGATGAGCCTGGAGGTCATGATGAATGCCTCCGCACTGGCGTTCATCGTTGCCGGTAGCCGCTGGGCGCAGCCGGATGGACAGATCATGTTCATCCTGGTGATCAGCCTGGCAGCCGCCGAGGCCAGTATTGGCCTGGCGATTCTGTTGCAGCTGTATCGCCGCTTCCACACTCTCGATATCGACGCTGCCAGCGAGATGCGCGGATGAACCTTCTCTATCTGACTTTCCTGTTCCCCCTGATCGGTTTTGTGCTGCTGGCGTTCTCCCGGGGACGCCTCTCGGAAAACCTCTCGGCGCTGATCGGCGTCGGCTCCATCGGCTTGTCGGCAATCGTCGCGGCTTATGTGATCTGGCAATTTAACGTTGCACCGCCCGAGGGTGGCCACTACACCCTGGTGCTGTGGCAATGGATGGCGGTGGAAGGCTTCACGCCGAACTTCGCCCTGTACCTGGATGGTCTGTCCGTGACCATGCTCGGTGTGGTGGTGGGCGTGGGCTTCCTGATCCACCTGTTCGCGTCCTGGTACATGCGCGGTGAAGCCGGTTACTCGCGCTTCTTCGCCTACACCAACCTGTTTATCGCCAGCATGCTGTTCCTGGTCCTGGCCGATAACCTGTTGTTCGTGTACTTCGGCTGGGAAGGCGTGGGCCTGTGCTCGTACCTGTTGATCGGTTTCTACTACAGCAACCGCAACAACGGTAACGCGGCACTCAAAGCCTTCATCGTGACCCGCGTCGGCGACGTGTTCATGGCCATCGGCCTGTTCATCCTGTTCCAGCAACTGGGCACGCTGAATATCCAGGAACTGCTGGTCAAGGCGCCTGAGCACTTCAAGGCCGGTGACTTCTGGATCGTTCTGGCGACCCTGATGCTGCTGGGCGGCGCTGTCGGTAAATCCGCGCAACTGCCGCTGCAAACCTGGCTGGCGGATGCGATGGCCGGCCCTACTCCGGTTTCGGCACTGATCCACGCCGCGACCATGGTAACCGCCGGTGTCTACCTGATCGCCCGTACCCACGGCCTGTTCGCACTGGCGCCGGATATCCTGCACCTGGTAGGTGTCGTGGGTGGCGTGACGCTGGTGCTGGCAGGTTTTGCCGCGCTGGTTCAGACCGACATCAAACGTATCCTCGCCTACTCGACCATGAGCCAGATCGGCTACATGTTCCTGGCCCTGGGCGTCGGTGCATGGGATGGCGCGATCTTCCACCTGATGACCCACGCCTTCTTCAAGGCGCTGCTGTTCCTTGCATCCGGTGCGGTGATCGTTGCCTGCCACCACGAGCAGAACATCTTCAAGATGGGCGGCCTGTGGAAGAAACTGCCACTGGCCTACGCCAGCTTCATCGTCGGCGGCGCGGCCCTGGCGGCCTTGCCTCTGGTGACCGCGGGCTTCTACTCCAAGGATGAAATCCTCTGGGAAGCGTTCGCCAGCGGTAACGAAGGCCTGCTGTATGCCGGTCTGGTCGGTGCCTTCATGACCTCGCTGTACACCTTCCGCCTGATCTTCATCACGTTCCACGGTGAAGCGAAGACCGAAGCCCATGCCGGTCACGGCGTTGCTCACTGGCTGCCGCTGTCGGTGCTGATCGTACTGTCGACGTTCGTCGGCGCGATGATCGTTCCACCGCTGCACGGTGTGTTGCCGGAAAGCGTCGGCCATGCCGGTGGCGAAGCCAAGCACAGCCTGGAAATCGCTTCGGGCGCCATCGCCCTGTCCGGTATCCTGCTGGCCGCGCTGCTGTTCCTGGGCAAGCGTCGCTTCGTCACGGCCATCGCCAACAGCGGCATCGGCCGCTTCCTTTCGGCCTGGTGGTTCGCTGCCTGGGGCTTCGACTGGATCTACGACAAACTGTTCGTCAAGCCATACCTTGCGATCAGCCACATTCTGCGCAAAGACCCGCTCGACCAGACCATCGGTCTGATCCCGCGTATGGCCAAAGGCGGTCACACCGCCCTGAGCCGCACCGAGACCGGTCAATTGCGTTGGTATGCCGCCTCGATGGCTGCTGGTGCCGTGCTGGTAATCGGCGCCGTCGTGCTGGTAGCGGTCTGACTATGAACCTTGCGAACTTGCGAAAGGAAACGAGCCCGTCATGATTCTGCCATGGCTAATCCTGATCCCCTTCATCGGCGGCCTGCTGTGCTGGATGGGTGAGCGCTTCGGCGCCACCCTCCCCCGCTGGATTGCGCTGATCACCATGTCCCTGCTGCTCTCCCTCGGCCTCTGGCTGTGGGCCAACGGTGACTATTCATTTGCACCAAAACCTGGCGCCGATCCGACCTGGGCGCTTGAGTTCAAACACGTCTGGATCCAGCGCTTCGGCATCAACGTGCACCTGGCCCTCGACGGCCTGTCGCTGTTGATGATCCTGCTGACCGGCCTGCTGGGTGTCCTCTCGGTACTCTGCTCCTGGAAAGAGATTCAGCGTCACGTGGGCTTCTTCCACCTGAACCTGATGTGGATCCTGGGCGGTGTCGTTGGCGTGTTCCTCGCCCTCGACCTGTTCATGTTCTTCTTCTTCTGGGAAATGATGCTGGTGCCGATGTACTTCCTCATCGCGCTCTGGGGTCACAGTTCTTCGGACGGCAAGAAAACCCGGATCTACGCGGCGACCAAGTTCTTCATCTTCACTCAGGCTTCCGGCCTGATCATGTTGGTGGCGATCCTGGGCCTGGTACTGGTCAACTTCAACGACACCGGCGTGATTACCTTCAACTACGCCGATCTGTTGAAAACCAAGATGTCGCAGACCACCGAGTACATCCTGATGCTCGGCTTCTTCATCGCCTTCGCGGTCAAGCTGCCCGTCGTACCGTTCCACTCCTGGTTGCCTGACGCTCACGCCCAGGCACCGACCGCGGGTTCCGTGGACCTGGCCGGTATCTTGCTGAAGACTGCTGCGTACGGCCTGCTGCGTTTCGCCCTGCCGCTGTTCCCGAATGCCTCGGCCGAGTTCGCGCCGTTCGCCATGACCCTGGGTCTGATCGGGATCTTCTACGGTGCGTTCCTGGCCTTCGCGCAAACCGACATCAAGCGTCTGATTGCCTTTTCGTCCGTTTCCCACATGGGCTTCGTACTGATCGGCATCTACTCCGGCAGCCAACTGGCGCTGCAGGGCGCGGTCATGCAGATGCTGGCTCACGGTCTGTCGGCCGCGGCACTCTTTATCCTCTCCGGTCAGCTGTACGAGCGCACTCACACCCGTGATATGCGCGAGATGGGTGGCCTGTGGTCGAAGATTGCCTACCTGCCAGCCCTCAGCCTGTTCTTCGCAGCGGCGTCGCTGGGCCTGCCGGCGACCGGTAACTTCGTCGGTGAGTTCCTGATCCTGATCG
Source organism: Pseudomonas sp. DF5 (assembly GCF_058148225.1). NCBI lineage: Bacteria > Pseudomonadati > Pseudomonadota > Gammaproteobacteria > Pseudomonadales > Pseudomonadaceae > Pseudomonas > Pseudomonas sp. DF5. The sequence continues at coordinate 22,196 of NZ_JBYVYM010000046.1, forward strand.
GCACCTTCGCCAGCGCGCCATGGGTCACCGTGATCGCCACGTCCGGCCTGGTGTTCGGTTCGGTCTACTCGCTGATCATGATCCACCGCGCCTACTTCGGCCCGTCGAAATCCGACGCGGTGCTGCATGGCATGGACGGTCGCGAACTGATCATGGTGGTTGGGCTTGCGGCACTGCTGCTTTACATCGGCGTGTACCCGCAACCGTTCCTCGATACCTCTGCCGCGACGATGCATGGCGTGCAGCAGTGGCTCGGCTCCGCCTTCACTCAACTCGCTTCGGCCCGGTAAGAGCGCTATGGAATTCACGACTCAACACTTTATCGCGCTTGCGCCGTTGTTGATCACCAGCGCCACGATCATCGTGGTGATGCTGGCTATCGCGTGGCGCCGCAACCACTCGCAAACCTTCCTGCTGTCGGTGGCAGGTCTTAACCTGGCCTTGCTGTCGATCCTGCCAGCCCTGAAAGTCGCGCCATTGGCCGTGACCCCGTTGCTGCAGATCGACACTTTCGCTTGCCTGTACATGGCGCTGATCCTGGTCGCCACCCTCGCCTGTGTGACCCTCGCCCACGCCTACCTGGGCGATGGCGGTACGGGCTACCCGGGCAACCGTGAAGAACTTTACCTGCTGATCCTGATGTCCGCCGCCGGTGGCCTGGTGTTGGTCAGCGCGCAGCACCTGGCCGGTTTGTTCGTCGGTCTGGAACTGCTCTCGGTACCGGTCTACGGTCTGGTGGCTTACGCCTTCTTCAACAAGCGTTCGCTGGAAGCCGGCATCAAGTACATGGTGCTGTCGGCCGCCGGTTCCGCGTTCCTGTTGTTCGGCATGGCCCTGCTCTACGCCGAAGCCGGCAGCCTGAGCTTCAACGGCATCGGTCAGGCCCTGGCGGCCACCGGCCTGCCTAGCCCGATCGCGCAACTGGGCCTGGGCATGATGCTGATCGGCCTGGCGTTCAAACTGTCGCTGGTACCGTTCCACCTCTGGACCCCGGACGTTTACGAAGGGGCTCCGGCACCGGTGGCAGCGTTCCTGGCCACGGCCTCCAAAGTGGCTGTGTTCGCGGTGATGGTGCGTCTGTTCCAGATCTCGCCAGCGGCGAGCAGTGGCGTGCTGAGCAACGTGCTGACCATCATCGCCATCGCGTCGATCCTGTTCGGTAACCTGCTGGCACTGACCCAGAGCAACCTCAAGCGTCTGCTGGGTTACTCCTCCATCGCGCACTTCGGTTACCTGCTGATCGCCCTGGTGGCGAGCAAGGGCCTGGCCGTGGAAGCCATCGGCGTGTACCTGGTCACCTACGTGATCACCAGCCTCGGCGCGTTCGGTGTGATTACCCTGATGTCCTCGCCGTACAGCGGCCGTGACGCGGATGCCCTGTACGAATACCGTGGCCTGTTCTGGCGCCGTCCGTACCTGACCGCCGTCCTGACCGTGATGATGCTGTCCCTGGCCGGTATCCCGCTGACCGCGGGCTTCATCGGCAAGTTCTACATCATCGCCACCGGCGTCGAATCGCACCAATGGTGGCTGGTCGGCTCCCTGGTACTGGGCAGCGCCATCGGCGTCTTCTACTACCTGCGTGTGATGGTCACCCTGTACCTGATGGAACCAAACCTGCGTCGCCACGATGCGCAACTGCACTGGGAACAACGTGCAGGCGGCGTGATGCTGCTGGCGATCGCCGTACTGGCGTTCTTCCTCGGCCTGTACCCACAACCGCTGCTGAACCTGGTTCAACAGTCGGGGTTGGCGGGTTGATCGCTTAAGCGATACTCGGTAGAAAACAGAAACGGCACCTTCGGGTGCCGTTTTTGCGTTTGTGGGATTTGTTACCGCTGCCCTCCCCTCCTTCTGCAATCCCCGAAACCTCGCGCGGGAATGTCCGTTTCGTCCTACATCCAACACTGCGCAATTGGCTCTATCTTGAATGACTGGCTGGATCGATAAATCAACGCGAGGAAGAACAATGAACCGTGACATCGTCGTTCCGTTGGCCAAAGCAAAAAGCAATCTGTCCAAACTCGTCGATGACGCAGCCGCCGGGCAGATCATCACGATTGCCAAACATGGTCGGGCCCTTGCACGTCTGGTTTCGGTAGGAAAACCCTACGGCCAGCGTATCGGTGTGATGAAAGGCAAACTGGTGCTTCCCGAAGACTTTGACGCCTCACTGCCGGACGACATGCTCGATGCTTTTCAAGGCACTCAAAAATGAAGCCGTCACAGTTTCTTCACCATGGGAACGCAGGCCAGTTGAAGACCGGAGGGGGAATGGTAAACCGCAGTTTTCTCCCCAATGTAACCACAGCGTCGATAAAAATCGGCGGCATTCAAAGTCGCATCCAGACGAACTTCCACCAGGCCAAGATCCCGCGCCAGATCTTCGAGAAAGCCCACGACGCGCTTGCCCAAGCCTCGCTGCATAAAGTCAGGATGTATAAAGATTGCACCGATTTCGCGGTTCTCCAGATCCAGCATGCCTGTCGCCACGGGCTCACTCTCAACGCACCCCAGATAGAAGTACTTTTCCATGAGTGCGCAGTAACCGTCCTCAGCTGACCCCGATGTCCAGGTCAGCATTTGCTTTTCGGTATAGGCACCGATGCATTGATGTCGGATGGCTAGCAGCCGTATGTCGAATGCCGTCTGGGCGTCGCTTTGGGTGACTTTTCTAATTTCGAACATTTCACTCTCCATCAGCCATGTGCAGACGGAGAATCAAAAAGCCCCGTCCATCTCTGGCGGGGCTTTGGGTAACACGTCAAATGCCGAGCACGTATGACCTTATGGCCCACCGGAAGCGGTCATAGAGGAACACATCATGTTCATTCGGCGTTGATCATTCATCGGCAGATAGTGCTGTGGGTGAGCCGATGAGTCAATTGCGAAGTCCCCTTCCCCCAGCATTACTCGAAAATTCTCACCGGCCTGGTCGCTTCGTCCTACAGGCGTTTTTACGACCGGGGTCTACCTTGAAAACGGGGGACGAAAAGGATGGCTTCGATGCCTTGACCTATTCGATTATCAAGACAACACTATACGCAGGTGACGTACAGAACATGGACGCTCTTTTTATCGAATTACCTGCGTTTCAGAAACACCGAGACGATTACCTGGATGACGATTTGTTCCGCAGCTTTCAGTTGGAGCTGCTGAAAAACCCTGAAGCGGGCGATCTCATTGAAGGTACGGGCGGGCTGCGAAAAATCCGCTTTTTCGATCAACGTCGCGGTAAAGGCAAGCGTAGCGGGCTTAGGGTGATTTATTACTGGTGGTCAGGTTTCGATCAATTCTGGCTGTTCACCGTGTATAGCAAAAACGAGCAAGACGACCTGTCGCCTTCCCAGAAAAAACTTTTCAGACAAACGCTGGATAGAGAAATCAACACGAGAACCCACTATGAAACGTGACATTTTTTCCGAACTGATGGAAGGCCTCGAAGCCTTGGCCGACGAGCGCCAAGGCAAGGTCACGCTGCGGACCCACAAGGTCAAGCTGCCGAAACTGGTACCCATCACTGCCGAGGAAGTGGTAGCCATCCGTCAACAGCTCAATCTTTCCCGGTCGGTGTTCGCCATGTATCTACGCACCAACACCCGAACCCTCGAAAACTGGGAACAAGGACGGGCAACACCAAATGCCCAAGCCACGACACTGATCCGCTTGGTTGAACGCTTTCCGCAAACAATCGAACAACTCGCAGCGCTGACCTGAACGTGCAGGCTTGTCATTCCACGCACATGACGAAATTGTAATTCCCCCATCACCTTGGCGTTATCCGCAGCTTGCAACGATGTCACCCGGCGACCATGCCGGCGGGCCCTTGCCCGTCGAACAATAAAACCCACGCCGAAGCACGTTCCCGTTCTGCCGAACCCAAGGAGTGATTGATGGTTAACAATACAAAAATGTCGATAGCCGCTTTAGCGGTGGTTGTCGGCTCCGGGCCGTCCATGGTGTTTGCGGAAGAGAAACCCGAGGGGTTTATCGAGGGCAGCAGCCTGACGGTGCTCAACCGCAACTTGTACTTCAATCGTGATCACCGTGACGGCCAGTCGAGTCCCACCGGCAATGGTTATTCCGAGGCCTGGGCTCACGCGGTCATCAGCAAGTTCGAATCCGGCTTTACCCAAGGCACCGTTGGATTCGGGGTCGATGCGTTTGCGATGATCGGCTTGAAACTCGATACCGGTGACGGGCGCAACGGTAGCCGTAGTTCTTTCGACGTGTTGCCGGTCGACAGCGATGGTCAGGCGCGGGATGAATACACCAAGGTCGGTGGCGCCGCCAAAGTGCGCGCCTTCGATACAGTGGTGAAGGTCGGCGATGTGTTCCCCGCCAACCCGGTGGTTGCGGCGGGTGACTCCCGACTGTTGCCGGAAAGCTTCCGGGGTGTCACGGCCACCAACACCAGTATCGAAGGTCTGTCGGTACAGGGCGGTCGCCTGCATGCGATGAGTCAGCCTGTGTCCAGCGACATGCGCGAGAACTTCGCGACCTTCTACGCCGGTCCGGTCAATTCGCCGTGGGTCGGCTATCTCGGTGGCGACTATGCACTGAACAAAAACCTCAGTTTCAGCCTGTATTCCAGTCGCCTCAAGGATGCCTGGAATCAGTACTACGCTGGCACCACATGGACTTATCCGCTGTCGGATGACCTGTCGCTGTTCGGTGGTTTGAACTATTACAAGGCGGTCGACGAAGGCAAACAACTGCTCGGCGAATTCGACAACAACATCTGGAGCGGTCGCATCGGGGTGAAACTCGGCGCCCACTCCGTTGCGTTATCGCACCAGCGCAACAACGGCAACGACGACTTCGACTACCTGCGTCAGTCCGACTCGATCTTCCTCGACAACTCCATCCAGTACAGCGACTTCAACTCGCCCAAGGAACGTTCGTGGATGGTGCGTTATGACCTCGACATGACCAGCTATGGCATGCCGGGTTTGTCGTTCATGACCCGTTACGGCCGTGGCACCGACGCCGACTACTCCAACGCCAACGCCGTGTACATGCGTCGCGATGCCGACGGCAACCCACTGACTGACCAGAAGCGCTGGGAGCGCGACATCGAAGTCAAATACGTGGTGCAGAGCGGCTCGTTGAAAGACATGTCTCTGCGTCTGCGCCAGGCCACCACCCGCGCCACGGCGTTTGAGTCGGATCTGGATGAAGTGCGGGTGATTGTCGAGTATCCGCTGGCGATTCTCTGACTTCACGGTTTATGCAAATTCACCTTTAGAAGCTCCTTGCTCCTTTGGTAAGAGGTGAATCTTTTGGCGTCCTTCGGGGCGCCTTTTTTATGCCCGGTCTTTAACACACGGCGAAAAACTGTGGGAGCGAGCCTGCTCGCGATGTCGCCGGCACAGCCAACATCTTC
>NZ_JBYVYM010000047.1:0-26650 GCF_058148225.1 Pseudomonas sp. DF5
TGTAAGAGCGGAACCAATAGCCGCCGTTACCGCAGAAACGGATATGTACCCCAGACCCCAGACTCCAATCACCGCTCCGAATGCCTCCCCATTCACCCACGCCCCATATCCCCCTGGTTAACAAAACATAACGTGGCGTCGATTGTCAGACCTTTCCAAACCCCGATAGGATAAGCCCAGCTTCCGAAGGGGCTCTGGATTGCGGGTTTCAGGACTATGCTCTGGAATAGGGCAGTCCCGGTGAGCACCCCCTTACGGCGCCCTGAAAGGTTGAATGACCTAACAATAATAATGGGGGAAGGTCTATGAGTGAGCCTGTCATGGGTGTGAGTATTTGCCGCCCGCCGGCGTTACGCAGGTTCGCGTTGCTGGCTACAGCGCTCTCGCTGTTGGGTTGTGCCGTGTTGTCGGCTCCTGTGCTGGCCGCTGCCGCGCCGACCACCGACGTGGTTTATTCCATTGAATCCGCCAAGGCCAGCAAAGGCCTGATGCTCGATGTCGTGCATGCCGGCAAACGCCTGGTGGCGGTCGGCGATCGCGGGCACATTCTTTATTCCGATGACCAGGGCGCGACCTGGACCCAAGCCAAGGTGCCGACCCGGCAACTGCTGACAGCGGTATTTTTTGTCGATGACAAGCACGGTTGGGCCGTCGGTCATGACGCGCAGATCCTCGCCAGCGAAGACGGCGGTGTCACCTGGACCAAACAATTCGAAGACCTGCGACGCGAATCGCCGCTGCTCGACGTCTGGTTCAAGGACGTCAACAGCGGCTTTGCCGTGGGCGCCTACGGTGCCTTGCTGGAAACCACCGACGGTGGCAAGCACTGGGAAGACGTCAGCGATCGCCTGGACAACGAAGACCAGTACCACCTCAACGCCATCGCCGCAGTCAAGGATTCCGGCATTTTCATCGTCGGCGAGCAGGGCAGCATGTTCCGCTCCGCCGATGAAGGACAGACCTGGGAAAAGCTTGAAGGCCCTTACCAGGGCTCGCTGTTCGGCGTGATCGGTACTGCGCAACCGGCCACGCTGCTGGTCTACGGCTTGCGGGGCAATCTCTACCGCTCCACGGATTTCGGCACCACGTGGGAGCAGGTCGAACTCAAGGCGGCACGCGGTGCGCTGGAATTCGGCCTGTCCGGCGCCACGCTGCTCGACGACGGCTCCATCGTGATCGTCGGCAACGGCGGCAGTGTCATTCGCAGCAGCGACGACGGCGAAACCTTCAGTGTTTTCAACCGTCCCGATCGCATTTCCGTCTCGTCGGTCACGGCGGGGGGCAACGGTAATCTGATTCTGGCAGGCCAGGGCGGCGTTCGCGTCACCTCGCCAACAGGTGCAGAGAATGGAACAAACGGGTCGTCCAAATGAGCCGGGCAAATAATAAGAAGGCGGGTCTATGACATCCTTAAGCACTCCTCATCAGGACAAGGCGACGTTTCTTGAGCGCCTGATCTTCAACAACCGCCCGGCGGTGATCGTCATCTGCCTGCTGGTCAGTATTTTCCTGTTCTGGCAGGCGACGCTGATCCGGCCGTCCACCAGTTTCGAAAAAATGATCCCGCTCGAGCATCCGTTCATTGAAAAGATGATGGAGCACCGCAACGATCTGGCGAACCTGGGCAACACCGTACGGATTTCCGTTGAAGCCACCGATGGCGACATCTTCTCCAAGGAGTACATGGAGACTCTGCGCCAGATCAACGACGAGGTGTTCTACATCTCCGGCGTCGACCGTTCCGGCCTCAAGTCGCTGTGGAGCCCGAGCGTGCGCTGGACCGAGGTGACGGAGGAGGGCTTCGCCGGTGGTGAGGTGATTCCCCAGAGCTATAACGGCTCCCAGCAGAGCCTCGACCTGCTGCGCAATAACGTGCTCAAGTCCGGGCAAGTCGGGCGGCTGGTGGCCAACGACTTCAAGTCGAGCATCGTCGACATCCCGCTGCTGGAGTCCTACCCGGACCCGCAAGACCAGGGCAAGTTGCTGGCGCTGGACTACCGCAAGTTCTCACACGAACTCGAAGACAAGATCCGCAACAAGTTCGAAACCCAGAACCCTAACGTGAAGATCCACATTGTCGGGTTCGCCAAGAAAGTCGGCGACCTGATCGATGGGCTGGTCATGGTGGTGATGTTCTTCGGTGTCGCCTTCGTCATTACCCTGATCCTGCTGTACTGGTTCACCAACTGCATGCGCAGCACCGTGGCAGTACTGAGCACGACGCTGGTGGCAGTGGTCTGGCAGCTCGGCTTGATGCACTTTTTCGGCTTCGGGCTGGATCCGTACTCGATGCTGGTGCCGTTCCTGATCTTCGCCATCGGGATTTCCCACGGCGTGCAGAAAATCAACGGTATCGCCTTGCAATCCAGCGAGGCAGAGAACGCACTGACCGCGGCGCGGCGAACATTCCGTCAGTTGTTCCTGCCGGGGATGATCGCGATCCTCGCGGATGCGGTGGGTTTTATCACGCTGCTGATCATCGACATCGGCGTGATTCGCGAACTGGCCATCGGCGCGTCCATCGGCGTGGCGGTGATCGTATTCACCAACCTGATCCTGCTGCCGGTTGCCATTTCCTACGTGGGTATCAGCAAACGCGCCGTCGACCGCAGCAAGAAAGACGCGCACCGCGAGCATCCCTTCTGGCGCATGCTGTCGAACTTCGCCAGCGCGAAAGTCGCACCGGTCTCCATTGTCCTGGCGCTGATCGCGTTCGGTGGTGGCCTCTGGTACAGCCAGAACCTGAAAATCGGTGACCTCGACCAGGGCGCGCCGGAACTACGACCAGACTCGCGCTACAACAAGGACAACAGCTTCATCATCAACAACTACTCCACCAGTTCCGACGTGTTGGTGGTGATGGTCAAGACCAAGCCCGAAGGTTGCTCGCGCTATGAAGCCATGGCACCGATCGACGAACTGATGTGGAAGATGCAGAACACCGAGGGTGTGCAATCGGCGATCTCGCTGGTGACCGTGTCCAAGCAGATGATCAAGGGCATGAACGAGGGCAACCTGAAATGGGAAACCCTGTCGCGCAACCCGGACGTGTTGAACAACTCCATCGCCCGTGCCGATGGTCTGTACAACAACAATTGCTCCCTGGCGCCGGTGCTGGTGTTCCTCAACGATCACAAGGCCGAAACCCTGGATCGCGCGGTTCATGCAGTGCAGGACTTCGCCAAGGACAACAACAAGGAAGGCCTGGAATTCCTCCTCGCCGCCGGTAACGCCGGGATCGAAGCGGCCACCAACGAGGTGATCAAGCGCTCCGAACTGACGATTCTGGTGCTGGTGTACATCTGCGTCGCGACCATGTGCATGATCACCTTCCGCTCCTGGGCGGCGACCTTGTGCATCGTGCTGCCGCTGGTACTGACCTCGGTGCTCGGCAACGCACTGATGGCGTTCATGGGCATCGGCGTGAAAGTGGCGACCTTGCCGGTGGTGGCGCTCGGGGTGGGGATTGGCGTGGATTACGGGATCTACATCTACAGTCGTCTGGAAAGCTTCCTGCGTGCCGGTCTGCCGCTGCAAGAGGCGTACTACCAGACGCTGAAATCCACCGGCAAGGCTGTGCTGTTCACCGGTCTGTGCCTGGCGATCGGTGTGTGCACCTGGATCTTCTCGGCGATCAAGTTCCAGGCCGACATGGGCCTGATGCTGACCTTCATGCTGCTCTGGAACATGTTCGGCGCGTTGTGGCTGCTGCCAGCGCTGGCGCGGTTCCTGATCAAGCCAGAGAAACTGGCGGGGCAGAAGGGCAACTCGCTGTTTGCTCACTGACCGGCCGCTGAAACTAAAAAGCCGCAACCAAGGTTGCGGCTTTTTTGTATCTCAAACTTCACACCAAACCACTGTTGGAGCGAGCCTGCTCGCGATGGCGTCTCAGCATTCAGCATTGATAGTGCCTGACACTCCGCTATCGCGAGCAGGCTCGCTCCCACATTGGATTTGTGGTGGTTATGAGGGATCGGTGCCGAGCACCACATTCAGCGCACTGCGCGCGTCATCCAGCTGTACCAGCGTTGCATGCCGCGCACCCAGTGCATCTCGATTCTCGATAGCCGTGAGAATCGCCTTGTGTCGCGGCAACGCCAGTTCATGCAGGTTCGGCCGTTGGTTGGAGTGCTTCAAGGCTTCGGCAATCGCCACCGACAACATGTTGCACAGGTTCGCCAGCAGGTCGTTGTGGGTCGCGTCGGCGATGCGGCTGTGGAAATCCAGGTCCGGTTGCAACAAGGCTTCAGGCGTCGGTGCCGCCTCCATGCGTTGGTAGGCTTCACCGATGGAGGCGATGTCTTCATCGGTGGCGAACTGCGCGGCCAGGGCTGCCGCGGCCGGTTCGATGATGCTGCGCACGCTGGTCAGCAGGCTGAAAAACTCATTCTGCGGGCTGCTTTGCATCAGCCAATGCAACACGTCCGGGTCGAGCATGTGCCATTCCCGGCGCGGCTTGACCACGGTGCCGACCCGCGGACGGGAATACACCAGGCCCTTGGCAACCAGCACTCGGGTGGCTTCGCGCAAGACCGGCCGGCTGACCGCGTATTCCTCGCACAACAGGGCTTCGGCGGGCAGTTTGTCGTCCGGTTTGAAGCGTCCCGAGACAATCTGCATGCCCAGTTCCTGGACGATGCGCGAGTGCATGCTTTTGCGGTCAGAGGGTTTGCGGTAATCCATGGGGAACGGCGCGGTCCTGTACGATGGGGTGCTGCGCATGATAGCAGGCGCGGCGAGGACGGTCGCCCGAGCAAGCACAGTCCTGAAGCATGCGGGGATTAAATGTGGGAGCGGGCTTGCTCGCGAAGGCGGACTATCAGTCAACATCAATGTTGAATGTGATGGCCTTTTCGCGAGCAAGCCCGCTCCCACTTCAGGTTGATGGTGTCAGTGAGAGTGGCGGGGGACTTCGGAGCCGCGGCAACCGACCAGGAAGTCAAAGTCGCAACCCTGATCCGCTTGCAACACATGGTCGATGTACAGCTGGCGATAGCCGCCCACCAGCAACTGTTGTGGCGGTTGCAGATCGGCCATGCGTGCGGCCAGTTCAGCATCCGGAATGTCCAGATGCAAACGCCCACTGGCGCAATCGAGCTCGATCCAGTCGCCTTCCTTCACTGCCGCCAAAGGCCCACCGGCCGCCGCTTCCGGTGCCACATGCAAAACCACGGTGCCGTACGCCGTGCCGCTCATGCGCGCATCGGAAATGCGCACCATATCTGTCACACCCTGGGCCAGCAGCTTGGCCGGCAAGCCCATGTTGCCGACTTCGGCCATGCCCGGATAACCCTTCGGCCCGCAGTTTTTCATCACCAGAATCGAGTTGGCGTCCACGTCCAGTTCCGGATCGTTGATCCGCGCCTTGTACATGTCGAAGTTCTCGAACACCACAGCGCGCCCGCGATGTTGCATCAGCTCGGCACTGGCGGCAGAGGGTTTTAGCACCGCACCCAGTGGCGCCAGGTTACCGCGCAGCACACAGATGCCGCCGTCGGCGCGGATCGGGTTGTCGAGGGTGCGGATCACTTCGTCCTGGCCATAGATCGGCGCGTCCTTGGTGTTTTCGCCGAGGGTTTTGCCGTTGACGGTGAGGGCGTTCGGGTTCGGAATCAGGTTGGCTTCGCCCAGGCGACGCAGCACCGCAGGCAAGCCACCAGCGTAGTAGAACTCTTCCATCAGGAAGCGCCCGGACGGTTGCAGGTCGACGATGGTCGGCATGCCGCGACCGATGCGGGTCCAGTCGTCCAGGTCCAGTTCGACACCGATGCGCCCGGCGATGGCCTTCAAGTGGATCACTGCGTTAGTCGATCCGCCGATGGCGGCATTCACCCGGATGGCGTTTTCGAAGGCTTCCTTGGTGAGGATTTTCGACAGCTTCAAATCTTCGCGAACCATCTCCACCGCACGCATGCCGGACATGTGCGCGAGTACATAACGGCGGGCATCCACCGCCGGAATCGCCGCGTTGTGGGGCAGGGAAGTGCCCAGTGCTTCAGCCATGCAAGCCATGGTCGAGGCGGTGCCCATGGTGTTGCAGGTGCCGGCGGAACGGGACATGCCGCCCTCGGCCGCGAGGAAATCGTCAAGGGTGATCGTGCCAGCCTTGACCTGTTCGCTGAGCTGCCACACCACCGTGCCCGAACCGATGTCCTGGCCCTTGTGCTTGCCATTGAGCATCGGCCCACCGGTGACGACGATCGCCGGCACGTCGCAACTGGCCGCACCCATCAGCAGCGCCGGGGTGGTTTTGTCGCAACCGGTCAGCAGCACTACGCCATCGATCGGGTTGCCGCGAATCGCTTCCTCGACGTCCATGCTCGCCAGGTTGCGGGTGAGCATGGCGGTGGGGCGAAGGTTCGATTCGCCGTTGGAGAACACCGGGAATTCCACTGGAAAGCCGCCGGCTTCGATCACCCCGCGTTTGACGTGCTCGGCGATCTGACGGAAATGCGCGTTGCACGGGGTCAGTTCCGACCAGGTGTTGCAGATGCCGATAATCGGCTTGCCGTGGAACTGATGGTCGGCGATGCCCTGATTCTTCATCCAGCTGCGATACATGAAGCCGTTCTTGTCGGCGGTGCCAAACCATTGGGCGGAACGCAGGGTGGGTTTCTTATCAGACATGATCTGCTCTCTTATTGTATGACTATATTGTTCAAGCTATGGCGTAACATAAGCGCAATTTCCACGGTTTGGAAGTGTTGTTGGTTAAATAGTATTACTATATAGTCGGTTTCAACGGAGGGATCGACCCTGGCGGTTTTCCGCGAGAGGCGTCCCCCGAGGTTCTATAAAAACAACAATCGGAGACCGAACTCATGAGCCAGGAACTGCGGCTTATCCGTCGCATCACGCTGAAACTGATTCCCTTCCTGATCCTGCTGTACCTGATCGCCTATGTGGATCGCTCCGCGGTAGGTTTCGCCAAGCTGCACATGGGCGCTGACATTGGCATCGGTGACGCGGCTTACGGGTTCGGTGCCGGGTTGTTCTTCATTGGTTACTTTCTGCTGGAGATCCCCAGCAACCTGATGCTCGACCGCTTCGGCGCCCGACGCTGGTTCGCGCGGATCATGGTCACCTGGGGCGCCATCACCATCGGCATGGCGTTCGTCCAGGGGCCGCACAGTTTCTATGTGATGCGCTTTTTGCTTGGCGCGGCTGAAGCCGGGTTCTTTCCGGGCGTTCTGTACTACATCACCCAATGGTTTCCGGTTCGCCATCGCGGCAAGATCCTCGGGCTGTTCATCCTGTCCCAACCCATCGCGATGATGATCACCGGCCCTGTGTCCGGCGGTTTGCTTGGCATGGACGGCATCCTTGGCCTGCACGGCTGGCAGTGGTTGTTCATCGTCATCGGTACGCCAGCGATCCTGCTGACCTGGCCGGTGCTGCGTTACTTGCCGGACGGTCCGGACCAAGTGAAATGGATGGATCAATCCGAGAAAGACTGGCTGAGCGGGGAACTGAAAAAGGACCTCGCCGAATACGGCCAGACCCGCCATGGCAATCCACTGCATGCACTTAAGGACAAACGGGTGTTGCTGCTGGCGCTGTTCTATCTGCCGGTGACCCTGAGCATCTACGGACTCGGTTTATGGCTGCCGACGTTGATCAAGCAGTTTGGTGGCACGGACCTGGTGACCGGGTTCGTATCGTCGGTGCCGTACATCTTCGGGATTGTCGGTTTACTGATCATTCCGCGCAGTTCCGACCGCATGAATGATCGCTACGGTCATCTGGCGGTGCTGTATGTGTTGGGTGCCATCGGTTTGTTTCTCAGCGCCTGGCTGTCGGTGCCGGTGCTGCAATTGGCGGCGCTGTGCCTGGTGGCGTTCGCGCTGTTTTCCTGCACTGCGGTGTTCTGGACCTTGCCGGGGCGCTTCTTCGCCGGCGCCAGTGCAGCGGCGGGAATCGCGTTGATCAACTCGGTGGGCAACCTGGGCGGCTACATCGGCCCGTTCGTGATCGGTGCGCTGAAGGAGTACACCGGCAACCTGGCATCGGGGCTGTACTTCCTGTCCTGCGTGATGGTGTTCGGCCTGGTGCTGACGGGTGTGGTGTATCGCCTGCTGGAACGTAAGCACGTGCTGCCGGCCGACCAGTTCGCCGCCAGCGCCCGTACCTGAGGTCAACACGATCCAACTCCCACATGGGTTTTACGGTGTTTTGAAGTTATGCGTTAACAGGAGAAGGTTCATGCGTTTAGTTCAGTTCGAATTGAGTAATGGCGAACGCCGCGTCGGCGTGGTCGAAGACGGTCTGGTGCGTGAAGTGCAGGATGCGCATACGGTGCGGGATCTGGCGCTGGCGGCGATCGAGGCGGGCACCAGTCTTGAGCGGCAGGTTCAAACCCTCGGGCTGGGCATCAGCCACAACTATGCCGAGCTGCTGGCCAAGCTGCGCATCCTGCCGCCGCTGGATCACCCGGACCCGGCGCATATGCTGGTCAGCGGCACCGGCCTGACTCATTTGGGCAGCGCTTCGGCACGGGACAAAATGCATCAACAGGCCGGCGATGAAGCAGCGATGACTGACACCATGCGCATCTTCAAGTGGGGCGTGGAGGGCGGTAAACCCGCAACTGGCCAGGCCGGCGTGCAACCGGAATGGTTCTACAAGGGCGATGGCAGCATCGTCGTGCGACCGGGCAAACCGTTCCCCTTGCCACCCTTTGCCGAAGATGCCGGGGAAGAGCCCGAGCTCAGCGGCCTCTATGTCATCGGCCACGACGGCAAACCGTATCGCCTCGGTTTTGCGGTGGGTAACGAGTTCTCCGATCACGTGATGGAACGCAAGAATTACCTGTACCTGGCCCATTCGAAACTGCGCAGTTGCAGCTATGGCCCGGAGCTTCGGGTCGGCGAATTGCCGCAACACCTGGCGGGCACCAGCCGGATTCTGCGCGACGGCGAAGTGCTGTGGCAGAACGAGTTTCTCAGTGGCGAAGCCAACATGTGTCACAGCCTGGAAAACCTCGAGTACCACCATTTCAAGTACAGCCAGTTCCTGCGCCCCGGCGACGTGCATATCCACTTTTTCGGCACCGCGACCCTGTCCTTCGCCGACGGCATCCGTACCCAACCGGGCGATGTGTTCGAGATCAGCCAGGCCGAGTTCGGCGCACCCTTGATCAACGGCATCGCTCCGGTTGAAGCGGCGTTCGAACCCGGCACTGTCGGCACACTTTAAGGAGACACCCATGACCCGGATTCTTGGTCACAACTACATCGGCGGCCAACGCAGTGCTGTCGGCACCGTCAAACTGCAGAGCGTCGATGCCAGCACTGGCGAGGCCTTGCCCCATGATTTCTATCAGGCCACACCTGAGGAAGTCGACGCCGCCGCGAAGGCTGCCGCCGCCGCTTACCCGGCCTATCGCAGCCTGAGCGCCGAACGCCGCGCGCAATTTCTGGAGGCGATTGCCGATGAACTGGACGCCCTGGGTGATGAGTTCGTGGCCGTGGTCTGCCGTGAAACCGCGTTGCCGGCGGCGCGGATTCAAGGTGAGCGTGGGCGCACCAGCGGCCAGATGCGTCTGTTCGCCAAGGTGCTGCGGCGTGGTGATTTCTATGGCGCGCGAATCGATCTGGCACTACCGGAACGTCAGCCGCTGCCGCGTCCGGACTTGCGTCAGTACCGTATCGGCCTGGGGCCAGTGGCGGTGTTTGGCGCGAGTAACTTTCCGTTGGCGTTTTCCACGGCAGGCGGCGACACCGCTTCAGCCTTGGCCGCCGGCTGCCCGGTGGTGTTCAAGGCCCACAGCGGCCACATGGCAACCGCGGAATGGGTGGCCGACGCGATGATCCGCGCCGCCGAAAAAACCGCCATGCCGGCCGGTGTGTTCAACATGATCTACGGTGGTGGAGTAGGGGAAGCACTGGTCAAGCACCCGGCGATTCAGGCGGTCGGTTTTACCGGTTCACTGAAAGGCGGTCGGGCGCTGTGCGACATGGCCGCGGCACGGCCGCAGCCGATTCCGGTGTTCGCCGAGATGTCGAGCATCAACCCGGTGATCGTGTTGCCGCAGGCGCTGGAAGTTCGTGCTGAAAGCATTGCCCGTGACCTTACGGCTTCGGTGGTGCAGGGCTGCGGGCAGTTCTGTACCAATCCGGGGCTGGTGATCGGCATTCGTTCGCCGCAGTTCAGTGCGTTCGTGCAACAGGTGGCCGGGCTGATCGGCGATCAGCCGGCGCAAACCATGCTCAACACCGGCACCTTGAGCAGCTATGGCAAAGGCCTGCAGAAGCTTCTTTCGCATCCGAAAATCGAGCACTTGGCCGGTAATTCGCAACAAGGCAATCAGGCGCAGCCGCAACTGTTCAAGGCGGATGTGAGCCTGTTGCTCGATGGCGATGAAGTGCTGCAAGAGGAAGTGTTCGGCCCGACCACGGTGTTCGTCGAGGTGGCGGATCAGGCGCAACTCAGTGCTGCGCTGAACGGCCTGCACGGGCAACTGACGGCAACGATTATCGGTGAGCCGGCGGACTTCGAACGGTTCGGCGAGCTGACACCATTGTTGGAGCAGAAGGTTGGGCGGATCTTGCTCAACGGTTATCCGACCGGTGTGGAAGTCTGCGATTCGATGGTCCATGGCGGGCCGTATCCGGCGACTTCCGATGCGCGTGGCACTTCGGTGGGCACCCTTGCCATCGACCGTTTCCTGCGCCCGGTGTGCTTCCAGAACTACCCCGACAGCCTGCTGCCGGATGCGTTGAAGAATGGCAATCCGCTGCGCATCCAACGTTTGGTCGATGGCAAACCATCGCGCGATGCCCTCTAACCGCTGAACGCAACCCCCTGTGGCGAGGGGGCTTGCCCCCGTTTGGGTGCGTAGCACTCACAAAATCATTGGCACATCAGAGATATTGGGGCTGCTTTGCAGCCCAACGGGGGCAAGCCCCCTCGCCACAGTCCGCTCCCGCATTGAGCTATCATTGCGTCTTTCCCATTCAAAGATTGACCGCCATGACTGCCGTAAACGACACCTTGCTCAACGCCCTCGAACATTGCGACATGCTGGAGATCGATGGGCTGCATGCTTTCGATTTCTCCCTCGATGAAGACGATAACCTGCACATCGAGTGCATGGACGGCCGGGCGCTCAAACGCTGGGAGTTCAGCATGGCGCAGATCAAGGCAGCGACTTTCGATCCCGACTTGAAGAGCTGGATCATTACCAGTGATTCCGGCGAACACCGGTTGGTGCCCATGGAAGCGTTTGGCGGTCAGGATGACGAGGACGAAACGAATGAGGATGCGTAACCTCTGGCCACTGTTGATCGCCGGCAGCGTTGGCGCGATGGGCGTGCAGGCAGCACCGGTCGACAACTACGAATTGCTGGTGGGGTCGTACACCGCCGGCCAGAGCCAGGGGATTTATCGCCTGAAATTCGACAGCCGCACCGGGCAGATCGATGCCAAACCGCTGCAAGTGGTGAAGAGCGCCAACCCGTCCTGGCTGACCGTGTCCAAGGACCAACGTCGCTTGTTCGCGGTCAACGAGAACGGTCCGGGCCAGGCTGATCCGGTAGGGCGCGTCAGCAGTTACGCAATCGATCCGAAAACCCATGAACTGAGCCTGATCAACCAGGTGCAAACCCTGGGCAACGAGCCGACCCATTCGAGCATCAGCGGTGATGCCAGCCATCTGTTTGTCAGCAACTACTCGGTGGCAGAAGACCCGGGCGGCACCCTGGCGGTGTTACCGGTGGGCAGCGACGGCACGCTTAAACCAGTGGTGCAACTGAGCAGTCATCCAGCCAGTCGGGTCAACCCCGAGCGGCAGATGTCGGCGCATGTGCATTCGGTGGTTTCTTCGCCGGATGGCCACTACGTGTTTTCCAATGACCTGGGCGCGGACAAGATCTTTGTCTATCGCTTCGACCCCAAGGCCAATCCGGAACGGCCGCTGACCGCCGCCAAACCGGCCTTTGTCCAGCTGCCACCCGGCAGTGGGCCGCGACATTTGCTGTTCAGCGCCGATGGCAAGCACGCCTGGCTGACCCTGGAAATGAGTGCGCAAGTGGCGGTGTTCGATTACCAGGACGGCAAACTCGAGCAAACGCAGTTGGTCGACCTGGCGGCGGGGCTGCCCCCATCGGGCAAGGCTGCGGCTGCGCTTCACGCCTCGGCCGATGGCAAGTTCCTTTACGTCAGCAATCGTGGCACCGCCAATCAGTTGCTGGTGTTCGCCATCGACCCGGCGAACGGCCACCTCAAGGAGCTTCAGCGCCGTTCGGTCGACGGCGATCACCCACGTGAGTTCAGCCTCGACCCGAGTGGCAAATTCGTGCTGATTGCCAACCAGAAGAGCAACCAGATTGTCGTTGTCGAACGCGACGCCAAGACCGGTCTGCTGGGTAAAACCGTGCAAAAACTGCCGATGGATGCGCCGAGCGACCTCAAGTTCCTGCCGCGTCAATAGGCCGCAGGCCCCGGTTGATGGGGCCTGCAACCTTCTATTAATGAGACTGATATCGGCTAATGCTACAAAGCATTTCAAGGCGCCGAGCCTCGGGAGTTAAGTTTGCTTCACGGCCCAACCGGGCAAGCAAGCCAACTGAATCGAGGAATACCGCCATGAACTTCAATCTTTTCTCCGTTATCGCCGCTTCCGCTATCTCTGCCACTGTTGCGCTGCCCGCCAGCGCCAACGTTGAAATCAGTGACAAAAAATCCCACACCCAAAGCTACACCCAGAAATACCTGCAACAGAGCGCCAACTTCTACGCCGCGCTGGATCACAAAACCCAACACTGAAATGTCAGCCCCTGCACCCTTTATGCAGGAGCGAAGTCACTTGCCGATCGACCCACACGCGTCGAAAAGCCCCAAAGTGATGTCGCTCCTGCATAACGCGTTTACGACAGCATCATATTGCTATCAATGTATTGCTTGATATCACATGGCCATGCGTTTAAATTTGACGCTGATTTTTTGACTCCTTCTCTAAAAGGATCGACAGCATGGCGATGCGTCTGGCAGTGGTTCTCCTGTTTCTCTATTCCACCCCGATTCTGTCGGCTGCCCAGCCCGTTCCCAGCGAGCCGGACGCGGCCCGCGAGCGCTTGATGAGTTTTATCGAGGACTGAAACACGCGGGGTTCAAGATCAATAAAACTGATAGCTACTATGCATAAAGGTCGCTAGTTATCTTCTGTTTTTTGATCGATTCTGTGGGCACTGAAACATGCCCACGGAGAACACCATGGCCAGCACCATCCTCACTTCTGCCAAACACGGCGCCTACCTGGCCATTGGTCTTTACGTGGCCATGGTGTTGGTCGTCAGCCTTTCGGCTCAATCGCAACACAGCCTTCAAGCACCGATTCAGGTCGCTTATCCCGGCATTCAGTTCGAACATCGCGCTCAAAACGCGGGAGTCGATCACACAGACGTGGCGGGAGTGGTAGGGGCATGAAGGGACGCAAACTCTGGGTCATCGCCTTTCTGGCGTTCATGACCAATGGCGCTTCGTTGTTGGGGATCGGTCAAGGCTCGGCGGGTTCGGTGGCACGGGCTATCGAATGCAACCACAACATTGCCCGCAACATCCAGACTGCCAAAGCCCTGGAGTTGCTGGTGGGTAATCCGCCGAGCAAATCCAATGGCGAATTTTTCGGGCCATTCCAGGTGGATTGCTCGGCGTTGGGGATGTGCTCGGTGCTGACCTGATTCCCCGAAACGCCATCTCCCTGTAGGAGCGAGGCTTGCCCGCGAAAGCGGTGTGTCAGTCGACATCAATGTTGAATGTTATGGCCCTTTCGCGGGCAAGCCTCGCTCCTACGAGGTCGCTATTTTTTCATTATTGATGTGAACAACTCTGATTCCAGAAAGCGCTGCAACCAGCCCTGCAATCGCACATAAGGCGTCTGCCCGAACCACTCGCGATCCACATGGGCGAATTGGCGTACAAACGGCATCAAGGCGATATCAGCCAGGCTCGGATGCTCAGCCAGCAAGTAGTCGCGCCCCTCCAGCAACTCATCCAGCTTGCGCAAGAACACTTCACCCTCGGCGCGATAAAACGTCATTGGCTGCTCGGGATATCGTTCGGCGTACTTGTAGCGATTCAGATGCACCTTGAACACCTGATCGTTCTCTTCGATCAGGCCGGCGATGGATCGCAGCCCAACTGGGTCATCCTTGAGCAGCCAGTCCTGCGGATCGTTCTGCGCCAGCGCCCAGCGCATGATTTCCAGGCTTTCATCGATCACCCGGCCGTCCACGCTCAGCACCGGCACCGTGCCTTTGTTCGACAGCGCGAGCATTTCGGCCGGTTTGGCCTTGAGGCTGACCTCAATGATATTCACCGTAACCCCCGAATAACGCAGGGCCATGCGAGCGCGCATGGCGTAGGGGCAGCGGCGGAACGAATACAACGTATTCATTTCACCTCCAGGGTACTCAGGCCATTGCCCTGGCGATGAACCTGGATCTGCACCGGAATCCGTTCATGCATTTCCTGTACGTGGGAAATCACCGCGACCTTGCGGCCCTGCGCTTGCAGGCCGTCGAGGGCGTCCATGGCCAGTTGCAGGGATTCGGGGTCGAGGCTGCCGAAGCCTTCGTCGATGAACAGCGATTCGATTTTCAGCGTGCTCGATGCCATTGATGCCAAACCGAGCGCCAGCGCCAGCGACACCAGGAACGTCTCGCCACCGGACAGCGAATGCACCGAGCGCAGTTCATCGCCCATCTCGGTGTCCATCACTAATAACCCGAGCATGCTGCCGCCCCGTTTCAGGCGATAGCGCCGCACCAGTTGCCGCAACTGGACGTTGGCGTGATGCACCAGCAGGTCGAGGTTGTAGGCCTGGGCGATTTTGCGGAAGGTGTCGCCGGTGGCCGAACCGATCAACGCACTCAAGCGCGCCCAGCGCTGGTACTCGGCGTAGGCGTCGGCGATCTGCTGCGCGAGCGCCTGATTGGCGTTTTGTCGACGCTGATCTTCGGTTTGTTCGGCACGCAATTCGGCGCAGCGATGCTCACTGGCGGCGAACAGGTTTTGCAGCTCGGCCAGTGCCGTGGCCAGTTGTTCGGCGTCCAGATTGCCGTTGTGCTGCGCTTGATGATCGAGCAGGCGCTGATCGCGCTCCTGCAACAGCACCTTGGCTTGCGCGATGTCTTGTTCGCTTTGCTGCAATCGTTGACGCAGCTCGCTGAGCTGTTGGTCGTTGACGCCGAGCAGCGCTTCCAGTCCGCCGTCGTCCAGCTCCGGATGCTGCGCGCGCCAGTCGGCGATCTTGCCGCTCAGCTCGTGGTCTTCGCTTTCCAGAGCTTGCGCACGTTCCTGTTGCGCCTTGAGTTCGGCGGCCAGTTGCACCAGCCTGGTACGCACGCTTTGCAGTTCCTGATTGGCCGTCGCTTCAGCGCTGCGCGCCTGTTCGACGGCCTGATCCAGTTGCTGCTGCCATTGTTCGGCGCTGGCGTGTTCGCCTAGCAGTTGCGTCAGTTTTTCCTGGCAAGCCTGTTGTTGCCCGGCCAACGCGCTGAACTGCTGCTGCGCGGCGTCCAGTTGCTGGGTGCGGGTCTGCTGGCGGTCCTGTTCTTTGTCCAGCGCCTGCTGGCGTTGTTGCTGTTCGCCGAGTTCATCGCGCTGCTGTTCGAGTTGTTGCAGGCGCTGGGCGATCTGCTGGTCGAGCTGCATGAAAGTCGCGGCGGGTTCGTTGCGCAGCGCTTCCAGCGTCTCGGCTGGCAGCAGGCTGCTGAACGCGCTCAGTTCTTCGTCCAGGCGTTGGCGATCGCTGCTCAACTCCCGTTGCTGGTTGAGCAGGTGTTGTGTCGCCTGTTGGTTCGCCGCTTCGGCGCTGCGCAGTTGTTGCGCCAGTCGCGCGGCATCCTGTTGCAGGGTGAGCAGGGCGGTTTGCCGTTGTTCGTCCTGGGTGATGCTCTGGTTCAACTGGCTGCTTTGCTGGATCAGCCAGGCATCGCGTTTGTTCGCGTCCTGGGCCAGCAGTTGGGCGGACAACGGGTGCGCTTCCAGGCTCGGTGTCAGGCTCTGTTGTTGAGTGGCGAGTTGTTCCTGCTGTTGCAGCAATTCCTTTTGCTGAGCAATCAGGCCACCAACTTCAGCGCGCAGATCGGTGAGTTTTTCCTTGAGCAGGTCGACGGCTTTCTGAGCGTTGGCCTGTTCGCTTTCATCGTGGCGGCCGAGGCTTTGCAACAAGGCTTCGGGCTGGTGATAAGGATGGTCCGGGCTGCCGCAAACCGGGCACGGCTGATCGTCCTGCAGTTGCGCACGCAGTTCTTCGACGCTGGCACTGCGCGCCAGGCGCTGACGTTCCAGCAGTTCGCGGGTGACGGTCAGGGTCTGTTCGGCGACGGCCAGTTCGGCCTTGGTCTTCACGCCGTCCTGGGTCAGGCGATCACGCTCTTGCTGAGCCGCGAGCTGACGCTGCTGAAGTTCGGCGCCGCGCTTGTCCAGTTCCTGTTGGCTGGCCCACAGCCGCGACAGTTCTTCAACGGCCCGCAGTTGCTTGCGGTTGTCCTGTAGCAGGCTGCCGAGGATCTGAATCTGCTCGGCCACGGCTTCGGGCTCGGCGCCGGCCTCTTTGTACAGCAGCTCCAGACTCTGGCGTTGAGCGGCCAGATCCTCGGCGGCGCGGGTGGCGCTTTGCTCGAGGGCGGCCAGCTCGGCCTGGCCCTTGTTCAAGCGATTGCCGATCAGCATCAGTTGCTGCAGACGATCGCGGTAGGCATTCCACGCATCGCTCAGTGGCGCCAGATGAGTGCTTTGCTCAAGCTCCGCGGCGATACGCTGCAACCGTTCTGCGACCTGTTTCTGTTGGTCGAGCAAACCCTGAATCGTGTTTTGACCCTGCGCGCAGGCCAGTTCCGCCTGCTGCTTGAGGTCGGCACTGAGGCTGGCATCCTTGACCAGGCGGGCGAGGGTGCTTTGCTCTTCGAAGGCCTGACGCAGCAGTGGCGCGCTGTTGCTGTGTTGGCTCTGCGCTTGGACCAGTGCCGTTTGCGCCGCGCTCAGGCTGTGTTCGAGCTGAGCCTGACGCGCATTCAGTTCGGTCTGTTGTTGAATATGCTGCTGAATCTGCGCCGCCAGCGGTGTGAGCTGGGTGGTCAGTTCGGTCTTGCGCGCGAACTGGTGCCGTTGTGGGGCCAGTTGCTCCAGACGGGTCAGCTTCAAGCGCTCGCCGGCCAGGCTGTCCCAGTGTTGTTGGGCGGACTGCAGTTGCTCGGAGGCGCTCTGTTGCGCGTCCTGCAACTGGCGCAAATCCTTGAGCCAGGTATGTTGCAGCTCCAATTGCTTGAGCTGCGCCTGCTGGGTCTTGAGTTGCTGCTGCGCGTCATTGAAGCGCTCATCGAGCTCGGCCCGGGCTTCAGGCGACAGTGGCGTGACCCCGGTGGCCTGGTCCTGCAATAGCTTGTGGGCTTCGCGCGCTTCTTTGGTCTTGTCGAAGGCGCGGCGACCGAGGCGGGTGTAGAGCGCGGTGTCGGTGAGCTTTTCCAGCAGTTCGCTGCGGTCGTTGTCGTCCGCCTTGAGGAACGCGCTGAACTCGCTCTGGGCCAACAACACGGCGCGGGTGAACTGTTCGAAGTTCAGGCCCAGTACGGACTCGATCTGGCTTTTGAATTCAAGTTTCTGGCTGGCGAGCAGTTGATCCTGATCGATGTCGCGCAGGCTCTGACGACTGGCTTGCAGCTTGCCAGCGGCCTTTTCCCGGGCGCGATTGGCTTCCCAGCGTGCGCGATAGCGGCGGCCATCGGTGCCAACAAAATCCACTTCGGCAAAGCCTTCACCGGTGCCGCGACGCAACAGCGTACGCGGATCGCCAGTGCTGATTTCACCATCGGCGTCCGGGGTTTTGGCGGACGCTTGAGCATTGTTCAGTCGCGGCACGGCGCCAAACAGCGCCAGACACAGCGCATCGAGCAGCGTGCTTTTGCCGGCGCCGGTCGGCCCGGTAATCGCAAACAGACCGGCACTGGCCAAGGGCTCGGCGGTGAAGTCGATTTCAAATGGCCCGGCCAGGGAGGCGAGGTTTTTCAGGCGGATCGCGAGGATTTTCATGGCTGTTCGCTCTCCATCTGCACGTCTTGCAGCAGCTCGGCGAAGTCCTTGAGCGTTTGCTCGTCGACCTCGCTGCCGTAGTTGTCCTGCCAGGCGCGGCTGAACAATTCCTGCGGCGTCAGCTGATCCAGTTCGATCAAGGTGGTGCCGTCATCGACGCCATCGCGGCTGCCGTTGCCGGCGTATTCAGCAGCAATCCGCACCAGTCGCACCGCCTTGCCTTGCAGGGCCGTTTCCACTTGATGGCGCAGGTCCGGTTGCGGTTCGTCCAGACGCACCCGCACTTCCAGCCACGGCTGGCGCTGGATATCGGCGAGCAGGTCGATGTTGGGCAGGTCGGCCAGTTGCAGCAGGATTTCCGCCAGCGGCGCGGGGCCGAGGCGTTGCAGGTTCACTGGCCGGGGGATCAGTTTCGGTTCGACGCTGAGCAGGGTTTCGCCATCGAGTTTGATGTCGAGAATCTGATGTTGATAACCGATCTCGGAGAATGACAGCGGGATCGGCGAGCCGCTGTAGCGGATGCGCTCTTCACCGTTGACCTTCTGCGGCTTGTGCAAATGCCCGAGGGCGACATAACTGATGCTCGGCCCGAACAGGCTGGCAGGCAGGGCTTCAGCGTTGCCGATGATCAGGCTGCGCTCGGAGTCCTCGGACACCGAACCGCCGGCCATGTGCGCATGGCTGATGGCGATCAGCGCCTGACCCGGTTTGCGCTTGGCGTTCGCCGCCTCGATCAGCCATTCGTGAACCTGGCCGATGCCGCGCAAATAGTTGTCGCCCAGTTGCGCGCCGGTCACTTCGGCGGGGCGCAGGAACGGCAACGCCAGGCACCAGGCAGCGATTGCGCCGCTGGCATCCGGCAACGGCAGCAACAGGCGTTCGGCATCCAGTTGGCCGTCATCCAGCCACAGCACGCGCCCGAGAGCGTGAGTGCGCAAACGCCGCATCAACGGTGCGGGCAGCTCGATGCGCGAGCCGGAGTCGTGGTTGCCGGCGATCATCACGATGGTCAGCAAGGGCTGCTGCTCGTGGGCGCTGACGATGAAATCGTAGAGGCGTTCCTGGGCTTTGACCGGTGGGTTGACCGTGTCGAAGATATCGCCGGCAATCAGCAGCACATCGGGCTGCTCCAGCTTCAGCTGACGCAGCAGCCAGTCGAGAAAACAGGCGTGCTCGAAATCGCGTTCCTGGCCGTGCAGGTTCTGCCCAAGGTGCCAGTCGGAGGTGTGGAACAGACGCAAGGCGTACTCCGCAACAAAATAAGGTGATGGCCGCGGGGGAAATGATGGCGGCTAAAGAGGGGAGAGTTTACTGGCAAACACATGGGATGTGGTCAGGCACTGATTTTGAGGTGAGGGGATTGCCCGAATGTCAGTCTGTGAAACGAGCCGCTTTTCGTAGGAGCCAGGCTTGCCGGCGAAAGCGCTCTTAAGGACGCCTTCGCCGGCAAGCCTGGCTCCTACGTGTACGATTTGCCCCTTGCGACAAAAAGCCCCTTCATCCCATTGGTCGGGATTATTTGGGATAAAGCGGTGGCAACCCGCTGTCGCCGACCACGCCTTGAACCCCTTCGGCCGTCGGGATCGCCCGGATGGCGCGCCAGAGTTCTTCACCTTGCCAATACTGCCCGGTCTCGCTGTAGAGCGCGCCGTTCAGGCCGTCGAGCGCATCGGACAACGGCACGAAACGGGCGGCCATGTCGGCCAGGGTTTCCGGTTGTTGTCGGGCCCAGGCGTCGAGGGCCTGGCGGGTGGCGTGGGAGTCGTTGGCCTGGCAGGCGCGCTTGAGGTCGTCGAGCAAGGTGCGCGGGCTCGGGCCGGTCTGCGCGGCTCGCAGGATTGCCGGTTGCGAACGGGCGCGCCACCAGAGGCCGAAGCCCAGCAGGGTGGTGCAGGCCAGAATCGCCGTGCTGAGTTTCCACCACCAAAGGACTTCGTTGCTGGCGCCGGACATCACCTGCGGGCCGCCCGCCGGGGTATCGATCATCAGGCTCGGATTGCTCGCCACTTGCAGCGTGTGAGCCGGCAGACTGCTGTGTTCCAGGTGATCCTCGAAGGTGTTCCACCAGACCACTTCAACGCTCGGCAAGTCGATGTCACCGGTGCGGGTCGGCACCAGAGCTTCACGGTCCTCGCGACTGCCGATCAAGCCACGCTCGCCGCTCTGGTTGCTCAACACCGGTTGATCCGGGTAGCGCCGCAGGCCGTTGATCTCGGTGGCGGGCAACGGTGGCAGTTGCGAGCTGGCGAGGCCTTCGGCACTCAAGGTCAGGCTGCGGGTCAGCGAGTCGCCGACCTGCGCATGATCCGGCTCCGGGCTCCAGCTCTCGCTTAGGCTCAGGCTGCGGGCCGGTAGCCAGGGCGCATCGGCGGGGTAAGAATCGGGTTTAGCCTTGACGGTTAACGGGATCTCGGTGGAAGTGACGCGTATCAACTTGCCCGCTTTGGGCCCTTGGGATGTTGCGTCCGGGGACGGCTGGGTATCGACCAGCGTGGCACTGAACACCTGCGCCGGAATGGTCAGTACGCCGCTGTGCTGCGGGTAGATCGCGTAGCGCATCTCGATCACGCCATGGCGCAGGCCGTTGATGGCTTTTTCGTAGGTGCGTGACTCGCCCAGTTGTTCGATGCGTGCATCGGGAATCTGCAACGGGGTCAGGCTGCTGTCGTCGAACAGCGACACGGAATGGTAAATGCGCAAGGTCAGGACCGCCTGAGCCTGTACATAGACGCTGTTCTGGTCGAGGCTGGCTTCGATGAACACCGGTGCCAGCGTATTGCTGCTGTCCTGGGTTTCGCTCTCGATCACCTGCACGGTTATCGGTTGGCTCTGCGCCTCGCCCAATTGCAGCGACGGAATCACCACGCTACCGTTCTGCCGGGGCAGCAGGGTGATGATCCAGCGGGTGGTCGCTTGAGTATTGCCATTGAGAGTGTTCAGTTGGTTTACCTGACGGGTGCCGCGCACCTCGAACAGCGGCTCCAGCGGAGTCAGGTCGGGTTTGCCGAACTGGGTTACGTCGCTGGACTCCAGAGTCAGTTCGATCGTCTCTCCGGAACTCAGGCGACTACGATCTACACTGGCGACCAGCTCCGCAGCCTGGGCCTGAACGGTCCAGAAAAGCAGTGCAAGCAATAGGGCGGTGAAGCGGGTCATCGAGTTTTTCCCTGATCCTGATGTTGTTGCTGTTCGTACCAGAATTTGCGTCTGAGCAGTTCGCCGGGGTCATCCGGGATCTTGCGTAGCCATTGCTCCAGCGCCTGTTGCTGTTCGCCTTCGAGCATGTCGCTGGCCGGGCGTCGTGGTGGCGTGGTGCTTTGTTCGTCCCCTAATTCGCTGCCCGGAACTTCATTGGCGCCCGGTTGCGGTGGTGTCGGGGGTGGCTGCTCGGCGTCCGGGGCAACCTGTTCGGTGTCAGTTTTCGGTTCGCCATCGCTTGGCTGAGTGGCGCTGCCCGGTGGCGGCTCCTGGGGCATGGTTTCGGTTTCGCCTTCGGCGGTTTTGTCCGGCTCGACGGGCGGCGTAGCGGTTTTCTGCTTGAGCAGGCTTTCCACCAATGCCTTGTTGGTCAGCGCCGGACGCAGGTCCGGTTGAAGTTCCAGTGCTTGTTCGTAAGCATCCAGTGCCGCTTCCAGCTCGCCGCTTTTGGCCAACGCGTTACCCCGATTGTAGTGGGCGTGGGCGTCGATACCTTGGGCAAACCGCTGGGCGGCGCCACTGTAGTCGCCGGCTTCATAGAGCGCCACACCTTGCCATTGCGGATCTTCGAAATGCTGCGCGGCTTCGGCGGGGCGTTTTTGTTTGAGCAAGTGCAAACCCTGCTGATCGGGCCGCAGCCACAAGTCTTCGAAATCGAAGGCGTAACTCGGTTGCGGCAGCAGAAACAGCAGTGGCAGGCAGAACAGCCAGCCGCGACGCCCGGCACAGGCGGCCAACAACAATAACGGCAGCAGCAGCCAGTAACCTTGATCGGCCCAGGTGTCGAGGCGCAATGTCTGGCCGTCGTTGCGCAAGTCCCGTGGGCTATCGAACAGGCCGAGGTCACGCAGGTCGGCATCGTCCAGGCGTGCCTGGGCATACCGTCCGTCCAGGCCATTGGCAAAGGCTTTCAGGCTGGGGCCATCCAGATGCGGCACCAAAATCGCGCCCTGGTCGTCCTTGAGGAAACTGCCGTCGTCCTGGGCGACCGGCGCACCTTCGGCGGTGCCGATGCCGAGCATCAGAAATTGTGTGGGCCTCGCGTCCAGCGCCTGACGAATCCCTTGGCGTTCGTGTTCCGTCAGCGACGAACCGATCAGCAGGATCCGCCCCTGACCGAGGGCACCCTGATCCAGCAGCGCCAGGGCCTTGGCCACCGCCAGATCGGCGCGATGGCCAGCCTGGGGCATCAGCGACGGCTTGAGTGCATCCAAAAGATTGCGGCTGGTCGACAGGTCATCCGACAGTGGCACCAGTGTGTGGGCGCTGCCGGCGTAAACAACGATGGCGGTCTGCGCGTCGCTGCGGTTTTGCAGTAGATCGAGGAGCTTGCGCCGGGCCTGTTCCAGTCGGTGTGGCGCAACGTCAGTGGCGAGCATTTCCGGGGTCAGCTCAAGCAATACCACCAGCGGGTCAGCGGGTTTCTGGCCGATTTGCTCGACGCGTTGCCAGCTCGGCCCCAGCAGAGCCAGCACGGTCAGCACCCAGGCCAGGCCCAGGGCAACCCATGGCAGTTTGCTCTCGCGACCGCTGCCACCACTGAGCAGCGCGGCATGGAAGGCCGGTGGCAGAATCATTTGCCAGCGACCCGCGCGCTTCTGCCGGTGCCAGAGTTGCCAAAGCAACCAGCCCAACAGCGGCAGCAATAACAGCCACCAGGGGCGGAACCAGTGCGGCCAGAGGGCAATCATCGGCGCCTCCGCAGACG
Source organism: Pseudomonas sp. DF5 (assembly GCF_058148225.1). Taxonomy (NCBI): domain Bacteria; kingdom Pseudomonadati; phylum Pseudomonadota; class Gammaproteobacteria; order Pseudomonadales; family Pseudomonadaceae; genus Pseudomonas; species Pseudomonas sp. DF5. The sequence continues at coordinate 22,940 of NZ_JBYVYM010000047.1, forward strand.
CAAGCGTTTGAGGCGCTGACGCCAGTCGGGCAGTTGTGTGTGCAGGAACCGCTCCTTGGTAAACAGCTTTTTGGTGAACAGCCGGTGCAACGGGTTATCTGGCCAGCGCACGCGGACCACCAGCAGCATGCTCAACAGCAGCGCCATCGCCAGAGGCCAGTGATACAACGCTTGGGCCGGGCGGGCTTGAGTAGGCTGCTGGGTCACCGGCTCCAGTTTGTCGAGGGTGGTCTTGATCGCCTGCAACTCTTGGCCGTCGCGGGCACGGAAATATTGGCCTCCGGTGGCTTGGGCAATGGCTTTCAAGGCCGGCTCGTCGAGGTCCAGGCTCGGGTTGATGCCCAGGAAGCCCAGGGTGCCGCTTTGTTCCGGGTCGGCGCCAATGCCGATCGGGTAGATTTTTACGCCTTCATTCGCCGCCAGGCGTGCGGCGGTCAGCGGATCGATTTCACCGCCATTGTTGGCACCGTCGGTGACCAGAATCAGCACGCGGCTTTGTGCCGGGCGTTGGCGCAGGCGTTTGAGGGCCAGGCCGATGGCGTCGCCGATGGCGGTGTTCTTGCCGGCGATGCCGATCCGCGCTTCGTCGAGCCACACCCGCACGGTATGGCGGTCGAAGGTCAGCGGCGCTTGCAGATAGGCCTGGCTGCCGAACAGGATCAAGCCGACCCGATCGCCATCGCGACTTTCGAGAAAATCACCGAGCAAATGCTGCACCAGCGACAGTCGGCTGACGTCTTCGTCCTGCCATTGCATGTCCGGGAAGTCCATCGAGCCGGACACGTCCACCGCCACCAGCAGGTCGCGACCACTGGCGGCAATCGGCAGCGGTTCGCCGAGCCATTGCGGGCGCGCGGCGGCGATCAGCAGCAACAGCCACAGCAGAATGAACGGGGCTTGCTGGCGCCAGGCAGGCAGGTTGGCCCGGGCGCGGCGGCGGGCGAGGCCTTCGAGGTCGCTGAGGAAGCTGACCTTGAGCGCCGGTTCGCCACTGTCGGCCACCGGCAGCAGCACCCGCATCAGCCAGGGCAGCGGCAGCAGGGCGAAGATCCACGGCCAGGCGAACTCAAACATGTTTGCGAATCCAGGTGTCGACGGCTTGAGTCAGGCCGGCGATGGCCTTGTCGTCGAGTTTGCACTCGGGCTTGTAGGCACCTTCGACCAGCACCATCCAGCGCGTGAGGCCGGCGGCCGGGCAGCGGTTATCAAGGAACGCCAGCCATTGGCGCCCGTTGAGGGTGTGGCTCTGGCTGTAGGGGTAATGATTGCGACAAAGGCGTTTGAGCAACCCGTTGAGTTGCTGCAGCCAGGCACCGGCCGGGGCGCCGTCGTAGGGTTTGGGCATCAGGGCGAGTTCGGCCAGGGCGGCGAGGCGCACCGGGTCCAGCGGTTGTTCGGCACGGACGATCGGGCGCTTATCTGGAATGAAGCGTCGCAACTGCCATGCACCGAAACCGATCAGCGGCAGCAACAACAGCAGCAGCCACCAGCCCGGTGCCGGCGGCCAGAAGCCGATCGGTGGTGGGGAAATCAGCGGTTGCAGTTGATCGAGGCTGCTCATCGACCTTTCCCCGGACGTTGTGGGTTCAGGTATTCACGCAATTGCTCGACCATCTCGCTTTGGGTGCTCAACGGCATCAGCAACACTCGCAGCTTCTGCGCCAGCAATTCCCAGCGGGCGATGCGCGCTTCCGCTTGGGCGCGATAGGCCTGGCGCAGGTCGAAATTCAAGGTGTCGAGTTCCAGTTGCGCACCGCGTTCCGCGAAACGTAATAGCCCGGCGGCGGGCAGGGCGTGATCCAGCGGATCGGACACCGGCAGTAGCAACAGGTCGCAATGGCGCGACAACAGGCTCAGTTGCTGCTCGGCACTGTCGGACAAGGCGCGTTCGTCGCAGATCACGATCACCAGGCTGCCGGGGCGCAGCACTTCCCGGGCGCGGCGCAGGGCAATGCCGAAGGCGTCGCGGTCGGGCTCGCGTTCGGTGTGCAGCGATTGATTGACCCGCACCAGGCGGTTGAGCAATTGCAGCAGGCTCTGTTTACTGCGTCGCGGCTTGATTTCGTAGTGCTCATTGTCGCCGAACACCAGCCCGCCGACCCGGTCGTTATGCCCCAGCGCGGCCCAGCCGATCAGGCTCGCGGCCTGGGCGGCGAGCACTGACTTGAACATCAGCCCGGAGCCGAAAAACAGCCTGCAGCTCTGTTCGACCATGATGAAAATCGGCCGCTCGCGCTCCTCATGGAACAGCTTGGTGTGCGGTTCCTGGGTCCGGGCGGTGACGCGCCAGTCGATGCTGCGCACGTCATCGCCGGCCTGATAGACCCGCACCTGATCGAAATCCACCCCGCGCCCGCGCAGTTTGGAGTGGTGCAGGCCGATCAGCGGGCTGCGCTGGCTCGGCGTGGAAAATAGCTGCACTTCGCGCACGCGATGGCGCATCTCGATCAGCTCGGCGAGGCTGATGCGGATGCCCGGCTCGGGCGGCAGCGTGGTGTTCATCGGGGTCAAGCGACGGCTACGACGTCGAGAATCCGCTGGACCACCCGGTCCTGGTCGATGCCAGCGGCTTCGGCTTCAAAGGAAAGAATGATGCGGTGACGCAACACATCGAACAGCACCGCTTGAATGTCTTCGGGGCTGACGAAGTCGCGACCGGCCAGCCAGGCATGGGCCCGGGCGCAACGGTCGAGGGCGATGGAACCGCGGGGGCTGGCGCCGTAGGCGATCCATTCGGCCATTTCCGGGTCGAACTTGGCCGGGGTCCGCGTGGCCATGACCAGTTGCACCAGGTATTCCTCCACGGCGTCGGCCATGTACAACCCGAGGATTTCCTTGCGCGCGGCGAAGATCGCCTGCTGGCTGACCCGGCGTTCAGGTTTGGTTTCGCCGTGCAGCGCTTCGCCACGGGCCTGTTGCAGAATCCGCCGTTCGACGGTGGCGTCGGGGAAGCCGATTTTCACGTGCATCAGGAACCGGTCGAGCTGGGCTTCGGGCAGCGGGTAGGTGCCTTCCTGCTCGATGGGGTTTTGCGTGGCCATGACCAGAAACAGCGGCGACAGCTCGTAGGTGCTGCGCCCGACGCTGACCTGGCGTTCGCCCATGGCTTCGAGCAGGGCCGACTGGACCTTGGCCGGGGCACGGTTGATTTCGTCCGCCAGCACCAGGTTATGGAAGATCGGGCCTTGCTGGAACACGAAGCTGCCGGTTTCCGGACGATAGATTTCCGTGCCGGTGATGTCGGCTGGCAGCAGGTCGGGGGTGAACTGGATGCGATGGAACTGTGCTTCGATGCCTTCGGCGAGTTCTTTGATGGCCTTGGTCTTGGCCAGCCCCGGGGCGCCCTCGACCAGCATGTGACCATCGGCGAGCAGGGCGATGAGCAAGCGCTCGATGAGTTTTTCCTGGCCGAGAATCTGCGTTGAAAGAAAGGTTCGCAGCGCGAGCAGCGCTTCACGATGTTCCATCGATGACTGTTCCTGGAAAGGGTGACCGAAGACGTTCGAATAACGCCAGGGCTGGGGGCGTTACTTTAATCCATCGCGGGGGGCGGCGACTAACGGCATTTTGTGCAAAGTGCGGGAATTGATGGGTGAAATTGTTGGAATTTTGTAGGGGGGCTGGGCGGTGGCTGTTCTGACCTCATCGCGGGCAAGCCCGCTCCCACAAGTTTCAGCGGTGCGCTTGCAATCTTTGCAACACATCAGATCC
>NZ_JBYVYM010000048.1:0-23037 GCF_058148225.1 Pseudomonas sp. DF5
GGTGACCGGGTTGTTTCATAGGAATGCGATCAATGTGGGAGCGGGCTTGCCCGCGAAGGCGTCAGCCGCATCACCGCAAAATCTTGGGTTAAAACACAAACCGCCCATCAAACACCGGCTCATCATCCAGTGCCAACACACCGCTGGAGAAGATTAGGTCCAGATGATGGCTGCCCTTGGCGCCTCCGCCCAACCCCAAGTGCAAACCGCAATGGCGCTCTTCGAACCCGGCATTGCGCGCATACAGGTCTTTCACACCTTCGTTGGTACCGATCCCCAACTCCTCGATGCGTCGGTTGGATGGATTGGCGTCCAGGTACTTGTTGAAGTCATGTTCCAGTCCCGGCACATCGGTGGCGATTTTGCTGATGGTCGAGTTCTCGATCCATAACTCCAGCGGTGACGCGAGTACGCCGTACTTGCGGGCAAACGGAATCGTGCTGAGGAACGTCCCCATGAACTTGACCCGGCCATTAATCGCCTCGCTATGGGTGGCAATCTCGCCGGGCGCCAGGTCGAAGTTGCCGACACCATTGATGTCGGTCCACTTCTTGATACTGCTCAACGGTGTTTCGAACCACGAGCCATGATCATCTTTGAAACTTAAAGTGGTGGCATGGGACATGCGCTGGATCAGGTGGCTGTTCAACCCGGCAATCCGCTGCGGGGTGACACTGAACGTGTCGTAAAAGTAATCGCCGTAATCCTTGAACAGCAGCGACTTCTTCCAGTTCTCCGCCATCACGCCTTGAAGCGCGCGAACAAAGTCCGGGCCGTCGGGACGCGGGTTGGGCAGGGTAGAAGAGTCGTAGAAGAAAATGTACAGATCGCTGTCGGCAATCGCCTGGGCCAGCAATCCGGTGGGTTCGAGGTCCAGACGCACTGCGCTGAAGCTGAACCGTGGGCTGTTGCCGGCCTGTTCGGCGATGGCGCCGGTCAGTGCCTCGTAATCAGCCGTGTGGCCGAGCAAGACCTTCGCCGGGTTGATGCCGGCAACGGCAGGGTGATGTTCGAGGTAGTAAAGGAAATGCGAGATGGCACGCTGCTTATCCATGTAATCCTCCCTGACAAACCGGGTAAGTGGCGGGCACGACCGGCCGGATCGTGCCTGCCGGGATGTCTTACAGAGGCCACATCGCCGTGCCGAATGGAACAACCGCGTCGGCTTGCATCATTTCAACGGCGGCTTCATGGGTCGGTGCTTCAAACCAATCGTCCAGTTGCAGTTCAGTATCCAAGTCTTTGTCCAGTGCTTGCATGGTGAATCTCCTGAATGACTTTTTCGGTAAGAACAGCGGCGCGTTTTTCATTCATTGAAGAGCGCGTCAACTTGCCGGTCGATGCGGCTCGGCAAGTCGTTGAAAACCTAGTTCACAGGTTTTTGAATTGCAAAAAAATAATTAAACAATTTTCATTTGAACTAATTATTCCATTTTTCAAAAAGTAAATTTCCTAATAAAAAACAGAAAACTAAGTCGGAAAACTCCTTAGGAAGCTTCCTATCGTCAATTTAAAGTCGGCGGGTCTCTGGATCTGATTTGGAAAACTTGCGTTACGCACTGTAAATAAATCCTTACGAAAAGCGCCCCCAAACCCCGTGGAATGCCGCTGAGGAAAGGGCTGTAAGGAAAACCTGCCGTCCGCCACCGCGATGGCGCTGTTCAAGGGCTCTGGCGCGCTTGTCTCAGCCCCGTTTGAAAGGTGAGATGCGCCCCATGCCTGTCGTGCAGGTGCATAACAAGAAGGAGGCGCAATGTACGCCGTGACTCATCTCCATCTCTCTCCGTGGGGCGATTTTTCCGCTGCCCCCGTCGAAGACCTGCAAAGGTCTGACTCAATTTTTGCAGCCGCCCGAGACCTTCGAGGCGGACACAGGCAATCCCGGCAACCGACGCGCTGATCCAGTGGTGTCTGGCAGCAGGGGGTTACAGGTGTACAATGCGCCGCGTTTTAACTGTGACCCTCTGCGCAACAGCGCAAACCTCAAGGCTATCCGCCTTGTTCACTCCGCCGCGTCACGAGCGTGTCGGGTTCGATTTCGTCACAGATAAAAACAAACAGGTGACGCATGACTGTCGTAAAAACGCTGAACTCCTGGTGCCTGCGCTGGGGTTTGATCGGCGCTGCTTGAAATCTGCACCTTGCAGCTACGTCTACTGAACATCATCAAACCTTGCGTGAGACCCTTTTCATGAGTGGACAAAACTCGCATTCAGGTGAGCTTAAACGCGGCCTGAAAAATCGCCATATTCAACTGATCGCCCTCGGTGGCGCGATCGGTACCGGGCTGTTCCTCGGCTCAGCCGGCGTGCTCAAATCCGCTGGCCCGTCGATGATTCTCGGCTACGCCATTTGCGGCTTCATCGCCTTCATGATCATGCGCCAACTGGGCGAAATGATCGTCGAAGAGCCGGTGGCCGGCTCCTTCAGCCACTTCGCGCACAAATACTGGGGCGGTTTTGCCGGTTTCCTGTCGGGCTGGAACTGCTGGATTCTGTACATCCTGGTGGGCATGTCGGAGCTGACCGCGGTCGGCAAATACATTCACTACTGGGCGCCGGATATTCCGACCTGGGTCTCCGCCGCCGCGTTCTTCGTGCTGATCAACGCGATCAACCTGGCCAACGTCAAAGTCTTCGGCGAGGCCGAGTTCTGGTTCGCGATCATCAAGGTCGTGGCGATCGTTGGCATGATTGCTTTGGGTAGCTATCTGCTGGTCAGCGGCCACGGCGGCCCGCAAGCCTCGGTGACCAACCTGTGGTCCCACGGCGGCTTCTTCCCGAATGGTGTCAGCGGACTGGTGATGGCCATGGCGATCATCATGTTCTCCTTCGGTGGCCTGGAAATGCTCGGTTTCACCGCCGCTGAAGCCGACAAGCCGAAAACCGTGATCCCGAAAGCCATCAACCAGGTGATCTACCGGATCCTGATTTTCTACATCGGTGCGCTGGTGGTCCTGTTGTCGCTGACCCCTTGGGACAGCCTGCTGACGACGCTGAACGCGTCCGGCGATGCCTACAGCGGCAGCCCGTTCGTGCAAGTGTTCTCGATGCTCGGCAGCAACACCGCCGCGCACATTCTCAACTTCGTGGTCCTGACCGCAGCGCTATCGGTTTACAACAGCGGCACCTACTGTAACAGCCGCATGCTGCTGGGCATGGCCGAGCAGGGCGATGCGCCGAAAGCCTTGTCGAAGATCGACAAGCGTGGCGTGCCGGTACGTTCGATCCTGGCGTCGGCCGCTGTGACGTTGATCGCGGTGTTGCTGAACTACCTGATCCCGCAAAACGCGCTGGAACTGTTGATGTCGTTGGTGGTTGCGACCCTGGTGATCAACTGGGCGATGATTAGCTTCTCGCACTTCAAGTTCCGCCAGCACATGAACAAGACCCGGCAGACGCCGCTGTTCAAGGCCCTGTGGTACCCGTACGGCAACTACATCTGCCTGGCGTTCGTGGTGTTCATTCTTGGCGTGATGCTGCTGATCCCGGGCATCCAGGTCTCGGTGTATGCGATTCCGGTGTGGGTCGCGTTCATGTGGATCTGCTATGGCATCAAGAACAAGCGCAGCGCCCAGCAGGCGTTGCAGGTTGCGGGTTCCGCTGCCAAGTAAGTGCAAAACGCAGAAACAACAAACCCGGCCATGTGCCGGGTTTGTCATTTATGGGGTCCATACAAATCCTGTGGGAGCGTGGCTTGCCCGCGATTCAGGCGCCGCGGTTTATCAGGTATACCGCGTTATCGTTCATCGCGGGCAAGCCACGCTCCCACAGGGGGCGCATTCCTTCTGTCTATTCGCGGTATCCTTCTTGTTCTGAATACGGACTTTTTTCCATGCTGGTGATTTCCAACAACGTGCATCTGCCGGATGCCGAGATCGAGTTGACGGCCATTCGCGCCCAGGGCGCCGGTGGGCAGAACGTCAACAAGGTCTCCAGTGCGGTGCACCTGCGCTTCGACATTCCGGCCTCGTCCCTGCCCGAGTTTTACAAGGAACGGCTGCTGGCGTTGCGCGACAGTCGCATTACCAGCGAAGGGGTGTTGATCATCAAGGCCCAGCAATACCGCACGCAGGAGCAGAACCGCGCCGATGCGCTGGAGCGTCTGACCGAGTTGATCCTCAGCGCCACCAAAGTGGAAAAGAAACGCCGCCCGACCAAGCCGACTCTGGGCTCGAAAAAGCGTCGGCTCGAATCCAAGACCAAACGCGGCAGCATCAAGGCCGGGCGTGGCAAGGTGGATTTCTAGCGCGCTTCACGCTCTTCCCGGTGCCTTTCATTAAGGTGCTTTGGCGCCTGCCGGTACAAATAAACACTCAACATCAATCCGCTCAAAGCGGCGAGGGCGGCGAACAGGAAGATCGAGGCAAACCCGAATCCTGCAGCAATCGCACCCGCCAGCGGTCCGGTAATCCCCAGTGACAAATCGATAAACAGCGAGTACGCGCCGACCGCCGCGCCACGACTGGAAGCGGGCACCAGGTTGACCGCTTCCACACCCAGCGCCGGGAACACCAGCGAAAAACCGAAACCACTCAGCGCCGCACCAGCCAGTGCCCAATGGGCATCCGGCGCCAGCCACAGCAGCAACAGCCCGAGGGTTTCCACCGAGAGGCAGGCAATCGCCACGCGAAAGCCGCCGAGGCGGTTGATCAGGTTGCCGAACAGCAACCGTGCGCCAATGAAACTGGCGCCGAACAAACTCAGGGACAGCACCGCGTTGGACCAATGCTGAGTGGCGTAATACAGGGTGATGAAGGTCGCGATGGTGCCAAAACCGATGGAGCCCAGTGCCAGGCCGCAGCCATGAGGAAATACCCGTCCCAGCACATGCATGAACGGCAAGCGTTCACCGGCGACAATCGGCGCCGCGGTTTTCGGCCAGGCCAGCGCCACACCCAGCACGGCCAGCAGCACGATGCTCACGCCCATGCTCCACAAACCCAATTGACTCACCAGCAGCACCCCCAGTGGTGCGCCGACCGCCAACGCGCCGTAACTGGCGATGCCGTTCCAGGAGATGACCTTGGCGGTATTCGCCGCGCCGACCCGGCCGATGCCCCAGCCGATCGACCCGGAGCCGACCAGGCTTTCCGCGCTGCCGAGTATCAGGCGGCCAATCAACAGGCTGATCAAACTCAGTATCGGCAGGCTTTGCGTCCAGGCCGAAATCAGCATGAACACACCGCTCAAACCACAGCCGGCGAGGCCATACATCACCGCCAGTTTGCTGCCCTTGTTATCGATGATGCGCCCTGCGTAAGGGCGGCTGAGGAGGGTGGCCAGGTATTGCACGCTGATCACCAGCCCGGCGATCACCGCGCCGAAGCCGAGGTCGCTGTGGACGTAGCCGGGCAATACGGCCAGGGGAATACCGATATTGAGGTAGCCGATGAAAGTGAACAGGACGATGGAAACGACTTGCAGCGTGACCGCCAGGGGGCGCTGGGTTTCAGACATGGGTAAAAGGTCCACGGGGCAGCAGGATAGATAGGCTGCTTATGATAGCGGCGTGGACGGTCGCGGGGCGTGAAAAAGTAAAACTAATTGCCGAACGGGGTTATTCAGGATTTTGCGGGGGCGACCAGTTGCGTCGTGACCAGGGCGGCCAGGGCATTTTCTTCGCTGCCGAAGCGGGCCAGCAGGGCGGCTTGTTTCTCGGGGGAAAGGCGATTCCAGATCTCGATCATCTTCTCGGCGGTGCCGATCAGGACGCTGGCCTGGGCTTCAGTGAAATCATCGCTCATGGTGTGCGGGCTCGCGGTTCAGGCAGTGTGGAAAGCGCATGTTAGCGCTTTCCACACGGTCTGGCATTGCAGGTGTATCAGTCTTCTCTGTCGGCCTGGCGGCGTTCAGGTGCTTCTTTCGGCTCGGGCTGTTGGGCGCCGGCTTGTTGCGTGGTTGTCTGCTCAGTTTCGTGCAGGCTTGGGAAGGGGAGATTAGGGATCTCGTGCATGTTTCGCGCTCCTCGCTAAGTCTGTTGATAGATCTGGTAGATCCGCGCTTTTAAAAAAGCCTGGGCAGGATACAGCAGGAAAAATGACAAATAGACTTTATATCCATTTGTTACGACGGATGGGATTGTCTAGACAGGTCAGCAGGAGGTGAAGACCCACTGTGGCGAGGGAGCTTGCTCCCGCTCGAGCGCGTAGCGGTCGCAAAAAACTGCAACCGAGTTCTAACGCAAAGAACCCATTGCCTGCATTGGGGCCGCTCAGCGCCCCAGCGGGAGCAAGCTCCCTCGCCACAGGGCGCTCGCCATTGCATCGGGTTACTTGCAGACGTCAGCGATGGCCTCGGCCAGCAGGTCCAGGCGCGTCGCATCGATCCCCGCCACGTTCGCCCGGCCCGAGCTGACCATGTACACGCTGTGATGCTCGCGCAGTTGTTTGACCTGCTCCGGCGACAAACCGGTGTAGGAAAACATGCCGCGTTGCACACCGATGTGCGCAAACCGCTCGCGCAAGCCGTAGGGTTCGAGCGCTTCGACCAGGCCACTGCGCAGCTGGGCGATGCGCAAACGCATGGCTTCCACTTCATCGGCCCAGCGGCTTTTCAGTTCGGGATCGCCAAGGATGGTCGCGACCACCGCGGCGCCATGATCCGGCGGTGTCGACCACAGGTTGCGGGCGATGTTGGCCAGTTGGCTGCGGATGTCCACCAGCTTGTCGGCGGTCTGCGCGCAGACAATCAGCGCACCGGTGCGGTCGCGGTACAGGCCGAAGTTCTTCGAGCAGGAACTGGTGATCAGCACTTCCGGCAACTCGGCGGCGAACAGCCGGGTCGACCAGGCATCTTGCTCCAGGCCATCGCCGAAGCCCTGATAGGCGAAGTCGATCAGCGGCAGCAAGTCGCGACTGCGCACCACGTCCAGTACCCGGCGCCAATCGTCATGGGACAGGTCGAAACCGGTCGGGTTGTGGCAGCAGGCGTGCAGCAGCACCACATCGCCTTTCGGTGCTTGATTGAGCACCGCCAGCATCGCTTCGACATCGAGACGGTTATCGCTGCCCACGTACGGGTAGTGACTGATCTTGACCCCGGCCGTCGCGAAAATCGTTTCGTGGATCGGCCAGGTCGGACTGCTCAGCCACACGCCACGTCCCGGTAGGCACTGGGCGATGAAGTCGGCGCTCAGACGCAGCGCGCCGGTACCGCCCGGCGTTTGAGTGGCGCCGGCCCGTTGCTCGGCGATCAGCGCCGAATCAGTACCCAGCACAAGCTCGTTGATGACTTTGCCGAACGCTGCATCGCCGTGGCCGCCGATGTAAGTCTTGGTGGCCTGGCGATCCACCAGGCGCTGCTCGGCAAGCTTCACCGCTTCCAGGATTGGTGTCAGGCCCTGGGCATCTTTGTAGACACCCACGCCAAGGTCGAACTTGCGCGGGTTAGGGTCCTGCGCATAGGCCTCCATCAGGCCGAGAATCGGGTCGCCGGGTACTCGGCCGATGGCGTCGAAATGCATTATTTGCGGCCCTCGGCGTCTTTGGCCACTTCGTCAGTGCGCGCGGCCATGATGAAGTCGTTGCGGTGCAGGCCCTTGATGGAGTGGCTCCACCAGGTCACGGTGACTTTGCCCCACTCGGTCAGCAGGCCCGGGTGGTGACCTTCGGCCTCGGAGATTTCGCCAACGGCGTTGGTGAACGCCAGCGCGTGTTTGAAGTTTTTGAACAGGAAAACTTTTTCCAACTGCATCACACCGTCGCGCACTTCGATGTTCCAGTCAGGGATCTGCTTGATCAGGATCGGCAGTTCTTCGTCGCTGACCTGAGGGGCGTCGGCGCGGCAGGCTTCGCAATGGGCTTGGTTCAATGTGGACATGATGTGTTCCTGAAATCGAGTGTTTTGAAAAACGGTCGTCAGTGGGACCACGCTAAAGCAAAGCGGCGATCCGTAACAGACTCACTTGATGCCAAAAGTCGCGGGTCACGCAGCTTTTGGCGGAAATTTCGGTGCGTGCAACCCAAGCTGCATGCCTTGTTTGACCATGCCCATGATGTCTTCGTGGGCCAGATCGAACAGGCGCTTGAGGTTCGGCAGGACAAAGTACAGCGGCTGCAGAATGTCGATGCGGTACGGCGTACGCATGCATTCCAGTGGGTCGAAGGCCTGATGCTCAGGTGCGTCCGACAGGGCGTAAACAGTTTCTTTCGGCGAGGACAGGATGCCGCCGCCATAGATGCGCAGGCCTTGCGGCGTGTCAACCAGGCCGAACTCAATGGTCATCCAGTACAGACGCGCCAGGTACACGCGTTCTTCCTTGGAAGCCTGTAGGCCGAGTTTGCCGTAGGTGTGGGTGAATTCGGCGAACCAGGGATTGGTCAGCAACGGGCAGTGGCCGAAGATCTCGTGGAAAATGTCCGGCTCTTGCAGGTAATCCAGCTCTTCGCGGGTACGAATAAAGGTCGCCACCGGAAACTGCTTGTTCGCCAGCAGTTCGAAAAAGGTCTGGAAGGGAATCAGCGCGGGCACCCGGGCAACTTGCCAGCCGGTGGTTTCACCGAGGACTTTGTTGATTTCACCGAGTTGCGGAATGCGGTCGTGGGGCAGACCGAGTTTTTCGATACCGTCCAGGTATTCCTGGCATGCACGACCCTCGACCACTTTCAGTTGGCGAGTGATCAGCGTATTCCACACCGCGTGTTCTTCAGCGGGGTAGTCGATAAAACCTTGCGCATCGGGCTCGCGAGCCACGTATTGCGTCTGCTTCATACTGCTCTCCTGCTAGGGGATACGTTCTTGTTTTATGTCCTGCTCTGGAATTAGAGATACGCCAAGGAGTGCGACTTTGCAGCAGGTGATCCGCGCGTTATGTGGGAAAAATCCATGCTTTTCGTAAAGTATTCGTTACGGTTTTGCTGCTGTGGCGTAAGTATTGATATTTCCGTGTTTGAAATGGATTGCGGGTGTCACATAATCTTGACGGCTAACTTGGCGTTCGCGCAGAAATTTCCTTGCGTCGAGCCTCGATCACCCCTGTTACGGGCCTTCATATGCGTATCAAAGTCCACTGCCAGAACCGCATCGGTATCTTGCGCGACATTCTCAACCTGTTGGTCGAGTACGGGATCAACGTCGCTCGCGGCGAAGTGGGTGGCGAGCATGGCAATGCGATCTATCTGCACTGCCCGAACCTGATCAACATTCAGTTCCAGGCGTTGCGGCCGAAGTTCGAGGCCATTGGCGGGGTGTTCGGTGTCAAGCGCGTAGGGCTGATGCCCAGCGAGCGTCGGCACATGGAGCTCAATGCCTTGCTCGGTGCCCTGGAGTTTCCGGTGCTGTCGATCGACATGGGCGGTTCCATCGTCGCAGCCAACCGTGCGGCGGCGCAGTTGCTCGGGGTACGGGTGGATGAGGTGCCGGGGATCCCGCTGTCGCGGTACGCCGAGGACTTCGATTTGCCGGAACTGGTGCGCGCCAACAAGTCGCGGATCAACGGCTTGCGGGTGAAGGTCAAGGGTGACGTGTTTCTCGCCGACATCGCGCCGCTGCAATCGGAACATGACGAAAGCGAGGCCATGGCCGGTGCGGTGTTGACGCTGCACCGGGCGGATCGCGTGGGTGAGCGCATTTATAACGTGCGCAAGCAGGAGCTGCGCGGCTTCGACAGCATTTTCCAAAGCTCGAAAGTGATGGCGGCGGTGGTTCGCGAAGCGCGGCGCATGGCACCGCTGGATGCGCCGCTATTGATCGAAGGCGAAACCGGCACCGGCAAAGAGTTGTTGGCGCGGGCCTGTCACCTGGCGAGCCCGCGCGGGCAATCACCGCTGATGGCGCTCAACTGCGCCGGCCTGCCAGAGTCCATGGCCGAGACCGAATTGTTCGGCTACGGCCCCGGCGCCTTCGAAGGGGCGCGGGCCGAAGGCAAGCTCGGGCTCCTGGAGCTGACGGCGGGCGGTACGTTGTTTCTCGATGGCGTCGGCGAAATGAGCCCGCGCTTGCAGGTGAAATTACTGCGCTTTCTGCAGGACGGTTGCTTCCGTCGTGTCGGCAGCGATGAAGAGGTCTATCTGGATGTGCGGGTGATCTGCGCGACTCAGGTGGACTTGTCCGAGCTGTGTGCTCGCGGTGAATTTCGCCAGGACTTGTACCACCGCTTGAACGTGCTCTCGTTGCACATCCCGCCACTGCGCGAATGCCTCGACGGACTGGCGCCGCTGGTGGAGCACTTCCTCGATCAGGCCAGCCGACAGATCGGTTGCCCACTGCCGAAGCTGGCGCCGGCGGCGATGGAACGACTCAGTCACTATCACTGGCCGGGTAACGTGCGGCAGTTGGAGAACGTGCTGTTTCAGGCGGTTTCCCTGTGCGAAGGCGGCACCGTCAAAGCCGAGCACATTCGTCTGCCGGACTACGGCGTGCGTCAGCCGCTTGGCGACTTCTCCCTCGAGGGTGGGCTGGACGAGATTGTCGGGCGCTTCGAGAAAGCGGTGTTGGAGCGCTTGTATTCCGAGTATCCGAGCAGTCGGCAACTGGGCAAGCGTTTGGGGGTTTCCCACACCACCATTGCTAACAAGCTGCGCGAGTATGAGGTCGGCAAGACCGAGTCATAACAGGCATATGCGGTGTTTGTGCTGGCCTCTTCGCGGGCAAGCCCGCTCCCACAGGTTTCTTTGTTGGTCACAAATACTGGGTTCACCGAAGATCCCTGTGGGAGCGGGCTTGCCCGCGAATAGGCCAGCACTGCCAGCACCTCGGTCAAGCCTTGCCACCAACCGGCATGACACCGCCGGTTTTTCGTCTTCGATACATTCCCTCAATCCCCTCTAAATCCCTCAAGTCCTTTGTTTGCCGGGCCCGGCGCCGCCAGAAAAAAGTTGGTCTGCAAATTGCTTATGGCTCAGCAGTACAGCGGTGGGCGGCAAACGTCCGGCATGCAGAGGAAAGAGTGTGGACAAGTACCTTTATGTGGCAATGACCGGCGCCAGCCAGAATGCACTGGCGCAGAAGGCTCATGCCAACAACCTGGCGAACATCTCTACCAATGGTTTTCAGAAGGACCTGGAGCAGGCCCGTTCGATGCCGGTGTTTGGTGACAGCTTTCCGGCGCGTGCGTTTGCCATGAGCGAACGTCCGGCTACCGACTTCTCCCCGGGCGCCCTGGTGCAAACCGGTCGCGACCTCGATGTCGCGGTGCAAGGCAACGGCTGGATCGCCGTGCAAAACCCCGATGGCGGTGAAAGCTACGTACGCACCGGCAGCCTGAACGTTGACGCGCTGGGCGTACTGCGCGCCGGCAACGGCATGCCGGTGATGGGCAATGGCGGGCCGATTGCCGTGCCGCCCGAGCAGCAGATCGAAGTCGGCGAAGACGGCACCGTCAGCATCCGTGCGATGGGCGAGGGCCCGCGGGTAATGGCCGAAGTCGACCGCATCAAGCTGGTCAACCCGGACTTCAAGAACATGACCAAAGGCCTGGACGGTTCGATCCACACCAAGGACGGCAAGCCGGCGCAAGCCGATGCCGGCGTCAAACTGGTGTCTGGGTTTCTCGAGTCGAGCAACGTCAATGCCGTGGAAGAAATGACTTCGGTACTGGCGCTGGCCAAGCAGTTCGAACTGCACATCAAGATGATGAACACCGCCAAAGACGATGACCAGGCCATGGCTCGGGTCTTGCAGATCAGCTAATTATCAGAACGTCGCGCCGTAAAACAGGCGCACGAGGAGAAACGAATGCTTCCGGCTCTATGGGTTGCCAAAACAGGTCTGTCCGCCCAGGACACCAACCTCACCACCATTTCCAACAACCTGGCGAACGTATCGACCACGGGTTTCAAACGTGACCGCGCCGAGTTCCAGGACTTGCTGTATCAGATCAAACGCCAGCCAGGCGCCCAGTCGACCCAGGACAGCGAACTGCCGTCGGGCTTGCAAGTCGGTACCGGCGTGCGCATCGTCGGCACCCAGAAAAACTTCACCGCCGGCAGCCTGCAAACCACCGAGCAGCCACTGGACATGGCCATCGACGGTCGCGGTTTCTTCCAGATCCTGCAGCCCGATGGCACCACGTCCTACACCCGTGACGGTACCTTCCACCTCGATTCCAACGGCCAGATCGTCAACGCCAGCGGCTTTGCCCTGGAGCCGGCCATTGTCATCCCGAACAACGCCCAGACCTTCACTGTCGGCCGTGACGGCACCGTGTCCATCACCGTTGCCGGCAACCCCGCCTCCCAGGTGATCGGCAACCTGCAAACCGCCGACTTCATCAACCCGGCCGGTCTGCAAGCGGTGGGTAACAACCTGTTCCTGGAAACCGCTGCCAGTGGCGCGCCGCAAATCGGCACTCCGGGTCTGGCCGGTTTCGGCACCACGCTGCAGAACACCCTGGAAACGTCCAACGTCAGCACCGTTGAAGAGATGGTCAACATGATCACCACTCAGCGCGCCTACGAGATGAACTCCAAAGTGATCTCCACCGCCGACCAGATGCTCTCGTTCGTAACGCAGAATCTGTAATCAAGTCTATGAGGCGGCCATGAGGTCGCCTGCAACACCGTGAGGTAGGGTCATGAATCGCTTCGTATCTGTTCTGGCACTGAGTGGGGTCGCCGCGCTGGCGGGGTGCGTCGGTCCGACGCCAAAGCCCAATGACCCTTACTACGCCCCGGTGTTGCCGCGCACACCGCTGCCGGCTGCCGCCAATAATGGCTCGATCTACCAGGCCGGTTTCGAACAGAACCTGTACAGCGACCGCAAGGCATTCCGGGTAGGTGACATCATCACCATCACCCTGAACGAGCGCACCCAGGCGAGCAAGAACGCCAACTCGCAGATCGACAAGACCAGCGACACCAGCGTCGGTCTGACCTCGTTGTTTGGCTCCAGCCTGACCACCAACAACCCGATCGGTGGCAACGACCTGAGCCTGAACGCCGGCTACAAAGCTGATCGCGCAACCAAAGGCGACAGCAAGACCGGCCAAAGCAACAGCCTGACCGGTTCGATCACTGTGACCGTCGCCGACGTGTTGCCCAACGGCATCATCGCCGTGCGCGGCGAGAAGTGGCTGACCCTCAACACCGGTGATGAACTGGTGCGGATTGCAGGCCTCGTTCGTGCCGATGACATCGCCACCGATAACACCGTGTCGTCGACCCGCGTCGCCGATGCACGCATCACCTATTCGGGCACCGGTGCGTTTGCCGATGCGAGTCAGCCAGGCTGGTTCGACCGTTTCTTCCTCAGCCCGCTGTTCCCTTTCTAGGTGGCTACGTTGAATCTTAAACACCTGATGGTGGGCGCCCTGTTGCTGATGGCGGCCTTCGATGCTCAAGCTGAACGACTGAAGGACATCGCCAGTATTTCCGGCGTGCGTTCCAACCAATTGATCGGCTACGGCCTGGTGGTCGGGCTTAACGGCACCGGCGACCAGACGACCCAGACCCCGTTCACCCTGCAGACCTTCAACAACATGCTCTCGCAGTTCGGCATCAAGGTGCCGGCGGGTTCCGGCAACGTGCAATTGAAGAACGTCGCGGCCGTGTCGATCAGCGCCGATTTACCAGCGTTCGCCAAGCCAGGTCAGCAGATAGACATCACCGTAGCGTCCATCGGCAACTCCAAGAGCCTGCGCGGTGGCACCTTGCTGTTGACGCCGCTCAAAGGTATCGATGGCAACGTTTACGCCGTGGCTCAGGGCAACCTGGTGGTCGGCGGTTTCGATGCCGAAGGTCGTGACGGTTCGAAGATCACCGTCAACGTTCCGTCGGCTGGTCGCATCCCCGGCGGTGCGTCGGTCGAGCGGGCAGTACCGAGCGGCTTCAATCAGGGCAACAGCCTGACCCTGAACCTCAACCGTTCGGACTTCACCACGGCCAAGCGCATCGTCGACAAGATCAACGACATGCTCGGCCCTGGCGTTGCTCAGGCCATCGACGGTGGCTCGATTCGCGTAACCGCGCCACTCGATCCGAGCCAGCGGGTCGACTATTTATCGATCCTTGAAAACCTTGAAGTCGATCCGGGTCAGGCGGTGGCGAAAGTCATCATCAACTCGCGCACCGGTACCATCGTGATTGGCCAGAACGTCAAGGTTTCCCCGGCCGCCGTGACCCACGGCAGCCTGACCGTGACCATCACCGAAGACCCGATCGTCAGCCAGCCCGGCCCTCTGTCCAACGGGCAGACGGCGGTCGTGCCGCGCTCGCGGGTCAACGCTCAGCAAGAAGCCAAGCCGATGTTCAAGTTCGGCCCGGGCACCACCCTCGACGAGATCGTTCGTGCGGTGAACCAGGTCGGCGCAGCGCCGGGTGACTTGATGGCGATCCTTGAAGCGCTGAAACAGGCCGGCGCGTTGCAAGCCGACCTGATCGTGATCTGAGGACGGCGATCATGGATATGCGCAAAAGCGGTCTGGTCAGCAGCAGCGATTCGGGTTCTTACTCGGACCTGAATCGTTTGAACCAGCTCAAGGTCGGCGACAAGAACAGCGATGCGAACATGCGCAAAGTGGCGCAGGAATTCGAGTCGCTGTTCCTCGGTGAAATGCTCAAGTCCATGCGCTCGGCCACCGAAGCGCTGGGCCAGGACAATCCGCTCAACACGCCGGCAGCCAAGCAATACCAGGAAATGTACGACCAGCAGTTGGCCGTTTCCCTGTCCCGCGAAGGTGGCGGTATTGGTCTGGCTGACGTGCTGATGCGCCAGATGTCGAAGAACAAACCGTTGGCGCCGGGTGAGGCTGCTGCAGCGTCTGCCGCCAAGCAAGCCGCCGCGAAGGCCGCCGTGGAAACACCGATTGCCGCCGGTACGGTTGCCACCAATGGGCCGCTGTCGCGCCTCAACGGCGAGCGCCCGTTGTGGGCTTCACGCGCGGTGAGGGCGCCGGCAGGTGCGGGCGAGAGCGCACACCGCAACGACATGGCGCTGATCAATCAGCGGCGTCTGGCGCTGCCACCGAAACTGGCCGACCGTTTGCTCGCCGGGTTGGTGCCATCGGCATCGACCACGGCGACAACCGCCACCGCAACGCAGAACAAAATCCAGGTGCCGCCGAGCACCGCGACCGGTTCCGGCCCGCTGTACAACGGCGATTGGCTGGCTTCGCAAACGGATACGACCTCCAGCGGGCGCATGCAGATTTATGGTCGTGCCATGGCTCAAATCCCCCTGGCGCCAGCGAAGAAAGCCTTCAGTTCCGCCGACGAATTCGTCAACACCATGCTGCCAATGGCCAAAGAAGCCGCCGACCGTATCGGTGTCGATCCGCGTTACCTGGTGGCTCAGGCCGCCCTGGAAACCGGTTGGGGCAAATCGGTCATGCGCGCCCAGGATGGCAGCAGTAGCCACAACCTGTTCGGGATCAAGGCCAGTGGTAACTGGAAGGGCGATTCGGCGCGGGCGATCACCAGCGAATTCAGAAATGGCCAGATGGTCAAGGAGACGGCCGAGTTCCGTTCCTACGCTTCTTACAAGGACAGTTTCCATGACCTTGTGACCCTGCTGCAAAGCAACAATCGCTATCAAGATGTGCTGAAGTCGGCCGATAACCCAGAACAGTTTGTACGCGAGTTGCAAAAAGCCGGGTATGCAACCGACCCGGATTACGCAAGCAAGATTTCGCAGATAGCCAAGCAGATGACGAGTTACCAAAACTACGCTGCAGCGGGCGCTTCCACTACGCCTTTATAGGCACAAGGCATAAGGTTTGAATCATGAGTTTGCTCAACATCGGAATGTCGGGTTTATCCGCTGGACAAAGCGCGTTGATGGTGACCGGTAACAACATTGCCAACGCCGACACCGCAGGCTACTCGCGTCAGCAAACCGTGCAGGGCAGCAAGGCCTCGAATCAGTTCGGCAATGTCTACATCGGCACGGGTACGACCCTGGCCGATGTGCGTCGGGTGTACAACAGCTACCTCGATGCGCAACTGCAAACCACCACCTCGCTCAACAGCGACTCGGCTGCCTATGCCGGACAGATCAGCCCGCTCGATAAGTTGCTGTCGGACAGCGGCACCGGCCTCAACGGCGCCCTGACCAAGTTCTTCGCCTCGGTACAGAACGTCAACGCGAAACCGGGCGACGATGCTTCCCGCCAACTGCTGCTCAGCGACGCGCAAGCCCTGAGTAACCGTTTCAACTCGATCTCCAGCCAGTTGACCGCGCAGAACGCGGACATCAACGGCAACCTGGCGGACATGGCCGATCAGGTCAACAAACTGGCGGCCACCGTGGCCCAGTTGAACCAAAAGATCTCCGAAGTTTCCAACGCCGGCGGCCAGCCCAACGACTTGCTCGACGCGCGCAACGAGACCGTGCGCCAGTTGTCCACCTTCACCGGTGCGCAAGTGATCGAGCGTGACGGCAACCTCGACATTTACCTGGGCAGCGGTCAGCCGCTGGTCATGGGCAGCACTGCCAGCAAGCTGGAAGTGGTGCCGAGCAAAGACGATCCGTCGCGTTCGGCCATTCAGCTCAATCGCGGTTCGAGCACCATCGACATCACCTCGGTGATGACCGGTGGCGAGATGGGCGGCTTGCTGCGTTATCGCAGCACCGTGCTGGACCCGGCCATGAATGAACTGGGGCGTGTGGCGCTGGTCGTCGCCGATCAGATGAACACCGTCCAGGCCCAGGGCATCGACAAGAACGGTGACTTCGGCTCGAACCTGTTCAATAGCATCAACACCGCAGCGCAAATGGCTCAGCGCAGCGTTGCCACGGTCGGCAACAGCGCCGGCTCAGGCAACTTCGATGTGAGCATCGAGGACAGCGGCAAGCTGACCATCAACGATTACAAGGTCACCTTCACCAGCGCCACCAACTACACCGTGCAGCGTCTGCCTGAAGGCACCGCCATGGGCGCGTTCAGCACGCTGACCACGCCACCGCCGGTGATCGATGGTTTCTCCATGACACTTTCCGGTGGCACCGCAGCCGCCGGCGACACGTTCAAGATTACCCCGACCCGCAACGCGGCGACCAACATCAAGACCGAGATGACCGACTCCAAGCGTCTGGCCATCGCGGCACCGTTGGGCGCGGCCATTGCAGCGGGCGGCAGCGGCACACTGACGATTCCGGCCAGCGGTCAACCGACCCTGACCACCAAGTTCGATATCTACGACACGGCGACCACCACCACAATCCAGAACGGCCTGAAGACTTCGACGCCGGTCAAGATCGTGTTCGGTGCGGCCGGTGGTACGACTCAGACTTACCAAATGCTCGATGCCCAAGGCAACGCGCTCAGCAGCGGCACCATCGTGCCGGGCCAGAACAATACGCTGAGCCTGACCATTCCGCTGGTCGACGGCACCGGTGCCGCGATCAATGATCCGGGACCGCCCATCGTGCAGCGCACTGTGTCGTTTGACATGACCGTGGCCGGTTCGCCAGGTAACGGCACCGCGATCAACGTATCGCTCAGTCAGCCGGGTTCGCTGGATAACCGTAACGGCACCACACTGGCCGCCTTGCAGACCAAGCAGACCGTGGACACCGGTTCGGCCAGCAACGGTATTTCCTTGAATGACGCCTACGGCAAGCTGGTCTCGGGCGTCGGCGCCAAAGCGGCGCAAGGCAAGCTCGACAGTGCTGCCACTGAAGCGATTCTGGCCAACGCCAAGGGTGCTCGCGACTCGTTGTCCGGTGTCGACCTCGATGAGGAAACCGGCAACCTGGTCAAATATCAGCAGTACTACACCGCGTCTTCGCAGATCATCAAGGCTGCGCAGGAAATCTTCAGCACACTGATCAACAGTCTTTAAGGAGTCGTAGCCCATGCGCATTTCTACCGCCCAGTTTTACGAGTCCTCTGCTGCCAACTATCAGAAGAACTTTTCCAACGTGGTCAAGAGCAGCGAAGAGGCCAGCAGCCTGGTTCGCGTGAATACCGCGGCGGATGATCCGGTCGGCGCTTCGCGTCTGCTGCAATTGGGTCAGCAGGCTTCGATGCTTGATCAGTACTCGGCCAACATGACCACCATCAAGGGCACTCTCGGCCAGACCGAGGCGGTGATGACCAGCATCGGCAACGTGCTGCAACGCGCCAAAGAGCTGGCGCTGGGCGCTGGCAACGCCGGCTACACCGATGCCGACCGCCAGGCCAACGCTTCCGAACTGGGACAGATCGAAGAACAACTGCTCAGCCTGATGAACACCAAGGACGAAAACGGCAAGTACATCTTCTCCGGATCCAAGGGCGATGTGGTGCCGTTCTCCCGCAACACCGATGGCAGCTACACCTACAACGGTGATCAGGTCACGCTGGATCTGCCAATTGGCGATACCCAGTCGATGGCCACCAACAGCACCGGTTGGGACGTGTTCCAGCAGGCGATCAACACTACCCGGACTCAGACCACGCTCACCGCGCCTGCGGTCGATGACGGTCGTGTGGTGTTGTCCAACGGTCAGGTCGAATCCGATGTTACCTACAACGCCAAGTTCCGCAGCGGCGAGCCTTACACCGTGAGTTTCGTCAGCGGTACGCAGCTGCAAATTACGGACTCGTTGGGTAATGATGTCACCGCCGAGGCTAGTCAGAACGGCGTGTTCAGTTCCACCAGTGGTGCGGCCACACAGACTGTCAGTTTTCGTGGCATTGATCTGAACTTGAATATCAACCTGCAAGCGGGGGATGTCCCGGGGGCCGTGATCACCGGGCACAGCTTCACGCTGGCAGCCAAGCCGGACAGCTTCAACACTTCGCGCAGCCCGGGCAACCCGTCGGCCGCACTGGTGACAGGCGCCTCTGTGACCAATAGCACCAACTACCACGCCAGCTTTCCGGGCGGCGGGGCGATTCTCAAGTTCACCAGTGCCACGAATTTCGAACTCTATGCCGCGCCATTGACCGCCAGCAGTAAACCGGTGTCCACCGGTACCATGGCCGGTACGACCGCGACAGCATCGGGTGTCTCGTTCACCGTGGCCGGTACACCGGGTGCAGGCGATCAGTTCTCGGTGGCGGTCAATACGCACCAGACCCAGAATATTCTGGACACCGTCAGCCAGCTGAAAACAGCGCTGTCGACGCCAACCAATAATAATCCGATTGCCATCCAGCAAATGAACGCTGCCGTCACTGCCGGTATCGGCAACCTGTCCAGCGGTATGGATCAACTGGCCTCCAGTATCAGTTCTGTAGGCGGTCGCGGTGCGTCATTGGATACCCAGACTGATATCAACCAGAGTCTGGCACTCGCCAACACCCAGACCCAATCGGCCATTCGCGATTCCGATCCGGCTGAAGTGATGACCCGTCTGACTCTGCAGCAGACCATGCTGCAAGCTTCGCAACTGGCGTTCAGCAAGATCGCTCAGTTGGGGCTGTTCAACAAAGTCTGAGTCAGGGCCTTCGCGATCTCGCGAAGGCTTGCGACTGCCGAGTGCAAACCGTCTTTATTCAGCGGTTCGGGGAGTTTCACTTCGTTGAAGTAAGCTCCCGCCGCTCGCGAGTTCTCCCGCCGTGAAACCAGCACCTCTTGTTACCATCGCCATCCCCGCCTTCAACCCGCAGTTCTTCCAGACGGCACTGCAAAGCGCGCTGAATCAGACCTACGCCAATCTTGAAGTGATCGTCTGCGATGACAGTGGCGGTGACGAGATCCGCGAGATCGTCGATGCCTGTGAGGTGCCTGTCTCGATTCGCCTGCGCTATGTGCGCAATCCGCAGCGCCTGGGTTTTCAGGGCAACCTCATGGCCTGCGCCAAAGAGGCCAGCGGTGACTATCTGAAATTGCTGTGCGACGACGACCAGCTGCTTCCTGAATGCATCACTCAGCAGATCGGTGGCTTCATCGACCACGCCGATGTCCACCTGGTGATCGGCCAGCGGCAGTTTTACGACGCTGATTACATCCTGCTTTCCGACCGTGTGGAAAATTGCTGTTTTTCCACCGGTGTCACCTTGTTCAAGGGCGAGGATTTGCTGGGCATTCTGGAAAGCAGTCTGGTCAATTTTCTCAGCGGCCTCAGCGGGGCGTTGTTGCGAACCCGCCATGCGCTGGAATATCTGCCGGCCCTGACTCAGATCGGCGAAGGTTTTATCGCGTGTCTGGACTTCGCCTTGTTTGCCTGCCTGCTACGGCGTGGCAATTTGGTGGTGGTAGGTCAGGTGTTGAGCCTTGAGCGTTTGCATCCGGCGCGGCTGAGCGATCAGGCACCAGTCAAGACTGCGGTAATGACCGAGCTCGACTGGCTCAAGCAAATGCTTGCCTTGCGCAGTGGTGAGCCGGCGCCTGCGCCGGGCTGGGTACGTTATCTGGCACTGGCTGATGCGATTGCGGGGCACGCCTATGCCTGGGAAGAAACCGCGCTGGGCCGGCAACTGGGCTTCATTCAAACGATGGTGCACACCCGGGTAGGCGTCGAGTGCGAGAGCTTTGCCGACATGTATCGGGAATGGCTGTCGTGCCGTCGTTTGAAACCGGCCCAGCAACGCTTGCTCGACGCCCGATTGCAGGGTTGGAGCTGGCGTCCACGCATCGTGCCGATTGTTCTCGACAGCGAAGGTGATGTTCCGGCGCTGGAAGAAACGCTCAAGAGCATTCGTCAGCAAACCTATGCTGCTGAGCAAGTGGTAGTGCTGTCCCAATTGCAGCACTCGCCATGCGACGGTGTGCAGCATGTGCGCCTGGATGATGAACCGGTTACCCAGTTCAATCGCCTGCTGGCCCAGTTGGACAACGCAGACTGGATCTATCTGGTTCGCGCGGGGGATCGCTTGAATGAACTGGCTTTGCTGTTGCTGGCAGAGCGCATGGTGGAAATGCCTGACGTGCGCTGCCTCTACAGTGACGAGGGCGGATTGCGTGATGATGTTTCGGTCGAGCCGGTGTTCAAGCCGGACTTCAACCTGGATCTGATGCGCAGCTATCCCTATGTCGGCCGTGTGCTGGCCCTGCAGCGGCAGCGGATGATCGAGCTGGGTGGCATGCAAGACGGTTTTGGCGAGCTGGGTGTGCACGATCTGGTCTGGCGACTGGTGGAGAGTAACGGGCCGCATGCGATTGGGCACATTGCTGAAGTTCTCGTGGAGTCCGCTCTGTGTCTCTCCCAGTGGCTCACGCAGCCGCAGATTATCGAGCAGAGCCCTCGCGTGCTGGCCGCGCATCTGCAGCGGCTCGGCGCACCGCACCGGATTCGTCCCGGCAGCCAGTCGATGATCAATCGTGTGGACTACCTGCATGATGAGCCAGCCATGGTCTCGATCATCATTGCGACCCGCGATGAACTGGGCTCCCTGGAGCGTTGCGTCGAAAGTGTGTTGGAGAAAACCGCCTGCCAACGCTATGAAGTTCTCATTGTCGACAATGGCAGTACTGCCGTTGATGCCTGCAACTGGCTGTCAGCCATGGAGCAGATGGGCAGTGACAAACTTCGGGTGTTGCGCTGTGATCATGGTGACAATCTGGCGGCAGTGCAGAACTTTGCTGCCGGCCACGCCCGTGGCGACTATCTGTTGTTTCTCAGCCCCTACAGCGTCGTTGTGAGCCCTGATTGGCTCGACGAGTTGCTCAATCACGCTCAGCGTCCGGAAGTCGGTGTGGTCGGCGGTCGGCTGGTGAGTCCGCAAGGGCGTATCGAGGGCACGGCCCAGGTACTGGGGTTGCGGGGGGCCGTCGGTGTTCCCAATCGTGGTGAGCCGCTCAACACGTCCGGTTACATGCAGCGCCAGCAGACGGTACAGAATTTCAGTGCCGTGGGCATCGATTGTCTGCTTGTGCGCAAGAAGGTTTTTGATGAGCTGCATGGCCTGGACGAGCAAAATCTGGCGCAGGCACTCAATGGCGCTGACTTTTGCCTGCGCGTGAGGCAAAACGGATACCTGGTGGTGTGGACTCCCTACGCCGAATTGATGCGAGTGGTTCCATCCTCTGCCTTCACTCCCGCTCCCAGGGTGCTACAGGCCGAGCAAAAAAGTTTTTACCAGCGATGGTTGCCGGTGATAGCCAGGGATCCGGCCTACAACCCTAACCTGAGTCTGGGCGCCAGCAACTTCAGTCTGGAGCCGGGATTCAAGGATGGCTGGGACCCGTTCTCGCGCCCGCTTTTGCCCAAGGTGCTGGGGATCCCAATCAATACCACCGCAGTGGGCCATTACCGGGTTGCCCAGCCGTTCCGTGAATTGGAGGCGGCCGGGCGCGTGGTGGGGCACTTGAGTTATCACACGCCGACAGACATTGACCTTGAGCGGTGCTCCCCCGACGTGATCGTGTTGCAGGGGCGCTATAGCAAGAATGCGGTCGATGAGGTTGAGCGAGTCAAAAACTTCTCGCACGCTTTCCGTATCTTCGAACTTGACGATTATGTGATTGATGTCCCGAAGAAGAACGCGCACCTGCGCAAGGCTGAGGTCGGGGTCGATAAAATAGTGCGTCGTGGCGTAGGGCTGTGTGACCGGGTTGTGGTCTCGACCCAGCCCCTGGCCGATGCATTGCGGGACATGCATCACGACATCCGGGTCGTCCCGAACATGCTTGCCCCGCATCTCTGGACCGGGCTCACCAGCCAGCGCCGCACCTCTGGCAAACCTCGCGTGGGTTGGGGCGGCGGGACGAGTCATGATGGAGACCTGGCGATCATTGCGGACGTGGTACGCCTGCTTGCCAACGACGTCGAATGGGTGTTCTTCGGCATGTGTCCGCCGGCTTTGCGTCCGTTTGTCCATGAGTTCCATCCCAGTATCGGCCTGGAGGCCTATCCGGCCAAACTGGCCAGCCTGAACCTCGATCTGGCCTTGGCACCGCTGGAGTTCCATATCTTCAACGACTGCAAGAGCAACCTGCGTCTGTTGGAGTACGGCGCCTGCGGTTACCCGGTGATTTGCACCGACACTGAGGCCTATCGCGGCTATCTGCCTTGCACCAAGGTCGTGAGCAACAGCACCGAGGAATGGCTCGAGGCAATCCGCATGCACTTGTCCGACCCTGATGCGAGCTATCGCATGGGCGATGCGCTGCGCGAAGAAGTGCTGCGCGATTACATGCTCAAGGGCAACAACCTCAACTACTGGGCCGAGGGCTGGCTGCCAAACTGATCGAGTATGGATGTACACCTGCAGGCGGCCTTGGGCCGCCTG
>NZ_JBYVYM010000049.1:0-21910 GCF_058148225.1 Pseudomonas sp. DF5
GCGATACCCGCAACACCATGGATCGTGAACTAAGCCCCAACCCGCGCCTGCAAACTCAAATGCGCCCGCTCCCCCGGCGCCAGGCACAGGCTGTCGGTGCCGCCGCTGGCCGCTTCCACACAGACGAACTCGGAAATCTCATTCCAGCTCACGCCCAGCAATGGCCGCGAGCCGGGATGCCAGACCACCGTGTCTGCATGATCACCGGTGTCGATGCACAGTTCGCGCTGCCAGGCGTGGTCCTTGAGCTGCAATTCGCCGTCATGCTGGAACACCCGCTGACACCCACCGTCGACCCGCAACTCGCCTTCCTGTTGGCAAGCCTGGCGGTTCAACTGGTCGTAACCTTGCGCTCCTTCGAGCCCAGACAGCGCTACCTCACCGACGTCACCAATACGCCAATAGGCGTGCAACGCCTGACTCAACTGGCACGGCATGTCGTCCTGATGCTCCGTGCTCAAGTGCAAATCCATGCGTTCGCCCAGGTGCGCGTGCAAGTCCACTTGCCAGTCGCACAGCTGTAACTGCCAGTGCAGGTGCACGCCATCGTCGTCACTGCTGCTGTCGAGTAACTTCCAGTCCAGCAGGCGCGCCCAGCCATGGGACGGCCAGGCGTTTTCGCTTGGGTGGCGGCCATACCACGGCCAACACACCGGCACGCCGCCGCGAATCGCACCCACGTGCGGCCATTTCGCCGCGCACCACAGCCAGGGTTTCTGACCCTTTGGCTGGAAGTGCAGCAACTGCGCGCCCTGACGACTGAACACCGCCTGACACAGCGGATGGTCGATCACCAGCACGTCGCGCATCTGATAGCGCTCCCACGCAAACACCGGACGTTCGCGCAA
This sequence comes from Pseudomonas sp. DF5, assembly GCF_058148225.1. Lineage (NCBI taxonomy): Bacteria > Pseudomonadati > Pseudomonadota > Gammaproteobacteria > Pseudomonadales > Pseudomonadaceae > Pseudomonas > Pseudomonas sp. DF5. The sequence continues at coordinate 849 of NZ_JBYVYM010000049.1, forward strand.
GGATTTGAAGAAGCGTTGTAGCGGATGCTCAAGCATGTGCCACGGTCCTGAAAATCATCTGTCACCCGAGGGTGCGCCACCCCCAAAAAAAAGCGGACAGCCATGGCCGTCCGCAAATATGCGCACATAGAGAGGAGCTTATCGCAACAGCGTTAGAACACCGACTGAATTTTCAGGCCGGCGACCAGCGCGTTATCAACTTCATCCACACCACCCGGGTGAGTGATGTATTGCAGGTTAGGACGCACCGTCAGCCAGTTGGTAACGTGGAAACCGTAGTTGATCTCGTAGTTGTACTCGGTGCTGCGCAGTGGCGCGAACAGTGGATCGTTGTAGTCGGTGACACCATTGGCGGCGTTGACCAACTCGGAGTTTTTCTTCACGTCATCGTTGACATGGATACGGGAGAAACCGATCCCGACGTCGTCTTTTGGACGCGCATCGAACGGGCCCTTGTAAACAAACATCAGCGACTGGTAGTTGTCGACGAAGTTGGTGTCCTTGTCGTGGAAGGTGGCGTTGGCCGCGATGTTCAGACCGCGCGAAGCATCACCGTTATGGGTGGTCAGTTGTTGCTGCGCCACGAACCAGTAGCCATGCTTGCTGTCATGGCTGCGATAGGCATTGCCGGTGGTCGCTGCATCATTGCCGTTGTCGTCTTTACGGACGTCATCGGCGTCGGCCGTGCTCTTGTAGTAACCGACACGGTATTCGCCCGGCAGGTTGTTGACCTTCGGCGACCAGACCAATTCAACCGGCAAGACGGTACCTTTGGTACCACTGCCGCTGAGCTTGAAGCCGTTACCGTGCTCAAGTTGCGATGGGTTCTGGTTGTACGCGCCGATCTGCGCATAGAACTCAGGCGTGATGTTGTACTTCACGCGAACCGCCGCCTGCATGACCGGCCAGTTGTACCAGATACCGGTCGCCCAGTTACCCGCCTGGGAACCGCAGAATGCCAGGTTCTGGAACTCGCAAGGGAAGGTGTTGAAGTCTTCGCCTTCGCCGAAGTAACCAGCCTTGACGTCCAGTTTCCCGTCGAGGAACTGATGCTTGATCCACAGCTGGGTCAGACGGACCATGTGGCCACGGCCGTAGACTTCCTGGGAGGAACTCAAGGTGCCGGCACGCGGGTCGCCGACACGGTCATTGGAGATGTTCTGACCGTTACGGTTGGTGAGCTGGATCTTGGCCTGGGTGTTATCCCAGCCCCACAGTTTTTGCAGGTCCAGCGCCACGCCCAGACCAAACTGGTCGGCGTAACGCGCCGTTTTGTCGTCGTTGTAGCCGCCGTGCAGGTTGGCGCCCACTTCACCGACATAGTCGGCCTTGATGTCGATACCTTGCTCGATCAGCTTGGTCCGCTCGCCACCCCAGTCCCCCGTCATCCACTGGGAATCGGCACTGAACGCGTCAGCCGCGTGTGCGCTACCGGCCAGCATCATCGCCGCAACCGCTGACAATTGGCAGATCAGTTGAGCGTTGTTCTTCTTCTTCATCCCTACATCCTCGTTTTATTGTTATTAACTGTTTTTATCTAACGCGGTTTACATCGATTGCGACGGATGTCTCCATCCGCCACTAATCCCCCCTGTGAGAGCGGGCTTGCTCGCTCCCACATTTGATCTTCAGCGGCCTTTGAACTGGGCCACGTTGGCGCTGTGAGCTTCGGTTTTTGGCAGGCCGGCAACGCCCAGACGCTCACCGGTCTTGGCATCGAACAGCAGCACTTTCGATGGATCGAATTGCAACGTCAGGGTCTCGCCCGGGGCCGGTGCGACGTCCGGTGCCAGACGGCAGCAGACCTTGGTGTCGTTGAGATTGACGAATACCAGGGTGTCGGGACCGGTCGGTTCGGTGACCTGCACTTCGGCGCGAATGGTTGGCAAACCGTTTGGCTCGCCGTTCGCCAGCACGATCTGTTCCGGGCGCATGCCGAGGATCACTTCGCGGTCTTCGAGCCCGGCATCCTGCATGCCCAGCGGCAATTCGCAGCGCGCCTGACCACTGTCGAGCAACGCCAACAGACGGCCGTCCTTGCGCTGCAAACGCAGGGGAATGAAGTTCATCGGCGGCGAACCGATGAAGCTCGCCACGAACAGGTTGGCCGGGTTGTTGTAGATGTCTTTCGGCGTACCGAACTGCTGGATGATCCCGTCCTTCATCACCGCCACTTTGTCGCCCAGGGTCATCGCTTCGATCTGGTCGTGGGTCACGTAGACCGTGGTGGTTTTCAGGCGCTGGTGCATCAGTTTCATTTCGGTGCGCATCTCGACCCGCAGCTTGGCGTCGAGGTTGGACAGCGGTTCGTCGAACAGGTAGATCTTCGGCCGACGCGCCAACGCCCGGCCCATGGCCACGCGCTGTTGCTGACCACCGGAGAGCTGACCCGGCTTGCGGTTGAGCAGGTGTTCGATTTGCAACAGCTTGGCCACGCGAGCGACTTCCGCGTCGATGTCGGCGGCAGGCATCTTGCGGATCTTCAAACCGAACGCGATGTTTTCGCGCACGCTCATGGTCGGGTACAGCGCGTAGGACTGGAACACCATGGCGATGTCGCGGTCTTTGGGGCTCATGCCGCTGACGTCCTGGTCACCGATCATGATCGCGCCGCCGGTGATGGTCTCAAGGCCGGCGATGCAATTCATCAGGGTCGATTTACCGCAACCCGAAGGGCCCACAAGAATCAGGAATTCACCGTCCTTGATCGACAGCTCAATGTTCTTGAGGGTGTCCGGCAGGCCGGGGCCATAGGTTTTGTTTACATTGCGAAGTTCGAGCGTAGCCATGATTACCCCTTGACTGCGCCGGCCGTCAGCCCGCGCACGAAATACTTACCTGCGACCACATAGACCAGCAGGGTCGGCAGCCCGGCGATCATCGCCGCCGCCATATCAACGTTGTATTCCTTGGCCCCGGTACTGGTGTTGACCAAGTTGTTCAACGCCACCGTAATGGGTTGCGAGTCACCGCTTGAGAACACCACGCCGAACAGGAAGTCGTTCCAGATCTGGGTGAACTGCCAGATCAGACAGACCATGATGATCGGGGTGGACATCGGCAGGATGATCAAGCGGAAGATGGTGAAGAACCCCGCGCCATCGAGCCGCGCCGCTTTCACCAGGGCATCGGGAACGCTGACGTAGTAGTTACGGAAAAACAGTGTGGTGAACGCCAGGCCGTAGACCACGTGCACGAACACCAGGCCTGTCGTTGTGCTGGCCAGGCCCATCTTGCCGAGGGTGAACGAGGCCGGCAGCAGGACCGTCTGGAATGGCAGGAAGCAACCGAACAGCAGCAGGCCGAAGAACAACTGGGACCCGCGAAAGCGCCACATCGACAGCACATAGCCGTTCAACGCACCGATGGCCGTAGAGATCATTACCGCCGGAACGGTGATCTTGATCGAGTTCCAGAAGTACCCGTCAACCGTGCCCCAGGCCTTGATCCAGCCAATACCGCTGACCACGGTCGGCCAGCTCAGCAGGTTGCCGGAGTTGATGTCTTCCGGCGTCTTGAAACTGGTCAACAGCATGACCACCAGCGGTATCAGGTACAGCAATACCGCAAGGAGCAGCACGCCATAGATCGCGATGCGACTCAGGCTGATGGCAGGTTTGGCAGCGAAACTAGTCATGACGTTTGGCCCTCAGCTCGGAGTACAGGTAAGGCACGATGATCGCGAGAATCGCACCGAGCATCAGAATCGCACTGGCCGAGCCCATGCCCATCTGGCCGCGACTGAAGGTGAAGGAATACATGAACATCGCAGGCAGATCGGAGGAATAACCCGGGCCACCGGCGGTCATTGCCGCCACCAGGTCGAAACTCTTGATAGCGATGTGGGCCAGGATCATCACTGCGCTGAAGAACACCGGGCGCAGGCTCGGCAACACCACTTTCAGGTAAATGCGCGGCATGCTCGCGCCATCGATCTGGGCGGCACGGATGATCGATTGATCAACGCCACGCAGACCGGCGAGGAACATCGCCATGATGAAGCCCGAGGCTTGCCATACCGCCGCGATCACCAGGCAGTACACAACGCGATCCGGATCGATCAGCCAGTCCAGGCGAAAGCCTTCCCAGCCCCAGTCACGCAGCAATTTGTCCAGGCCCATGCCCGGGTTGAGCAGCCACTTCCAGGCGGTACCGGTGACGATCATCGAAAGCGCCATCGGGTACAGGTAAATGGTGCGAATGAAACCTTCGCGACGAATGCGCTGGTCAAGAAACACCGCCAGCAACACACCGATCACCAGGGTGATGCCGATGAACATGCCGCCGAAAAGCGCCAGGTTCTTGCTCGCTACCCACCAGCGATCGTTGTCGAACAGCCGCTGGTACTGCGCCAGACCTGCCCATTTGTAAGTCGGCAGGAAGGTCGAAGTGGTGAACGACAGGACGAAGGTCCACAGGATATAGCCATAGAACCCCACCAAAACAATGAACATGCTCGGCGCCAGCACCAGCTTGGGGAGCCAGCGCTGCAGTGCATCGAACGGCGAGGCCTTGCTGAACACAGCAACAGAACTCATGGGAAGATCCAGTACGAAGAGAAAGGATTACAAGCGCTTTCCCTTGTAGGAGCGGCCTTCTGTGGGAGCTGGCTCCCACAAAATCCCTCCCACAGGGGGGGCGCGGCTAACGGTTACTTGGCCGCTTTAATGGCAGTGCCGAGTTGCTTGGCGGCAGTGGCAGGATCGGCTTTCGGATCGTTGATGAAGTTGGTCACGACATCAAAGAAAGCACCCTGTACCGCCAGCGTGGTCGCCATGTTGTGCGCCATGCTCGGCTGCAAGCCACCGGACTTGGCGTCCGCCAGGAAGTCTTTGGCAGCCGTCTGGGCGCAGGAGTCGAAACCGTACTTGCCCATGTCGCTCAGCATGTCGTTTCGAACCGGGATCGAGCCCTTGTTAATGCTGAAGACTTTCTGGAAGTTCTCACCCAGCACGACCTTGGCAATGTCCTGCTGAGCTGCAGCAGTGCCCTTGTCTTTCTGCTTGAACACGGCCAGCGAATCGATGTTGTAGGTGAAGGCCTTGTCGGTGCCCGGGAAGGCTACGCACTCGTAATCCTTGCCAGCGACTTTCTTGGCCGCTGTCCACTCGCTCTTGGCCCAGTCACCCATGATCTGCATGCCGGCCTTGCCGTTGATGACCTTGGCCGCCTCCAGGTTCCAGTCCTGGCCTTTGCCGTCGGCGTCCATGTAGGTCGCGACTTTCTTCAGTTCGGTCAGCGCCTTGACCATGTCAGGGCCGGTCAGCGCAGCGTTATCCAGGTCGACCAGGGCTTTCTTGTAGCCATCGACGCCCATGACCGACAGGACCACCGCTTCGAACACGGTGCTGTCTTGCCAAGGCTGGCCACCGTGGGCAAGCGCAATGAAGCCCGCAGCCTTGAGCTTGTCACCGGCCGCGTAGAATTCCTGAAGGGTGGTTGGCGCTTTTTCGATGCCGGCTTTCTTGAAGACTTCCGGATTGATCCACAACCAGTTGACGCGGTGAATGTTCACCGGCACGGCCACATAGTTACCGTCGTACTTCACGGTATCGGAGACTTTCTTGTCGAGCAGGCTGTCCCACTTCTCAGTTTTGGCAGCGTCTTTCAAGACGTCGGTATCGAGCAGGCCGGTAGACGCCCATTCCTGAATGTCCGGACCTTTGATCTGCGCTACGCCCGGCGGGTTACCGGCCACGGCGCGGCTTTTGAGTACGGTCATGGCCGTGGCACCGCCACCGCCGGCGACTGCGCCGTCTTTCCAGGTAAAGCCGTCTTTTTCGACTTGAGCCTTGAGCACATCGACCGCTGCTTTTTCACCACCAGACGTCCACCAGTGAACGACTTCCACCGAACCTTTGGAATCGGCGGCAAGGGCACTGAGCGGGAATGCAGCAACGGGAAGCAGTGAAGCGAGAGAAATGACAGTAGCGAGGCGAGAAATCGCATTCATCTAGTAGTACCTTTCTTGTTGTTATGCATGCAAGTCTGGTGCTTGCGCTGCATAGGATTTTAAACAGGGGATATCCCTTCGCAGGTAACGAAGGGACGCGCGAATGTCACCACATGGTTACATAGCTGGTTACACAGCAGCGCTCTGGGACAACCGCCCCAGCGCACTGGCCATGCTCGGCGCCAATGGCAGGCGCGGGATCAATACCGCTTGCCAGGCGTGATACAGGTCAGGTTTACCGGCCCAGATATCGGCGCTCGGGCGGTTCAGTGGATCGAGCTCGTGATACCAGCTGCCATCGCAGCGGTCGATGAAATGACTGTCACAGAATTCCCAGAACAGTCGGTACCAACGCTCGTATTGCTCATCACCGGTGCGTTTTAGCAGCGCACTGGCGGCGGCGCTGGCTTCACAATGAGTCCAGTGCAATCGATGGCGAACCACTGCGCGATTGTCCCAGTCGAGGGTGTAGACAATCCCCGGAGCACCGTCGACGTCCCAGCCGTGACGGCAATTGTGTTCGAAGAGTTTTTGCGCATCGGTGGCCAACCAGCCTGGCGTGAGCATCCCGGCCTGCACTCGCGCCGCTTCGAGGTGCAGCAACAGCCGCGCCCATTCGAAACCATGACCCGGCGTGGTGCCATAAGGGCGAAAACCGTCCGCCGGATTGTCGTGGTTATAGTCGCGCAGCGGCTGCCAGTCGCGATCAAAATGCTCGACCACCAGGTAATCGTTAGCGGCGGCGTGTTCGTGAATGACACGCTCGACGATGCGCTGCGCGCGAATCAGCCAGCGGTGGTCCTCGGTGACATCGGCCAGGGCGAGAAAGGCTTCGGTGGCGTGCATGTTGCTGTTGGCGCCGCGATAAGCCTCTTCCTCGGTCCAGTCGCGGTTGAAGGACTCGCGCATGGCGCCCTCCTCCTCGCTCCAGAAATGGCTGTCGATGATGTGGATTGCATCGTCGAGCAGGGCTTGCGCACCGGGCCGTTGAGCGACCACCGCAGAGCTCGCGGCCAATGCCACGAAGGCATGCAGGTAAGCGGCTTTGCCGGTATTGCCGTCGCGGTGTTCGGGCGTGGCGAACCAGCCACCGTGTTCGGCGTCACGCAGCGGCCCGCTGAGGGCTTTGATCCCGTGATCCACCAGCTCGGCGAACCCCGGCAAACCCTGGATGTGGGCCATGGCGAAGCTGTGGGTCATGCGCGCGGTGTTCATGGTTTCGGCTTGCGCGTTGGCCGCCAGGCGCCCCTTTTCATCAAGGTTGCCGAAACCTTCGGGGAGTTTTGAAGCCTTGGCAAACGCCAACAGGCGCAGGCCTTCGGCGCCGAGCCATTGATGATGGGCAGGCGCGTTCAGCCAACTGCTGAAGGCGGGTTGGAAGGTGTCCATGCGATACCTTTTTTGTTGTTATGACTGGGACCAGTCTAAACAACGGTCGGTGGCGGGCAGGTAACGAAGGGGGAGCGTTATGTCACCGACCTGTGACATTCGCCCCAATTTTGAAGTGAGTGGTTATTTGTGGCGAGGGAGCTTGCTCCCGTTGGGGCGCGGAGCGGCCCTGAAAGAGGGACTGCTGCGCAGTCCAACGGGAGCAAGCTCCCTCGCCACAGGGGCAGCGTCAATCCATTGGTCGTGGCAACTGCAACGTCACGCGCAACCCGCCTTCACGCAGGTTTTGCAGGCTGACTTCACCGCCATGGCTATGGGCAATGTTGCGTGCAATCCCCAGCCCCAGGCCATAACCCTGCTGCTGCCCGGCCAGGCGGAAGTGCGGCTCGAACACTTGCTCCAGCCGCTGCTCCGGCACACCCGGACCTTCGTCGTCGACATGCAGCACAAACGCGCTCTCGTCGTCATCGATGTGCAGATGCGCGTTCTGCCCGTACTTCAAGGCGTTGTCGATCAGGTTGCCGATGCAGCGCTTGAGCGCCAGTGGCTTGCCGGGATACGGCGCCAGCGCCCGCCCCTGCTGAGTCACGCGGCCATTGCCGTTGGGCGCCAGATACGGTTCCACCAGGCAGTCGAGCACATGATTGAGGTCCACCTGCTCGATGTTTTCGTGGATGTCGGTGTCTTTCACGCATTGCAGCGCGCCCTTGACCAACAACTCCAGCTCATCCAGATCACGTCCGAACTTGGCTTGCAGCTTTTCGTCTTCAAGCAATTCAACCCGCAGTCGCAGCCGAGTGATCGGTGTGCGCAAGTCATGGGAAATCGCGCTGAACAACTGGCTGCGCTCAGTCAGGTAACGGCTGATGCGTTCACGCATTGCATTGAACGCGCGACCGACTTCCACCACTTCACTGCCGCCGCCCTGAGCGACCGGTTCGACATCGGCGCCCAAGGACATGTCCCGCGCCGCCCGCGCCAATCGCTTGAGTGGCCGGCTCTGCCAGTGCACCAGCAGGCCGATGAACAGGAGCAAGAAGCCGCTGGTGAGTACGATGAACCAGACTTGCTGTGCCGGCAGGCCTTGCTCTTCGAGACTGGTGTAGGGCTCGGGCAACAGCGAAGCGATGTACAGCCATTCCCCCGGCGCCATCTGGATTTGCGTGACCAGCACCGGTGGGTTCACTGGCTCCAGGGTCAACGCGTAGTGCGCCCAGGAGCGTGGCAATTCATCGAGTTTCAGCCCGCTATTGAAGATCCGCAGGTCTTCGGGGCTGACGAAGGTCACCGAAATATCGGCGTCCTGGCCCAGCGACTGGCGCAGCACCTCGTCCACCGCTTTGAGCACCGCTTCTTTGCGCGGCGTGATCGGCAGCACTTCCATGCCCAAGGGTTTGTCGTTGAGGGTCACCACGAACCGGGTGCCGCCCATGCTGCGCAACTGGTCGAGCACCAGCGGCCTGAACGCCACCGGCAACGAGCGGAAATAACTGACGCTGGCCGTCATCGAATGGGCCAGGCTGCGGGCGCTGGTGACCAGGCCTTCGAGCTGGGTGGCACGCAGTTGCGAAACCCAGATCACGCTCGACAGCGTCTGGGCGAACAGCACCGCCAACAGGGTCAGCAGCAACATGCGCCCGAGCAGCGAGCGCGGCACCGGCACGCGCCCGGCGAGCTTGCGCAGAAACTCAGTGGCCATTGCCGGCAACCACGTTGGCTGCCAATTGGTAACCGCTGCCACGCACGGTCCGGATCAGCCGCGGCGGCTTTTCGGTGTCGCGCAGACGCTGGCGCAAACGGCTGACCGCCATGTCGACGATGCGATCGAGCGGCATCAGGTCACGGCCACGGGTGGCGTTGCCGATGGTGTCGCGGTCGAGGATTTCCTGAGGGTGATCGAGGAACAGTTTCAGCAGGGCGAAATCGGCGCCGGAGAGAATCACTTCCTCGCCGTCGGTATGGAACAGCCGATGGCTGACCATGTCCAGCCGCCAGTCGTCGAAGGCCAGCACTTCACCGCCGGAACGCTCCTGACCGAACTGCGCGCGACGCAACAAGGCTTTGATCCGCGCCTGCAATTCACGGGGGCTGAAGGGTTTGCCGAGGTAGTCGTCGGCGCCCAGTTCCAGGCCGATGACACGATCGGCCTCGTCGGAACTGGCGGTGAGCATGATGATCGGCACATGGGCCTGGCGCGGGTGCTGACGGACCCAGCGGCAGAGGCTGAAACCGTCTTCGTCCGGCAGCATCACGTCGAGGATCACCAGATCGCTCGGTGCCTCGTTCAATGCTTGACGAAAGCCTGCACCATCGGGCGTGGTGCGGACCTGGAAACCGGCACGGGTCAGGTAGGTGTCCAGCAACTCGCGTATCTCTTGATCGTCATCGACCAACAAAATCGACTTGTTGACTGAGCTCACGGGGCGGCGTCCTTGTTGTTTGTGTTAGGGAGGATTATGCCTGATCGATCATGGATCTATGTTGTCTGTTCCGGCCTCTTCGCGGGCAAGCCTCGCTCCTACAGGGTTCGTGACATTCCTTGTAGGAGCGAGGCTTGCCCGCGAATGAGGTGACGCGGTCTCAGGCCTGCTCCAGCGCCACACCCGCGCCAACAAGGCCGGAATACGGCGCTGTCACCAGCCACACCGGAATGCCTTTGAAGTAATCGCTCATGCAACCCTTGTCGGCAAAGCACCGGGCGAAACCGCTTTTAACGAAAAAGTCGGCAAACCGTGGAATCACCCCGCCAACGATGTACACACCACCCCGTGCACCGGTGGTCAGCACATTGTTGCCGGCCACGCGACCGAGCCAGCAGCAGAACTGCTCAAGCACTTCCAGGGCAATCGGATCACCCGCCAGCCCGGCCGCCGTGATCGCTTCAGGTGTGTCGAGCACAGGCGTGTGACCATCCACCGCGCAGATCGCCCGGTAGACCCGCGGCAAACCACCGCCGCTCAATGCCGTTTCAGCGCTGACATGGCCGATCTCGTTGTAGATGTGTTGCCACAGTTGGGTTTCCCGCGGGCTGCTCAGCGGCAGATCGACGTGACCGCCCTCCCCCGGCAACGCGGCAAAACGGCCCTCGCCCAGATCGAGCAACGTGCCTACACCCAAGCCTGTGCCCGGGCCGATCACCACCGCCGGCCGCAACGGCTCCGGCGTGCCTTCGCAGACCACCCGGAACTCGCCCGGCTGCAATCGGGTCATGCCCAGCGCCATGGCTGAGAAATCGTTGACCAGCAGCAGTTGATCCACCTGCAAGGTCTTGCAGAAACCCTTGCGGCTGAGCCGCCAGTGATTGTTGGTGAACTTGAATTCATCACCGCTCACAGGGCCGGCCACCGAGAGGCACACCGAACCGATCGAACCCGGCGCCAGGCCGAGCCCGCTCAGGTACAGCGCAATCGCTTCTTCCGGGGTGGCGTGGTCTGCCGTTGCCAGCACCTGGACCGATTCCAGCTGCTGGTTTTTCCACAACGCGAAACGTGCGTTGGTCCCACCGATGTCACCGACCAAAGCCAGTTTCAATTAAGCGTCTCCAGGGCAGAAGTAAAGGCGCTGGCGCCTTGCTCTGCGGAGCTGAAGGCCATGCGCATGAAACCAAACAGTTCGCGGCCGGTGCCGATGTTGTTGCCCAACAGGCCTTTGGCCGGCTCGCGTGCTGCGAATTCTTCGGCGTCCACCTTAAGCTCCAGGGTGCCTTTGACGCCATCGACGCGGATGATATCGCCCTCACGCACCCGTGCCAAAGCGCCGCCCACGTAAGCTTCGGGGCTGACGTGGATCGCCGCCGGGATTTTCCCCGAGGCGCCGGACATGCGCCCGTCAGTCACCAACGCAACTTTGAAGCCACGGTCCTGCAACACGCCGAGGAACGGCGTCATTTTGTGCAGCTCCGGCATGCCGTTGGAGCGCGGGCCCTGGAAGCGCATCACCGCGACAAAATCCTTCTCCAGCAGACCGGCCTTGAACGCATCGGCCAGGTCCTGTTGATCCTGGAACACCATGGCCGGGGCTTCGACGACCTGGTTTTCCAGGGCGACCGCCGAGACCTTCATCACGCCACGGCCGAGGTTGCCTTCCATCACGCGCAAACCGCCTTCTGGCGAGAATGCACGAGCCACTGGGCGCAGGATGTTTTCGTCGAGGCTTTCGATCGGGCCTTCGCGCCAGACCAGCTCGCCGTTTTCGAGGAACGGCTCTTTGGTGTAGCGGCTCAGGCCGTGGCCGAGCACGGTGTTGACGTTTTCGTGGAGCAGGCCGGCTTCCAGCAGTTCGCGGATCAGGAACGACATGCCGCCCGCTGCCTGGAAGTGGTTGATGTCGGCTTTGCCGTTCGGGTACACGTGGCTCAGGGTCGGCACCACCTCGGAGAGGTCGGCCATGTCCTGCCAAGTCAACTGGATGCCTGCGGCCATGGCGATGGCCGGCATGTGCAAAGTGTGGTTGGTCGAGCCGCCGGTGGCGTGCAGGGCCACGATGGAGTTGACCAGCGAACGCTCGTCGACGATTTCGCCGATCGGCAGGAAGTTGCCATTCTGCTTGGTCAGGCGCGTGACCTGATGCGCCGCTTCGCGGGTCAGGGCATCGCGCAACGGGGTGTTCGGGTTGACGAACGAGGCGCCTGGCAAGTGCAGGCCCATGACTTCCATCAGCAACTGGTTGGTGTTGGCGGTGCCGTAGAACGTGCAAGTACCAGGGCTGTGGTAGGACTTCATCTCCGATTCCAGCAGCTCTTCGCGGGTCGCCTTGCCTTCGGCGTAGCGCTGGCGCACATCGGCTTTCTGCTTGTTGGAGATGCCGGACACCATTGGCCCGCCCGGCACGAAAATCATCGGCAAATGACCGAAGCGCAACGCGCCCATCATCAGGCCCGGCACGATCTTGTCGCAGATGCCGAGCATCAGCGCGCCGTCGAACATGTTGTGGGACAGCGCCACGGCGGTGGACAACGCGATCACTTCACGGCTCGGCAGGCTCAGTTCCATGCCTGGCTCGCCCTGGGTCACGCCATCGCACATGGCCGGGGTGCCACCGGCGAACTGGCCGACGGAGCCGATTTCGCGCAGGGCTTTTTTGATCTGTTCAGGAAAGACTTCGTACGGCTGGTGCGCCGAGAGCATGTCGTTATATGACGAAACAATTGCGATGTTGGCGGAGTTCATCATCCGCAAGCTGTGCTTGTCGTCGCTGCCACATCCGGCCACGCCGTGGGCGAAGTTGGCGCATTGCAGCTTGCCACGCATCGGGCCGTCACTGGCGGCGCCACGGATCAATGCAAGGTAAGCCTCACGTGTGGCGCGGCTGCGGGCGATAAGCCGTTCGGTGACCTCAAGGACGCGGGGATGCATGTGTAGAACTCCAGGCTAACGGATGTGGCGACCTGATTGTCTATGCTGATCAAACGCCGTTGTGATCGGGATGACAGACGGCTTTCTTGATCATTCGGACCAGTTGATCCAGGTCACTCGTTGTAGATAAAACAAAATATTGCCACTAAAAAGGCTTGTTTTCTATTTTTTTGCGAATAATCTTGTAATTCCAACAACAAAACGACGGCGGCGCTGTAAATGACTCTTCGAATCGCAATCAATGGTTTTGGCCGTATCGGCCGTAATGTCCTGCGCGCACTGTATACCCAAGGCTATCGCCAGGATCTGCAGATCGTGGCAATCAACGACCTGGGCGACAGCTCGATGAATGCTCACCTCCTGAAATACGACACCGTTCACGGCACATTCGATGCCGATGTCCAGCACGATCAGGAAAGCCTGACCGTCAATGGCGACCGTATTTCGGTCAGCGCCATTCGCAACCCGGCCGAGCTGCCTTGGGCCGCGGAGAAGGTCGACGTCGTATTCGAATGCACCGGTCTGTTCACCGACCGTGCCAAAGCCGCCGCCCATATTACGGCCGGCGCACGTAAAGTGATCATCTCGGCCCCGGCCAAAGGCGCCGACGCCACTGTGGTTTATGGGGTTAACCACGACATTCTGCGCCAGTCGCACCAGATCATTTCCAACGCCTCGTGCACCACCAACTGCCTGGCCCCGGTGGCCCAGGTGCTGCACCGCGAGCTGGGCATCGAAAGCGGTCTGATGACCACCATCCATGCCTACACCAACGACCAGAACCTGACCGACGTCTACCACACCGACCCGTACCGCGCCCGTTCCGCCACCCAGAACATGATCCCGAGCAAGACCGGCGCCGCTGAAGCGGTAGGCCTGGTGCTGCCGGACCTGGCGGGCAAACTGACCGGCATGGCAGTGCGTGTTCCGGTGATCAACGTGTCGCTGGTGGACCTGACCGTGCAGCTCAAGCGCGAAGCGTCGGCCGATGAAGTGAATGCGCTGCTCAAACAAGCCAGCCAACACTCGAAGATTCTGGGTTACAACACCCTGCCGCTGGTTTCCAGCGACTTCAACCACAACCCGCTGTCGTCGATCTTCGACGCCAACCACACCAAGTCCAGCGGCAAGCTGCTCAAAGTGCTGGCCTGGTACGACAACGAATGGGGCTTCTCCAACCGCATGCTCGATAACTGCCTGGCGCTCTGCAACGCAGAGTAAACCGTGGAGCAGCAACCGATGATCGGTATCAGCTTTACGCAAAAGACCATGGCGGCGCGCAAGCGTATCGCCCTGGTCGCCCATGACCACTGCAAAGTGTTTTTGCTGGACTGGGCCGAGCGGCAGAAAGACAAACTCGCGCAGCATGAACTGGTCGCCACCGGCACCACGGGGTTGTTGTTGCAACAACGCCTCGGCCTGCCGGTGGAAAGCATGATCAGCGGTCCACTGGGCGGCGACCAGCAACTCGGCGCGCAAATCGCCGAGCAGCGGGTCGACATGCTGGTGTTCTTCTGGGACCCGTTCGAACCGCAACCCCACGACCCGGACATCAAGGCATTACTGCGGGTCGCGGCGGTGTGGAACATCCCCGTGGCCTGCAACGAATGCAGCGCCGACTACCTGCTCAGCAGCCCGTTGATGGATCAGGCTCACGAACACCGCATCCCGGATTACGCGACCTACCTGCTGGGGCGTGGGTAAAGCGCTGGAACAATTCCCCTGTGGCAGCAGCTCCCACAGGGGATTGCATATCCTCGTAGGAGCGAGGCTTGCCCGCGAAGGCGTCAAGTCAGCCAACTCAAACTCTGAACTCAGCCAACAGTCCCCCCGGCCACTGGGAATTACTCAGTCGGCACTACCTTGTCCAGCACCTGATTGACCGCCAGTTCAGCCAGCATCACCACCTGCGCGATGCCCAGCAAGGTTTTGCGGTGAGTGCCTTCAAGCAAAGCCGCGAAGTCGTTGAGCATGACGGTGGCCGAGCCCAGGGTTTCGCTGGCGTTGACCAGCATCGGCTCGGTGGCGGCCGCCGGGTTGGCCAGGTACAGCTTGTTGGGTTGGTAGGGTGTGGCCATGACCGTGGCCGCCGGGTTGAGGTAATGGTCGAGGGCGCGCTCGGCGGCTTCGTTGAGTTTTCTGGAATCGGGGGATTCGTAGGGGGAGACCGGATCTGTGACCGGTGGGTTAGGCGTTACTTTGAACATGGGGTAACTCCAGTAAGGCCGCATCCATCTCGCTGCTAAACGAATGGGAGGCAGCTGTGCGCAAGTTAGCAGACCGGTAACCCCAAACCCGGCGCACCCGAAGGTGCCATGCGCACAGCCACCATCGAGCGCAGGCGAATGCCTGACTGGATAAGACTTGTACAACCGGGATGAAGAGCCGGGCTGCTAAACCCGATCACTGGGAATCAGTGATGCGAATCAAGTTACCGACCCGGCCCAAGGCGCACAAGCCGGCGGATTCTGGCGCAGGCGTAGGCAACGGCGCAAGGTTTCGTGGGCTTTAGGACGTAACACAGGGTGTCGTTAAACACTCATTCTGGATCGTGTGTATTGGCTCTCGGAAATCGATGAATCCCCCCACAGGATTTCATCTGGCCGAGCCGTCTTTTTGGACTATGCTCGGGCTCTCGTTCCGGAGGGCCTTCGATGACTGATTTACTCACGTCCATTCAAGCCGCACTCGGCTTGCCTCACACCCCAATCCCGTTCACCTCGAGCGGCGCCCTGCCCTCGGCATTTGCCGTGACCGATCTGGCCTGCGCCAGCATTGCCGCCGCCGGCCAGGCCGCCAGCGAACTGCTGCACCGGCAGACTGGTCGTTTGCCCAGCCTCGAAGTCGACCGCCGGCTGGCGTCGTTCTGGTTCGCCACCTCGATCCGCCCCGTGGGCTGGAGCGTCCCGCCATTGTGGGACCCGGTCGCCGGCGAC
The DNA here is from genome assembly GCF_058148225.1 of Pseudomonas sp. DF5. NCBI lineage: Bacteria > Pseudomonadati > Pseudomonadota > Gammaproteobacteria > Pseudomonadales > Pseudomonadaceae > Pseudomonas > Pseudomonas sp. DF5. The sequence goes on from NZ_JBYVYM010000049.1 coordinate 16,481, forward strand.
TATGCAACCAAAGATGGCTGGATCCGCCTGCACACCAACGCGCCCCATCACCGCACCGCTGCTGAATCAGTGCTCGGCGCCTGTGCCGACCGCGCAGCGATGGCGAGCAAAGTGGCTCAGTGGGCGAAAAGCGATCTGGAACAAGCGGTGGTCGAGGCCGGTGGTTGCGCCGCCGAAATGCGCAGTTGGAAACAATGGCAAGCTCACCCCCAAGGTCGGGCCGTGAACGCCGAGCCGTTGATTCAGTTCAGTGTCGGTGGCAACCAAACCACCAAACCGTGGCAAGGCTCGGTGGCGCAACCGTTGGCCGGGATCAAGGTGCTGGACCTCACGCGAGTGCTCGCCGGCCCGATCGCCAGCCGCTTCCTCGCCGGGCTCGGCGCCGATGTGCTGCGCATCGACCCACCGACCTGGAACGAACCGGGGGTGGTGCCGGAAGTCACCTTGGGCAAACGCTGTGCGCGCCTGGATCTGCACGACAAAGCCGATCGCGCGGTGTTCGAAAGCCTGCTCAAGGACGCCGACATTCTGCTCCACGGCTACCGCGCCGATGCCTTGGAACGCCTGGGTTACGGCATCGCCCAACGCCAGGCACTGGCCCCAGGCCTGATCGATGTTTGCCTCAACGCTTACGGCTGGAGCGGCCCTTGGCAGAACCGTCGCGGCTTCGACAGCCTGGTGCAGATGAGCAGCGGGATTGCCGACGGGGGCATGCACTGGAAGAAGGCGGATAAACCGACACCGCTGCCGGTCCAGGCCCTTGATCACGCCACCGGGTATTTGATGGCGGCCAGTGCGATCAAGCTATTGGGGTATGGTGGCTCTGCGCGGTTGTCGCTGGCACGGACGGCGAAGTTGTTGATCGAACATGGCGCCGGAACGGATGAGCCGTTGCGGGCAGAGGATGACAACGATCAAGGGGTGTTGCTCGAGCAAACGCCGTGGGGACCGGCCCATCGGTTGCAGGTGCCGCTTAAGATCACCGGGACGCCACTGCAGTGGGCGCTGCCAGCCGGTGAATTGGGTGCCCATCGCGCACAGTGGTGGTGATCATCAGATAGCTATCGCGGGCAAGCCCGCTCCCACAGGTACAGCGTGATCCTGTGGGAGCGTGGCTTGCCCGCGATGAGGCCAGAACAGTCACTGCAAATACCTCAACGCTGCAAAGCAGTGACTTTTAACTAAATAGATAAAGCGAAATAACCTTAATCAATTAGTCTCAATAGCGTCTTTTATTTATCGCTGAATAATCTATAGCTTCAGCGCCTGCTTTTTTACATCAACATCTGTATGCCCGACAAAGATACATAAGTCTTTCATTAACAATGGAATGTGCCCATGCACTGATCTATGTCAGCTGATTGAACAGCCAGCAGAACTACTCTGCTGTCTCTCTTCTCCTGCACTGGAGTCATGCAATGTCTGAATCCCCCGGAAAACTGAAACTCGGCGCGCTCGTGGCATTAGTGGTCGGTTCAATGATTGGTGGCGGGATCTTCTCTTTGCCCCAGAACATGGCCGCCAGTGCTGATGTCGGTGCTGTTCTGATTGGTTGGGCAATCACCGCAGTGGGCATGTTGACCCTCGCTTTCGTCTTTCAAACCCTGGCCAATCGCAAGCCTGAACTGGATGGCGGTGTTTATGCCTACGCCAAGGCCGGTTTCGGCGACTACATGGGTTTTTCGTCGGCCTGGGGATACTGGATCAGTGCCTGGCTGGGCAACGTGGGTTATTTCGTTCTGCTGTTCAGCACCCTCGGTTACTTCTTTCCGATCTTCGGCGAAGGCAACACCGTGGCCGCCGTCATCGGCGCCTCGCTGCTGCTCTGGGCGGTGCACTTTCTGGTTTTACGAGGAATCAAGGAAGCGGCGTTCATCAACCTGGTGACCACCATCGCCAAGGTCGTACCGCTGCTGCTGTTCGTGTTGATCACCTTGTTCGCGTTCAAACTGGAGATCTTCACCGCCGACATCTGGGGCCTGAAAAATCCGGACCTGGGCAGCGTGATGAACCAGGTGCGCAAGATGATGCTGGTCACCGTGTGGGTGTTCATCGGCATCGAAGGCGCGAGCATCTTCTCGGCCCGTGCCGAAGTCCGCAGCGACGTGGGTAAAGCCACGGTCATCGGCTTCATCACCGTGCTGTTGTTCCTGGTGCTGGTCAACGTGCTGTCCCTGGGGATCATGACCCAACCTGCGTTGGCGAAACTGCAGAACCCGTCGATGGCCGCGGTGCTCGAACACGTGGTCGGTCACTGGGGCGCGGTGCTGATCAGCGTCGGCCTGATCATTTCCTTGCTCGGGGCGTTGCTGTCATGGGTGTTGCTGTGCGCGGAGATCATGTTCGCCGCCGCCAAGGACCACACCATGCCGGCGTTTTTGCGCCGTGAAAACGCCAACCTCGTACCGGCCAACGCGCTGTGGCTGACCAACGCGATGGTGCAGCTGTTTCTGATCATCACGCTGTTTTCGGCCAGCACTTACCTGTCGCTGATCTACCTCGCCACCTCGATGATTCTGGTGCCGTACCTGTGGTCGGCAGCCTATGCCCTGCTGCTGGCAGTGCGCGGCGAGAGCTACGAAGGCTTCGCGGCCGAACGGCGCAAGGATCTGATCATCGGCGCCATCGCCCTGGCCTACGCGGTCTGGCTGCTGTACGCCGGCGGCGTCAAATACCTGCTGCTCTCCGCCCTGCTGTATGCCCCCGGTGTGATCCTCTTCGCCAAGGCCAAGCGTGAAGTCGACAAACCGGTTTTCACCAACGTCGAGAAGCTGATTTTCGTCGCCGTCGTCGGCGGCGCCCTGGTGGCGGCCTACGGGCTGTATGACGGCTTCCTGACTCTGTAAGCACCCGATTGTTTTCATCTGGAGGAACACGGTAATGACCACGGAAAAAGTTAAGTACGGCGTCCATTCCGAAGCCGGCAAACTGCGCAAAGTCATGGTTTGCTCTCCCGGCCTGGCCCACCAGCGGCTGACCCCGAACAACTGCGATGAACTGCTGTTCGACGACGTGATCTGGGTCAACCAGGCCAAGCGCGACCACTTCGATTTCGTCACCAAAATGCGCGAGCGCGGGATCGAAGTGCTGGAAATGCACAACCTGCTGACCGAGACGGTCCAGAATCCCGAAGCCCTGAAATGGATTCTGGATCGCAAGATCACCCTCGACACCGTCGGCGTCGGCCTGACCAACGAGGTGCGCAGCTGGCTCGAAGGCCTGGAGCCGCGCAAGCTGGCCGAATTCCTGATCGGCGGCGTGGCCGGCGAGGACCTGCCAGAAAGCGAAGGCTCCAGCGTGATCAAGATGTACCGCGATTACCTGGGCCACTCCAGCTTCCTGCTGCCGCCACTGCCCAACACCCAGTTCACCCGCGACACCACCTGCTGGATCTACGGCGGCGTAACGCTGAACCCGATGTACTGGCCGGCGCGCCGCCAGGAAACCCTGCTGGCCACCGCCATCTACAAATTTCACCCCGAGTTCACCAACGCCGACTTCGAGGTCTGGTACGGCGACCCGGACCAGGATCACGGCCAGGCCACCCTTGAGGGCGGTGACGTCATGCCGATCGGCAATGGCGTGGTGCTGATCGGCATGGGCGAACGCACCTCGCGTCAGGCCATCGGCCAACTGGCGCAATCGCTATTCGCCAAAGGCGCGGTGGAAAAAGTCGTCGTCGCAGGTCTGCCGAAATCCCGCGCCGCCATGCACCTGGACACCGTGTTCAGCTTCTGCGACCGCGATCTGGTCACGGTTTTCCCGGAAGTGGTCAAGGAAATCGTGCCCTTCATCATCCGACCTGACAGCAGCAAGCCTTACGGCATGGACGTGCGACGGGAGAACAAATCATTCATCGAGGTGGTGGCCGAATCCCTCAACCTCAAGCAGCTGCGCGTCGTCGAAACCGGCGGCAACAGCTTCGCCGCCGAACGCGAGCAATGGGACGACGGCAACAACGTGGTGGCGCTGGAGCCAGGCGTGGTCATCGGCTACGACCGCAACACCTACACCAACACCCTGCTGCGCAAGGCCGGCGTCGAGGTCATCACCATCAGCGCCAGTGAACTCGGGCGCGGGCGCGGCGGTGGCCACTGCATGACCTGCCCGATCATTCGCGACCCTATCGATTATTAACTTTCGAGCCTTGGCCGATGCTTATCCAGCACGGCCGAGGGGATAACCGAAACCCAAGGAGATCCAATCATGGCTTTCAACATGCGCAACCGCAGCCTGCTCTCGCTGATGCACCACACCACTCGCGAGTTGCACTACCTGCTGGACCTGTCCCGCGACCTCAAGCGCGCCAAATACACCGGCACCGAGCGTGCGCACCTGCAAGGCAAGAACATCGCGCTGATCTTCGAAAAAACCTCGACCCGCACCCGGTGCGCCTTCGAAGTCGCGGCCCATGACCAAGGCGCCCACGTCACCTACATCGACCCGGTGTCGTCGCAGATCGGCCACAAGGAAAGCATGAAGGATACCGCCCGCGTACTGGGGCGGATGTTCGACGCCATCGAGTACCGCGGCTTCGAACAGGAAATCGTCGAAGAGCTGGCCAAGTTCGCCGGCGTACCGGTGTTCAACGGCCTGACCGCTGAATTCCACCCGACGCAAATGATCGCCGACACGCTGACCATGCGCGAACACAGCGACAAACCGCTGCACGACATCAGCTACGCCTACCTGGGCGATGCCCGCTACAACATGGGCAATTCGTTGCTGATGATCGGCGCCAAACTCGGCATGGACGTGCGCATCGCCGCACCGAAAGCGCTGTGGCCGCATCAGGACTTCATCGATCAGTGCAAAGCCTTCGCCGAAGAGAGCGGCGCGCGCATCACCATCACCGAAGACCCCAAGGCTGCCGTCAAGGGCGTGGACTTTATCCACACTGACATCTGGGTGTCGATGGGTGAGCCGGTGGAAGCGTGGGACGAGCGTATCGAGCAACTGCTGCCGTACCAGGTCAACGCCGACATGATGAAGGCCTCGGGCAACCCGCGCGTGAAGTTCATGCACTGCCTGCCGGCGTTCCACAACAGCGAAACCAAGGTCGGCAAGGACATCGCCGCACGCTATCCGCACCTGGCCAACGGCGTCGAAGTGACGGAAGAAGTCTTCGAATCGCCGGCCAACATCGCCTTCGAGCAAGCGGAAAACCGCATGCACACCATCAAGGCGATTCTGGTGTCGGCGCTGGCGGATATCTAAGGACCGATCCGGTTCCTCCTGCAGGAACAGAGCCCCTGTGGGAGCTGGCTTGCCTGCGATGGCATCGCCTCGGTCTGTCAGATGCACCGAGGTGATGCCATCGCAGGCAAGCCAGCTCCCACATTGACCGAGTTCCAACCGGGGCCGAATCGCCCGCAACCTCTGTTTAGAAGGATCTGCACTATGCGTATCGTCATTGCTCTGGGCGGTAAT
>NZ_JBYVYM010000050.1:0-18900 GCF_058148225.1 Pseudomonas sp. DF5
CGCCCGGTATGGGCTCAATCGCTCAAAAGCCTCGGTGAGAGTTGGGTGGGGTGCCGCAAGGCCGCCCGCTATCGCCGTCGCTGGCGAGTGTTCTGCGGGGTGAAATGGATCGGGAGTTTGAGTGTCGAGGTCATCTTGATCTGGGTCGCGTGACTTAAAGTTGTGTGGGGCGACAGGCTGGGATTATTGCTTCTCTCATGATCTCTCGAGCTGTTGGTTCGGATTCGTATGCCGGGCTGAAGTGATTGCTTCGGTTTTTGTGTGTCAGAAGTTCTCGTTCTCAGAAGTTTGTATGACTTTTTAATGGCGCAATCGTTAGTTTAAGTACATTAAGGCTGCGAGGTGGTGGTTGCCATATTGCGGCGCGCGATCTTTTTCTGTTGGTGTTAGGTGTCCCCCTTGGCAGGGGATGCTTGTTTGATAAATTTTGGTTTTTTATAAAGGTCCGTAAGTGTAAGTAGCGGTTTTTCGATCAGGCGATAGCTCAAGTAGGTGACCAGAATAACAGCGCTGTACGAGGCTGCCCAAAACACTATCGTTCCCCAAGCGCCGCTCCCCGTAAGCCCAAGTGACAGCCACACCCTCCCGCAAACACTTAGTGTCAGAATGTGTGAAAGGTACAGTGAATAGGACATGTCTCCAGTCAACTTTAGAAAGCTGAATACCTTCAATCTGTTGTTCGACTCTTGCAGTGCGAAAGCTAGCAAAAGAAGAGTGTATCCACCCCCGACCGCGAAGGCTCGCTCCAGGGATATGGATTGAATCACGTCAGAGCCATTGACAGTGCCTGCGCTCAAGGAATAGGCGATAGCGCCGAGGCCGGTAAGTGCCATCAGGGCCGCAGCGAGAGGGGAGGATGCAGGTCGTTTCGAGAGCTTCAAGTAGGCGATACCCGCCAATGCGCCAAATATGAATTCAAGGGAGAATGCGTGGGTCATCACGCGTAAATATGGGTTTTCCGGCGTGGCTGTGAACAAGGAAGCGTAAATGATTGCTATAAGCCAGAACGAAAAAGCACTCAGTACCCACTTGGGTGGCAGTAGCAGAATTACCGCGAAAATCAGATAAAACCACACTTCGTGGATCAGCGACCAAGCGACCATTAGCAGTGGTAGTGTCGAAGCGGGCAATAATAATAAGGAGGCCGTAATATCAATATTTCCACTTTGCGAGCTGTTCATCATTTCGGGTCTTATCTGGAATATGATAAAGACGGCGAAAAAATAAACCCAGTAAGTAGGGTATATGCGAAAGAAGCGACCTTTCAGGAAGTTTGATATTTCACCTTTTTTTCCGAATTTGTTGCGGAAGGCGATAATCATCACGAAGCCGCTGATTACAAAGAAAAGATCAACGCCGGTTTGTCCGAAGAAAAATATTTCAGGCGGAAAGCTTTTGCTTTCTACATATTTGGCGCTAATAAACAGTGAGTGGAATGCAACGACCATAAGGGCCGCCAAGCCTCTGGCGGCTTGCAGCGAAGAAAGTTTGTACATGCGATTTCATCCCTAAAGCGAATGCTTGTTCAGCGCTGCCATTGTGGAAGTGGCAACCTTTCGTTGCAAGGGTGCTGATTGAGTCGGAAATGTTTCGCTACGTTGTGCTGTGGAGGGGGATCAGTAAGCGCAGCTGTGGTGTGAGTATACTGGATTGGGTGTACATACAGATCCGCTCATCAGGAAGCCGCAAGCTGAATCGTTCGAGGTGAGTCTTGTGATGATGCTTCTTTCTCCAAAATGCCCGCGAAACCAATCGTTACCCTGGGCTGTCTCTTTCTTTAGTCTGAAGCGAACGACAGGCGGGTAGGGCGTCCAACCGAAGGAAGTGAATGAACAAATTCATTGTTGTGATAGCAGTAATGACATTGGCAGGTTGTACCACCAGCGCCAAGACTCATGCAGTACGTGGCGTCAGTGGTATAGAGGTCGATTGTTCAGGGTTGGGCTCGGGATGGGAGAAGTGTCACAAGCGAGCGGCCAAGGAGTGTAAGGGGGCAGGTTATAAAGTCATCGTAAGGTCCGATGATGCCAAGGAGGAAGATGTATTCCCTTTCGGCTTCAATCCCGCGGGCTATCTGACGCGCACCATGCTGGTTATATGCAGGTGAGTGTGTGGCTTCGATCAGTGTTCCGGCGCCCTGGAATCGGGCATCTCGCTGCTGGGGAAGATATGTCAACACCCGGGCTGTTCAAATTACTCGGGGCGTGCTAAAACCTTTGAAGCGCTGATCTAGCTGCTTGAAAAAGAAGGGAAAAATATGACGAAGTCGGAGTTGATCGAACGAATTGTCACCCATCAAGGGCTACTCTCATCCAAGGATGTGGAGCTGGCCATCAAGACCATGCTTGAGCAAATGTCCCAATGTCTGGCCACTGGTGATCGCATCGAGATCCGTGGTTTTGGCAGCTTTTCACTGCACTATCGCGCGCCGCGCGTGGGGCGTAATCCAAAAACCGGTCAGTCCGTCAGCCTTGACGGCAAGTTCGTTCCGCATTTCAAGCCAGGCAAAGAACTGCGCGATCGTGTGAACGAGGATGAGGATGAGGATGAGGAGGAAGGGCTTTGACGGCTGTTGCACTCCAGGGAGCCGCTGATGCGTAACCTCAAGCGCGTACTCCTCGCTGTATTTGTCCTGTTGCTTGTTCTGGCGATCCTGGCGTTCGTTCTTGAGAACCAGCAAGGCGTATCCCTACTGTTCCTTGGTTGGGCGGGGCCGCAATTGCCAGTATCACTCATCATGGTGATTGCGCTGCTGATCGGCATGGTGATCGGGCCCATTCTGGGCTGGTTTCTGGGGCGTACGTCCAGATCCTCGCGCAAACGCCTTGTCTGATTCCGGGAGGCCCGCTGTAGGCATGGAATTTGCGTCGCAGCTTGTCCATATCCATTAGTAAAACCTTCATTAAGCTGTAAAATGCTGCGCTTGGCCGATAGAAGGGGATTCCCGCATCGGTTCAGACTGACTCTGTCAGAAGCCACGGCTGACTTGATGGCTTTTGCATTCATGGATTAGACAGTGCGCGGTTGGCGGCCCTGTCAGTAACTTAAGGGTATGGTTTCGCGTGAAAATTTTAGTAACCGGCGGCGCCGGATTTATCGGCTCGGCAGTCATTCGTCATATCATCTCCAACACTGCCGACTCTGTCGTTAACGTCGATAAACTGACTTATGCCGGTAACCTTGAGTCGTTGGCCGAAGTTAGCCAGAGCTCGCGTTACGTGTTCGAACGCGTCGACATCTGCGACCGTGATCAAGTGGACCGTGTCCTGCGTGAACACCAACCGGATGCCATCATGCACCTGGCCGCAGAGTCCCACGTTGACCGCTCGATCTCCGGTCCGTCTGAATTCATCCAGACCAACATCATCGGCACTTACACCTTGCTGGAAGCTGCACGCCACTATTGGGCGGCACTGGACGATGCGCGTAAAGCCAACTTCCGCTTCCACCATATTTCCACCGACGAAGTCTACGGAGACCTTGAAGGTCCGGAAGACCTCTTCACCGAAACCACGCCGTATCAGCCGAGTTCGCCGTACTCGGCCAGCAAGGCCAGTTCCGATCACCTGGTTCGCGCCTGGAGCCGTACCTACGGCCTGCCGACCCTGGTCACCAACTGCTCGAACAACTATGGTCCTTGCCACTTCCCTGAGAAGCTGATCCCTCTGATCATCCTCAATGCACTGGAAGGTAAGCCGCTGCCGGTCTATGGCAAAGGCAATCAAGTTCGTGACTGGCTCTACGTTGAAGACCATGCCCGCGCACTCTACAAAGTCGTGACCGAAGGCGTGATCGGAGAGACCTACAACATCGGCGGTCATAACGAGAAGCAAAACATTGAAGTGGTGCATACCCTGTGTGCACTTCTCGACGAGCTGCGTCCGGACTCAGCTCATCGTCCACACGCCAGCCTGATCACCTACGTTCAGGATCGTCCGGGCCATGACCAGCGTTACGCGATCGACGCCAGCAAAATCCAGCGTGAACTGGGTTGGACACCGGAAGAGACCTTTGAAACCGGTATTCGCAAGACTGTCGAGTGGTACCTCAGCAACACTGAGTGGGTGGCTCACGTGAAGAGCGGCAGCTACCAGCAATGGATCGATCAGAACTACTCGGATCGTTCGGACAAGGCATGAAAATCCTCCTGCTTGGAAAAAACGGCCAGGTGGGCTGGGAGCTGCAACGCTCACTTGCGCCGCTTGGCGAGTTGATCGCCCTGGACCGTCATCCGGTCGATGGTTTGAGTGGCGACCTGTCTGATCTCGACGCACTGCGCGCGACGATTCGTCAGGTCAAGCCCGACGTGATCGTCAACGCTGCGGCCTACACCGCTGTCGATAAAGCTGAATCCGAGACCGAGCTGGCGGATCGTGTGAACGGTCGGGCGAGTCAGGTCATGGCTGAAGAAGCTGCATCTCTAGGGGCTTGGCTGATTCACTACTCGACCGATTACGTGTTCAGCGGTGAAGGCCTGGCGCCGTGGCAAGAGACCGATGCCGTCGCCCCGGTGAATCATTACGGTGCCAGCAAACTGGCTGGTGAGCAGGCAATTATTGCCTCAGGTTGCAAGCACCTGATCTTCCGTACCAGTTGGGTCTATGGCGCTCGCGGCAACAACTTTGCCAAGACCATGCTGCGTCTGGCCAAGGATCGCGAAACCTTGAGCGTTATCGCCGACCAGATTGGCGCCCCGACGGGTGCAGACCTGATCGCCGATGTGACGGCGCTGGCCATTCAGCAAGTGCTGCAGCGTCCTGAATTGGCGGGCCTGTATCACCTGGCGGCGGCTGGCGAAGTGTCCTGGCATGGCTATGCCAGTCATGTGATCGGTTTCGCCAAGGCCAATGGCGAAGAACTCGCTGTTACAGCGATCAATCCGATAGACACAACCGCCTACCCGACACCGGCGCGCCGCCCTCTGAATTCCCGGTTGAACACTCAGAAGCTGCGCGACAATTTTTCTCTACACTTGCCGGATTGGCAAAGTGGTGTCACCCGAATGCTGATGGAAGTCCTGAATAAATGAACACGACAAATCGTAAAGGCATCATCCTCGCTGGCGGCTCGGGCACTCGTCTGCACCCGTTGACCCTCGGCGTGTCCAAGCAGATGCTGCCGATCTACGACAAGCCGATGATCTTCTACCCGCTGTCGGTGTTGATGCTTGCCGGTATGCGCGAAATCCTGATTATCTCCACCCCTGAAGACCTGCCGTGCTTCCGCAAGTTGCTGGGCGACGGCAGCTTGTACGGCATCAAGCTGACCTACGCCGAGCAACCTAGCCCGGACGGTCTGGCGCAGGCGTTCATCATTGGCGAAGAGTTCATCGGCAAGGACCCTTGCTGCCTGATCCTGGGCGACAACATCTTCTACGGTCAGCACTTCTCGGATAACCTGCGTTCTGCCACTACTCAAGAGCACGGCGCGACCGTATTCGGCTATCACGTATCGGATCCGGAGCGTTTTGGTGTAGTCGAGTTCGACGCTTCCGGCCGTGCCTTGAGCATCGAAGAGAAGCCGCTGAAGCCAAAATCCAGCTACGCGGTGACCGGGCTGTACTTCTACGACAACCAGGTCGTCGAGATCGCCAAGAACATCAAGCCATCCGCACGTGGTGAGCTGGAAATTACCGACGTTAACCGTGCGTACCTCGAGCAGAAAACTCTCAATGTCGAAATGCTTGGCCGTGGTTTTGCCTGGCTGGATACCGGTACTCATGATTCGTTGCTGGAAGCCAGTCACTTCGTGCACACCATCGAGCAGCGTCAAGGCTTGAAAGTGGCGTGCCTTGAAGAGATCGCCTATCACAATGGCTGGATCAGTGCCGAGCAGCTGGGCACTCAGGCTGATGCCCTGAAGAAGACGGGCTACGGTCAGTATCTGCAAAAGCTCCTGGACTCGCCTTCCCACTGATTCGAAGGCTCAATCCTTTCGAACAGCAGCGTTTAATCGGTCCAGGCAGGAATGGTATGCCAGTAAAACATCCCAAGGTCGCGGTTTTGCTGGCTGCCTACAATGGCATGCGGTGGATCGAGGAGCAGTTGGCCTCGATCCTTGACCAGTCAGCTGTTGACGTAACCGTTTATATCAGTATCGATCCTTCCACTGACGGTACCGAAGTCTGGTGCGCGGCTTATGCGGCTGAGCATCACCAGGTGGTCGTTCTACCGGACGCCGGTAGATTCGGGGGGGCCTCGCGTAACTTCTTTCGATTGATTCGTGATGTCGATTTCAGCTCCTTCGATTTCATAGCCTTTGCTGACCAGGATGATATTTGGCACAAGGACAAACTGCAGCGTGCAGTCGATGCCATTCAAACTCGCGAGGTCGATGCTTACTCCAGCAACGTCACGGCCTTTTGGCCAGATGGCAGAACTCACTTGCTGGACAAGGCTCAGCCCCAAGTCGAATGGGACTACCTGTTCGAAGCTGCAGGTCCGGGTTGTACCTACGTGCTGAGCAAAAAGATGGCGGAGTCCTTGAAAGCCGCGATGCTTGATAATTGGCAGAATTTACAGAAAGTCAGCTTGCATGACTGGTATTGCTACGCTTTTGCCCGCAGCCATGGCTACCGTTGGTACATCGACCCGTTGCCATCAATGGACTATCGCCAACATGAGCGTAATCAGGTGGGTGCTAACAAGGGTTTGAGCCCATTGATTTCTCGTTATAAAACGATTCACGACGGTTGGTGGTTCAATCAGGTTCGGATGATTGCTTGTCTGGTTGGGCGGGATACAGACCCGTTCGTCAAAACGTGGTTGCATTTGCGCCATAAGCAATTGATAAAACTGTCCTTCAGTGCCTGGCAATGCCGACGCCGGGCGCGTGACAAGGTGTTCTTCTTTTTTATCTGTTGGGTTACCGCGTTGATAGGATACAAAGCTAAATGAGTGGCCCGAAGATACTGGTAACTGGGGCAAGCGGATTTGTCGGCGAAGCAGTGGTTTTCAGGCTGTTGTTGGATAGGAAGCTCATCCCCATCGCAGCGGCACGAGGCGCAACGCGGCTGAACGGGCTGTGCGCGGTTGTTCCTTTCGAGCTTACCGATTCAAAAGTATTGCCTGATCTCGGTGATGTGCAGGTCGTTATCCATACCGCTGCTCGTGTGCATGTGATGAATGAAACTGCCATAGATGCGTTGACCGAGTTTCGTAAGGTCAATGTGGAGGGGACCCTTCGACTGGCACGGCGCGCAGCTGAGTCTGGGGTAAAACGCTTCATTTTCATCAGTTCGATCAAAGTTAATGGTGAAAGCACTGTATTGGGTAAACCATTCAATGCTAATGATTTTCCGGCGCCGGCCGATCCCTATGGTGTATCAAAACACGAAGCCGAAGAGGCATTGAAACAGATCGGTCTCGACACTGGCATGGAGGTTGTCATTATTCGCCCGCCATTGGTCTACGGACCTGGAGTGAAGGCGAACTTCTTGAGCATGATGCGTTGGCTTGAGCGCGGTGTGCCACTTCCACTGGGTGCGATAAACAATCGGCGCAGCCTGGTGGCTATCGAGAATCTGGTGGACTTGATCAATGTCTGCATCAGCCATCCTGAGGCGGCGGGAAATACATTTCTGGTCAGTGATGGTGAGGATTTGTCCATCTCCCAATTGCTTCGGCGCATGGCCGATGCGCTGGGTGTCAGGCCTCGTTTGTTGGCAATCCCTTCCTGGATGCTGAATTTGGGTGCATCCCTTATTGGGCGTCGTGACTTGGCTCAGCGGTTGTGTGGCTCATTGCAGGTCGATATCAGCAAAACCTGCGACATCCTGGGATGGCGACCTGTTATCAGTGTGGATAAAGCCCTTCGCCATTTAGGCGAACAGCGTGGTCCGAAACCGCATAGCTGAATTGCAGTATCAAGGAGTGGGTTGGTGATGCCTTGATTCCTGGCAGTTGGCAAACTGCCACCCTTTTTCGGTAGAGGGGGGCTTGGTACCCTACACCCCCCCCGGCGCCGTGGGTGTGCGGCTCCACCTCGAGTTGTTCAATGTCATGTGTTTTCAATCCCGAAACCCGCTTCCAGCGTTTGCAAAGCGATAATGTCACTGGGCTATCAAATGGCTATGCTTCGTCGTTATAATTGCAAATTTTGCGCAGCTTTGGGGTGGCGCGTGGACCGATCATCCAACGCCCCGCTGGTCTGTCGAACGCCTGCCCGTTTTGAACGAATCGATACAGGTGAAATTTTCTCATTTAAGCAACGGAGTGCCCGGTGGTAGCCCCTCTTTCTCCGGTTGTCCAAAACAACAATTCGGATTGCCGCGATGTGGACGATGGTCGGCAGAACGTAAGTGGGCATATGGTGCGTGTTGCGATTCTTTTGTGCACCTTCAATGGTGAGCGATTTCTGGTTGAGCAACTGGAATCCATAGCGCGTCAAACCTATCCGCACTGGTTTGTCGTGGTATCTGACGACGGTTCTACCGACTCTACCTTGGAATTGTTGCGCGAATATGCCGAGCGCTGGGGCGATGACAAACTGTCGGTCCGACCGGGGCCAGGGCGTGGCTATGCTGCAAATTTTCTCGCTGTTACCTGTGACGAGTCGATCGAGTCCGATTTCTATGCCTGGGCCGATCAAGACGACATCTGGCAGGAAAACAAGCTGGAGTCCGCTTTGCAGCGACTGCAGGATGTACCGTTGCATACGCCTTCTCTTTATTGTGGCAGGACGGAGCTTATCGATGCGCATGGCGCAAATATCGGCTTGTCACCCTTGTTTGCGCGTCCTGTCGGATTTGCCAATGCGTTGGTGCAAAGTGTGGGTGGCGGCAACACAATGGTCTTCAACCATGCCGCCCGCCAGTTGTTTCAGCGGGCAGGTGCCAGTCTGGATATCGTCTCCCATGACTGGTGGGCCTATCTGCTTGTTTCGGGCGCCGGTGGGCGGGTTTGTTACGATGTTTGCCCGACCATTCTCTATAGGCAGCATGATGCGAATCTTATTGGCTCTACCTCGGGGTTTAGAGCGCAATTAAAACGGGTGCGTATGCTGTGTCGCGGTCGTTTTCGTGGGTGGAATCAAAAGAATATTGCAGCGCTGGAGTCGATCCGATTTCAGTTAAATGAAGAAAGCCGGATGAGGCTGGATCTTTTTCAGCGAGCACGTAGCTCACGTGGATTGGCGCGGATCATCTGGCTACGACGATCCGGGGTCTACCGGCAATCCTTATGGGGCAATCTTGGGCTGGTTTTGGCGACGGTGTTCAATGGAATCTGACACGCAGTCGGGCTTGGCTCCTTTCAGGAAGAGTTCTGTGGTAATTCAAGTAATGATCGGACGAGTGAGTTTGCTGAGGAAGTTAAACTCCCTCGGATTTTTTGAGGTTTTTACACAATGCTGAATTTTTCTACGTCGCCAAAGGAGATGCTCAATAGCGTCTGGCGCAACAAAGGCCTCATCCGAGCGTTGGTACAGCGGGAGATCGTTGGGCGCTATCGTGGTTCGATCATGGGGATGTTGTGGTCACTGTTCAACCCCATTGTCATGCTCGTTATTTACACATTTGTGTTCAGTGTCGTGTTTAAAGCCAGATGGAGCGTCGATAGCAGCTCGAAAACCGAGTTTGCGCTCATGCTGTTTGCCGGCCTGATCGTATTTAATTTGTTTGCAGAATGTATAAACAGAGCCCCGGGGTTGATTGTCGGTAACGTCAACTACGTAAAAAAGGTGGTATTCCCGCTGGAAATACTTCCTTGGGTAACGCTTGGCGCGGCAATGTTCCACTTTCTTGTCAGCCTTAGTGTCTGGTTGGTCGCTTACCTGATTTTCTTCGGAAAACTCCAATACACCGTCCTTCTACTGCCGGTATTCCTGGCGCCCTTGATGATCTTTGTTGTCGGCCTGGTCTGGTTTCTCGCCTCAATGGGGGTGTACCTCAGAGATGTCAGTCAGATCATCGGTGTCTGCACTTCGGTTTTGATGTTCCTGTCCCCTATTTTCTATCCGATCACGGCGTTACCTGAGGAGTACCGGCATCTGCTTTTCCTGAATCCCCTGACACCTGCGATCGAAGATGCGCGGGCTCTGCTCTTCCGTGGTGAACTGCCCAGCTTTGTTCACTTGGGCTTCTACTATATCGCTGCAGCTCTTGTCTTCTGGCTAGGATTTGCGTGGTTCCAAAAAACGCGTAAAGGGTTCGCCGATGTCCTCTAATACAGCAATTGCCGTCAACAACCTGAGCAAGTGTTTTCATATTTACGACAAGCCTAGAGATCGGCTGTTGCAAATGTTCGCTCGCAGCCGGAAGCAATACTTTCGGGAGTTTTGGGCCTTGCAGGACGTTTCGTTCACCATCGACAGAGGTGAAACCGTCGGTATTCTTGGGCGTAACGGCAGCGGGAAATCAACCCTGTTGCAGATGATTTGCGGCACGCTCAATCAGACTCACGGCGATATTTTGACCCATGGTCGCGTCGCGGCCTTGCTGGAGTTGGGATCTGGGTTCAACCCGGAATTCAGCGGTCGCGAAAACGTCTATATGAACGCTGCAGTGCTCGGTCTTACAAAAGAAGAAACCGACACCCGCTTTGCCGAGATTGAGGCGTTCGCGGAAATCGGGGATTTCATTGATCAACCGGTCAAGACCTATTCGAGTGGCATGATGGTGCGCCTGGCCTTTGCGGTGGCCATCAACGTTGACCCGCAAATATTGATCGTCGACGAGGCGTTGTCCGTCGGCGACGAATTATTTCAGCGCAAATGCTTTGCGCGTATCGAGGCGATTAAAGCCAGCGGCGCCACTATTCTGTTCGTATCGCACTCGGGAAGTGCGGTCATCGAATTGTGTACCCGCGCCATACTTCTCGATAAAGGTGAAAAGCTTGCCGAGGGTGTGCCGAAGGTTATTGTCGGCCAATATCAGAAGTTGTTGTATGCACCCGCCGACAAGGTTGCCGGCATTCGCGAAGCGATCAAGTCGGGTGGTCTCGAACGGCTTGAACTGGAGCGAGAGGCGAAACGGTCGGCGGTTGCGGTTGAGATATCGCAAGCCGCGGACAACGGATTGGAGGAGTACTTCGATCCTCATATCGTCTCCAAAAGCGTTATGTCCTACGAATCTCACGGCGTTCTGATCAGTGATCCACGCATCCTCAATGCGGCCGGCAAACAGGTCAACTGCCTCAAGCGCGGGGACACCTATCGCTATACATACCGCGTAGCGTTTTCGACAGGGGCCGTGGCTGTTCGCTTTGGCATGATGATCAAAACGCTTGCGGGCATCGAGATCGGTGGGGCGGCCAGTGCGGCCACGGCTCAAGATTCTATTACCTATGTGGCTGCCGAGGCGGAAATCGATGTCGAATTCGAGTTCGAGTGCAACCTGAATCCTGGCACGTACTTTCTCAACTCCGGCGTGGTCGGTGTCGTCGGGGAAGGGGAGACCTACCTGCACCGCTTGATCGATGCATGCCTGTTTCGTGTTCTACCGGAAACCGCGATCACGGCAACCGGGACGGTAGATTTCAAGTGTGTTTCGGCTTTTACCATTTCAAGTGTTGAGCATAATTAATCTTATGGAACATAAACAAATAGTCGTAGTTCTGGGCATGCACCGTAGCGGTACAAGTGCCATTACTCGTGGGTTACAAGTACTTGGTGTAGATCTTGGCGGCAATCTTTTGTCGGCTGAAGTGGGTAATAACGAAAAGGGTTTTTTTGAGGACGCCGCAGTAACGGATTTCAACGTCGAACTGCTAAAGGCGTTGGGTCATGACTGGCATACACTGACGCCGATCCTGCCGGAGGAGTTGGAGTCGAAAGTTGCCGAAGACCATAAAGTTCTTGCGATCGAACTTCTGCGCAGCAAACTTGCGGGGATCGATTGTTTTGGCGTTAAAGATCCACGCATGGCGCGGCTTCTGCCTTTCTGGCAGGAGGTTTTTGCCGCACTCGAGTTGAAAGTCAGCTATGTCGTCGCCTTTCGTAATCCGAAAAGTGTCGCTCATTCGTTGGCCAAGCGAAATAGTTTTGAGCTGGAGAAAGGTTATTTCCTCTGGCTGGAACACATGCTGTTCAGCATGAAGTATAGCCAGGGCACTTCGCGTGTTTTTGTTAACTACGACTTGATGCTTCAAGAGCCAGAAAAGCAGTTGAAGCGTATTTCTGCTTCCTTGGGGCTACCCTTTGATCCGCAAGGACCGGAGTTCCTTGAGTATCAGCACAAGTTTCTTGAGCGTTCGCTGCAACATAATACCTTTACTCCGGAAGATCTCAGCAAGGATCCCGCTGTATCGGTCGATGTGTTGAAGCTCAGCAATGTTCTTCTGGAGCTTTCCCATGACATGCGAGCAGACGACCAGGCACTTGAAGCGCTGCTCAATGATCTCCACCGAGGGATGTTGGAGCGGTTGCCCGCTTATCGACTCATGCGCCATTTCGAGGACCACAGCTCAGAGCTGAGTGCGCGGCTGATCGAACAAGCGGCGTTGAAGGATCAGAGCATAAAGGCGCTCGAGGTTGACTTCGGTAATCTGGAAGCTCAGCACCGCACGCTTGCATCTGAATACTCGAACCTGGTAGCACACCGGCACGCACTTGAATCCGAATATGGCACGGCCAATATGGTTCTAGCTGATTCCGAGCGGTCGATTCAAAGTCTGGAAGCGGATCTGCGCCGCTATGCTTCGGGGCGCTTCCTGCTCAAGTCGCTGGTGTCGCATATGGCCGAGCGATTCGGATTGCGGTATCGCGGTGACAGTCCTGCTGAGAGCGAACTGTTCGATGCCAACTATTATCTGACCACCTATGAGGATGTTCGGGCGGCAGGGATCAATCCGCTGCAACACTACCTTGAGCAAGGCTGGCGTGAGGGGCGGGACCCATCGGCCGGTTTTTCAACCAATGCTTATCTGGAGCGATACGCGGATGTTCGGTTGCGTCGTATCAATCCGCTGATTCACTATCTGCGCCATGGGTACTACGAAGGCCGGTCGATTTACGACACTAAGGGGCGTAACTATCACCTGTCGCGTAAATTGAGTCGTCATCGCACTGTTGTCCAACTGTTGAGTCTGGTTGCGCAGCAGCCGCAATTGCTCGGGCGTTTTGTTCGTGAGGCGCGTCGTGGTGGTCTGCGCCATGCGATCGCAATTGCGACTCGCGCCCTCAAACGCAGTCAAAAACGCCTTGCCTTGAGCAAGGTGTTGCAACCATTGAGCGACAGTGCACTGACCGAGTATGAGGTGCTTAAAGTTGTACCTTATTTCCTGGATCCTTATCTGCAGGAAGTTTCAAAGCCTGCATCAATCATGGTCGCCGTTCATCTTCATTTGCATGATGAGACTATGTCCGGGGACTGGTTCGACTACCTGAAGCATATCCCGATCGAATTTGACCTGTTCATTTCCCGTAGTGGCAGTGGTAATGAAAAGTTCGATGACAAGTCCTTGCGTACCGCCGTGCCTTTGTTGCGCAAGTTGGTGGTCGAGTCTGTTCCGGCCAATAGTGGGCATCTCGCCCCACTGATCATTCAGTTCGGTACCCGTTTGAACGGTTACGACTATGTTGCGCACTTCCACGACATGGGGGAGCAAGACGCGAGCGATCGGATGAATCTGCTGTGCGGTTCGCCAAGCACCGTTGGGCAAATCTTCGATTTGCTCGGCAATGACGCGAAAGTGGTGTACCCGGTTGATCACCGGCCAGAGGACGCTGCGTACCATGAGTCTGGCTGGAGCGACGCCCGTGGCGTACTTCCGACGGCAATGGAGAAATATCCTGAGGTGGATGGCACGACATTTCCGAGCGCGGAGTTCCCTCGTGCCGGCATGTTCTGGGCTCGCGTAAATGTTGTCAGCGACTTTATTCATTTGCCTTTGCAATATGAAGATTTTGCAGATAAGCGCGAAGCTGCCGCGCCTGGCATGCTGAGCCATTGCCTGGAGCGGTTGCTACTGGTCTCTACCACGACTAATGCAGGTCGCAATTACCAACTGGAGTCACCACAGCTATCTCGTGAACCGTTGGCCTATTACGAACCGCAATCCGATTACTCCGGCTCCATCGTGCACGACACGATCAAAGTGCTGGCGTACTACTTGCCACAGTTCCACCCTACGCCTGAAAACGATGAGTGGCATGGGAAGGGATTCACCGAGTGGTACAAGGTTCGCTCTGCCAACCCGCTGTTCCACGGACACTACCAGCAGCATGTTCCTCACCAGGACATCGGTTATTACCATCTGGACGGCCCGGCACAGTTGATGCAACAGGCTGAGATGATGAAGAAGTCAGGTGTTCATGGCCTGATTTTCTATCATTACTGGTTCACCGGACGAATGATCCTGGAGAAGCCGGCACAGATGCTGCTGGACAATCCACAGATCGACATGCCGTTTTGCTTCTGCTGGGCGAATGAAAACTGGACTCGCCGCTGGGATGGCAACGAGCAGGAAGTTCTGCTGGGGCAAGTGTATTCGGAGGATGACGCTCGTAACTTCATCCGCTATCTCATCCCATTCTTCAAGGACGAGCGCTACATCAAAGTGGACGGACGTCCAAAACTCTCTGTTTACCGTCCTTCTTCGATCGAGCACAGCGAGCGTTATATCGCTATCTGGCGCGAAGAGTGCGAGAAGGCGGGAGTGAAAGCACCTTATGTTGTCGCGACGCTGACACGCGGGGCAACGCATCCGCAAGACTATGGCATGGATGCTGCCATTGAGCGGGTCCTGCATGACTGGACCGGTGATGCGGTCGCTGATACTCGTGCTCAGTTGCGCCCGTATTGGCCTCTGGAAGGCAGTGTTCTCAATTACTCAGAAGTCGCCGACCACTATATGGAGCAGGATCTGGGCAAGGATTTCACCTTGTTCCGTTCTCTGGTTCCAACATGGGACAACACCGCTCGATACGGCACCAGAGCCTACGTGCTGAACAACTTCACGACTGCGAAGTTCCAGAGTTGGGTCGAGCGTCTTATCGATTATTCCGAGCAAAACTTGCCGGAAGATCGCCGCTTCGTGGTGATCAATGCCTGGAATGAATGGGCTGAAGGTGCGCACCTCGAACCGGATACTCGATTCGGTTACGGCTATCTCAACTCCATCGGACGGGCAATGTCCGGTCAGTCGTTTTTGGCGGCCGGCCACGATACTCTCGATAGTGATCTGAAGCTCAATATCGTTCTGACGTCCAATACCTTGGCGCGTCTGGAAGCCGAGCCTGAGTCTCGTCGCAAGTTCCTGGCGTGTCTTGAGAGTTCCGGTGTTTTTGAGCGGTGTTCGGTTGCTGTCGAAAGCAATCAGATTCACCAGGCGTTGCAGGCACAAGGCGTGAAAGTTTCATGCCATGCCGCCGCCGATGCCGCAGACTTCACCCTTGTTTTCAGCGATGTCTGCCTGTTTCCAGCTGACGCCATTGAGTCGTTGCTGAAAATGGCGATCCGGCACAAAGGCTTTGCCGTGTCCGCCAACTTGCGCAACGATCCTGACTTTGTGCAAAGCGAAAATATTATCAACTTCACGATTGAAGCTGATCAGCGCGCCTGCATGGAGTTGCGCCCGAATGTTTCTACCGTTGGCTATAAGATCTGCTGTGAAGCTTCATGTTTCCAGCTTGTGCCTGAGGCCGTTACCCCCCAAGTTACACTCGATACAGTATCGACCATCATGCGCTACCATCGGCGGGGCGACAGAGCCTCACTGATTAATGCACTTCTTTCCTTGATTGCCCAATCCGGTTGCCTGGTCAAGCCGATTCTGGCTATTCAGGATATGAATGACGAGGAGATAGCGGTACTGGAAGGAGAACTTGCAAAGCTGCCTTGGAGTAGTGATTGCACACCAGCCATTCGGCGTTATGTGTCGACAACTCAGACACCGGATCTGCGCTCTCTGATGTTGAACGATACACTCAAGGCTGTCGGTCGTGGTTATGCGGCATTTCTCGATTACGATGACTTGTTGTTTCCGAAGGCTTACAAGTCGCTGCTAGAGCAAATCAAGGCCAGCGGCAAAAATGCGACCTTTGCGCGTGTTTATTCCACCATGGTCGATGCGGCGACCGGTTGCACAATCAAGCGTGAAAAAATTTATGACTACGGTGAAACCTATCGTGATTTCGTCGAGCATAACCACGCGCCGTTGCACAGCTTCCTGCTGGATCTGGATAAGTGCGATCTCGAAGCTGTGACCTACTTCGATGATATGAAGTACATGGAAGACTATTATCTGACGATGCAGTTGTTCACTCGAGCCGGAACGGATTGGGCGTCATTGCGCACCTGCGGCTTTATTGGTGACTACATTCATCGAATTGGCTGTGACACTCATACGCTCGCGCTCACTGACGAGCAGCAACGTACGGACTTGCTGAACAGTGAGTCTTATCGAGTCTGTGAAGCTCGGATCAAGGTGTTGCGCGATCGGCTGCTTGCCCACGCATAACGCGGAGTAGACCTGCCATTTCACTGGCGGGCCTTGGTCGTCTGATTCAATTAAGGTTTATCGTATGAGTAAGGATCTGGTTTTTCACACTACGGCTGTCAGTGCCTCTGCGAGAGCCCAAGTGAAAGGACAAAAACCTGCAGTCATCTGGCTTACGGGGTTGAGTGGTGCGGGAAAGTCGACGATTGCCAATGCGCTAGAACAGGCCCTGGTTGACAAAGGCCGGCATACGTTTTTGCTCGACGGCGATAATCTGAGGATGGGGCTGTGCAAGGATCTCGGTTTCTCGGATGCCGATCGTGTTGAAAATATCCGGCGAGTTGCAGAAGTTTCCAGACTGCTTGTCGATGCTGGATTGATTGTGATCACCGCTTTCATATCGCCCTTTCAGCAAGATCGCGCGATGGCGCGTGACGTAATCGGACGTGACGAATTTGTCGAAGTGTTTGTGGACACTTCGCTGGAGGAATGTGAGCGGCGCGATCCTAAAGGGCTGTATGGCAAGGCAAGGGCAGGGGAGATCAAGAATTTCACCGGGATCGATTCCGCTTATGAGAAACCTACAGATCCGGATATTTCCATCAACACCGTTGAAGAGCCTTTGTCGGTATCCATTGGACGCGTTTTAGAGTATCTGGACAAAAGGGCCAGTCAATGAAAACACTCGTTATCATTGGCGCTGGTTTCAGCGGTGCGGTAACGGCAGCGCAGTTTCTGCGCCGCAGTCCCCCCGGGGTTCGAGTGGTATTGATCAATCGATCTGGGACAATGGCTCGAGGTCTGGCTTACGGCACCAACAGTTCGCTGCACCTGCTCAATGTGCCTGCCGGTAACATGAGTGCCTATGTTGATGAGCCTGATCATTTTTTACGCTTTTGTCAGGCACAGGATTCTGCTTACACAGCATCGTCTTTCGTACCGCGCAAACTTTACGGCGATTATCTTACCACTGTGCTGGATGATGCTGAAAAGCATTGCATTGAGGGTTCAACGCTTGAGCGGATTATTTCGGAAGTTAACTGCCTGCAACCCGATGGAGCAGGGGCTTATCTGGAGTTAGCCAACGGTGAGTGCATCAAGGCCGATCAGGTGGTATTGGCATTTGGTAATTTCTCCCCTATCGATCCTTGTGGTTTGGATTTGTACATCGCACCTCATCAATACCAGTCGGATCCTTGGGCAGGTGGTAATTCTCAGATCAATGATGCGAATAGTCCGATCTTGTTAGTTGGTGCAGGGCTTACAGCTCTGGATGTATCGCTTGGGCTATTACAGCAGGGGCATCGTGGACCCATTTACATGGTTTCGCGACGTGGACTTCGTCCACTGCCTCATCGATCTCAGCGGGCACTTCAGGAAGTACCGATAAGTTTAGTCGATGACCTGATGCAGGCTCCTCCGAAGGTACTTGAGTACGTGCGGTTGGTTCGTCACGCAATAGAGGCGGCGCGACCTCACGGGCTGGATTGGCGCGATTTGCTGGCGGTTATCCGGTCTGCCACACCTCGATTGTGGGAGCGCCTGGCAGAGGTTGAGCGTCGGCGCTTTCTACGTCACGTGCAACCCTACTGGGATGTTCATCGTCATCGAGTTGCTCCGGAGGCCTACCAACGCTTCGAAGAGGCGATATTGGCCGGGCAGATTCACTCCCTGGCGGGACGAATCCAGAAGGTCCGTTCAAATGCTGAGAAGATATTAGTTGATGTGCGGTTGCGCGGAGAGGACAAGCTGCAACAGCTCACCGTTGTGCGTGTCATCAACTGCACAGGGCCAAACACCAACCTGCGACGTGTCGATGACATGCTGATCACCCAACTAAGAAAGGACGGTCTCATACAATCCGATCCGCTCGGTCTGGGATTGGTTGTCGACGAGCGGCTGGCGGTAAAAGATGCCAATGGCAATGGATCAACCTGGCTTCACTATATAGGCCCGATGCTCAAGGCAAGGTTTTGGGAGGCTACAGCCGTACCTGAATTGCGTCAGCATGCGAAGGTTCTGGCGTCAAGATTGGTAAACTTGCTTCACTGAGATGCCAGCTAACTGGCGAGATGTATAAAAAGGGCTATGTAAGTAGCCCTTTTTAGTGTGCCCAGCATGGGCGTAATCTTGTGGGTGAAAATCCGTAAGCGCTCCATAAAACCGAAATACCGAGTCGTGCTCAGCAAAGTACAGGTGTAATCCGGATGCCCAGCAAGTACCGACTGGCCGATCCCGTCAACCCGATACCCCAATGAACTGAATCACCACACCCGCCATTGCAAGCGGTGTGAAAACCTAGGCTCTGTACGAAATCCCTTGAAATCTCACGGTGGGCTCTTGGGAGTTGAGATTCGGTAGAGTTCGCAGCCATTGAAAGCAGGAGTCTATTGCTGGCAAAGCGGTATTAACTCTCCGATGCAGCCTGGATCCAAACTTCGCGCTACCTCAGCGGCGCCAAGCCCGTTGATATGCCCTCCCCTGAGGCTTTGTCGATGTGTAATAGGGGGGGGCGTTTAGTAAG
>NZ_JBYVYM010000051.1:0-16654 GCF_058148225.1 Pseudomonas sp. DF5
TGCGGGCACGGTCCAGGCGACCATCTCCACCGCCACCGGTGGCAATTTCGAGAGCCTGGTTCCTAGCACCACCCCGGCAGTCACCACCGTCGCCGACACGATCGACAAAACCGAAGTCAGCATCAGCGGCAGCACCTCGGTGACCGAAGGCCAGACCGCCAGCTACACCGTCAGCCTGACCCACCCGGCGCAGACCGAAGTGACCCTGAAAATCGTCTACAGCGGTACCGCCGCCGACGGTTCGGACTTCACCGGCGTGTACACCGTGAAGATCCCGGCTGGCGCCAGCAGCGCGAGTTTCAACGTCGCGACGCTGGACGACAAGCTCACCGAGGGTACCGAGAACTTCGTGGTCAAGATCGACTCGGCCACCGGCGGCAACTTCGAAAACCTCGCGGTCAGCAGCACCAACGGCAGCGTCAGCACCTCGATCATCGACAACGATGCCGCGCCGGTTCTCGACCTGGACGCCAACAACTCCAGCGGCGCCACCGGGGCCAACTACAACGTGACCTTCACCGAAGGCACCACCGGCCAGGGCGTCTCGATCGGCGACACCGACCTGAGCATCACCGACCCGGACAGCACCATGCTGACCGGCGCCACCATCGTGCTGACCAACCGTCAGCCGGGCGATGCGCTGAACCTCGGCAACAGTGTCAATGGCATCAGCATCAACGCCAACAGCCAGGACGGTACGGTCACCCTGACCCTGTCGGGCAACGCGACGCTGGCCGACTACATGCAGCAGATCAAAAACATCAGCTTCACCAACAGCAGTGAGGATCCGAGCACCGTGCCGCGGATCATCACCGTGACGGTGACCGATGGCAGCAATTACTCCAACACCGCGACCACCACCGTCAACGTGGTGGCCGTGAACGACGCGCCAACTGCCGCGCCGGTTAACGTCACCGGTACCGAAGACACCCCGCTGATCCTCGGCTGGTCGACCTTTGGCGTCAGTGATGTCGACAGCCCGGCCGCCAACCTGGGGGTGAAAATCACTCAGCTGCCGGGCGAAGGCAAATTGCAGTACCTGGACGGTGCGACCTGGAAAGACGTAACGACAAACCAGACCATCAGCAAGGCCGACATCGACGCCGGCAAGTTGCGCTTCACGCCGGATGCCAACGAATCGGGCGTTGACGGCTATGGTGGCAGCGGTGCGGGCAATAACCAGGCGGACTACGCGCAGATCAAGTTCCAGCCAACCGATGGTCAACTGCTGGGCAACACCGGTACGGTGAAAATCGACATCACACCGGTTGCCGACGCGCCATCCCTGAGCGTCGCGGACAACAGCGTCAAGTCCACCGGCCTGATCAAGGAAGTCTGGACCGGCCTGTCGGGCCTGGGCACCGATGGTAGTGGCGCGCCGTCCGGCACGCTGAAATCGGTCATCGACGCCGCAGGCACCCCGAACTCCACCGGCACCGTGACCAACGTGCAGTCCGACGGCGGTGTCACTGCCGGCACGGCCTCGAAAACCTCCGGCCTGATTTACCTCGAAGCCGGCAAGACATACACCTTCAGCGGCACCGGCGATGACAGCCTGTTGGTGACCATCGGTGGCAAGAACGTGGCCGCGACGACTTGGGGTGCAGGCGGCAAGCTGAACGGTTCGTTCACCCCGACCACCAGCGGTTACTACACCCTGGACATCTACCACCATAACCAGAGTGGCCCCGGCAGCTATGACGTAAACCTGTCGGTCAACGGCGGTACAGCGGTCGACCTGAGCAGCGCCGGCGTACCGCTGTATACCGGCGTGGCGGATCTGGCCGCCTCTGGCGTGACGGTTTCCGACCTGCACGGCACCAATGGCGAAGGCTACTACGACGGTTACAAACTCAACGAAGGCGCCGAAGGCAGCAGCGTTCACCTATCCGCGATCAAGACCGCGCTGACCGACACCGACGGCTCTGAAAGCCTGAGCGTGAAGATCAGCGGCATGCCAACGGGCTCGGTGCTCAGCGATGGCGCGGGCCACACCTTCACCACCACCAACGGCGAAGCCAATGTTACCGGCTGGAACCTCGGCAGCCTGACCGTCACCCCGCCGCCGTACTACAACGGCCAGTTCACCCTGACCGTGACCTCGACATCCACCGAAGCACTCGGCGGTTCGGCACTGAGCACCGCGCAGATTCCGGTCACGGTGTACCCGGCGGTCTACAACGCCGTGACCGCCACGGCGGCCGACGACACGATCACCGGCACTGACGGCAATGACATCATGGTCGCCGACATCGGCGGACTGACCGTGGTGCCGGGCACCAATTACAACATCGCGTTCATGGTCGACAGCTCGGGCAGCATGAGCAGCACGTCGATCAACGCCGCCAAGGATTCGTTGACGGCGGTGTTCAACACCCTCAAGCAAAGCCTGGGCGGCAACTCCGGGACTGTGAATATTTTCCTGGTGGACTTCGATACCCAGGTCAACAAATCGGTGTCGGTGAACCTGAACGACCCGAACGCGCTGACCTTGCTCAAATCCGTGCTGGACTCGATGTCGTCCGGCGGCGGTACCAACTACGAGGACGTGTTCAAAACCACGGCCAACTGGTTCCAGAGTGCCGACGCCATTGCCAACACTGGTGCGAAGAACCTCACGTACTTCATCACCGATGGCAAGCCGACCTACTACCAGAGCGGCGAACAGACCAACCCGACCTTGTACGGCAACGTAAAGCTCGATGACGTCATCACCACTACCAACTACAAGTTGGGGCAGACCTATTCCAACAATCTGGACAGCACTCACTACCTGAGCATCGACAGCGCCGGCAACGTCACGCTGCAGACTCTGAAAAACTCGGGGCGCTGGAGCAGTTCCGAACTGGGCACCCTGCATGCCGAGGGTAACGGTACGTACGAACTGTCCTACCGCGATGGCACCGGCGGCAGCACCGATTCCACTACCATCGACAACTCCAGCAGCAGCTTCACGTTGCTGAGCAACGTGTCGACGGTGGAGGCCATCGGCCTGAACAAGGACGTCACCCTCACCGACCTCAAGCCGTACGACTCGGATCAAACACCACAAACCAACATCGACCCCAAGGACCTGGCCAACTCGATCATCGGCCATACCGAAGCGACGATGCCGGGTGCCGACACGGTCAGCGGCGGTGACGGCAACGACCTCCTGTTCGGCGATCTGGTGAGCTTCAATGGCATTGCCGGCGAGGGCTATCAGGCGATGCAGGCGTTTGTCGCCCAGCAAACCGGTGTCGACGTCAGCAAAGTCACCACCAGCAACGTGCACCAGTACATCACCGAGCACTACACCGCGTTCGACGTGTCTGGCGCCCACGATGGTAACGACACGCTGCTGGGTGGCGCGGGCAACGACATTCTCTTCGGCCAGGGCGGCAACGACCTCCTCGACGGCGGCAAGGGCAATGACATCCTGCTCGGCGGCACCGGCAATGACTCATTGATCGGCGGTCAAGGCAACGACATCCTGATTGGCGGCTCGGGTGCCGACACCTTCATCTGGAAGGCTGGCGATACCGGCAGCGACGTGATCAAGGACTTCAAGGCCAGCGAAGGCGACCGTATCGACCTGCGTGATCTGTTGCAGGGCGAAAGCGGCAGCACCATCGATAACTTCCTGAAGATCACCACGGTAGATGGCGTGTCGTCCCTGCAAGTCAGCTCCGCCGGCAAGTTCAACGGCGCCGACGCTGCAGCGGCTACCCCGGATGTGACGATCAAACTGGAAGGTAACAATTGGTCCAGCGCCAGCATCAACTCGCTGATTGCCGGCAGTGACCCGACCATCAAGATCGATCACAACAACAGCTGATACGCAGGCTGACGGCCGCCCAAACCGGGCGGCCGTCACGTTTGTGCCCACCTCACGGGTGACGATTTCGTCGTCGCACCGCATACTCGCCTGCGTTGGCCTATGCTGCTGACAGCACGACGCTGGTCCATTTCCGAGGGATGCTTAATGTTTTACGTGCAACGCGATGCGCAAGGTCAGTTAGTGCGCGTGGAAGCCACGGCCTATGCCGAGGCCACGGAAACGCTGCCGGCCGACCACCATGAAATCCAGGCCTGGTATGCCCACGAAGTGGTGGAGACCAGCCTCAAGCAGCTCAAGCAGAGCGACCTGGAGATGATTCGGGTACTCGACGACTTGATTCAGGTGCTGACCCAGAAAGGCGTGATCCGCGTCACCGACCTGCCGCCGGCCGCACAGGCCAAGCTGATGGACCGGACCCAGGCACGTGAGGCGTTGGGCGGGTTGAGCCAGTTGATCGATGATGATGAGACGGGGTTGATTTAACCCCTGACGCCGATCATTCCCACGCTCTGCGTGGGAATGATGAGCGGGCTACTGCCAAGGCTTCGGCTCACCCAACAGCTGCCCCTGAACCCCATACAACCCCATCTCGCGAATCACCGACAACTCCCCTTCGGTCTCGACCCGCTCGGCAATCAACGGTAGATCAATGCTGTGCGCCGCCCGCTGAATCGCCTCAATGAACAGGCGCTTGTCGCTCTCCTGATCAATCGCCCGGATGTAACTGCCGTCGATCTTCAGATACGCCAACCCCAGCCGCGCCAGATTGCCGATCATGCTGAAACGTCCACCAAAACGCTGCAGACTAAGGGAGAACCCAAGCTCGCGCAGACGCCGTGTCAGCTGTTCCAGCACTGCTTGCTCGGGCAGTTGCTCTTCGCCAATTTCCAGCGTCAGTCGTTCCCCAAAATTCGAATGAGAGCGCAGGATTTCAAAAATTTTGTTCAACGCCTGTGGATCCGCCAGTGTCGCCGAAGACAGGTTCAGCGCCAGCGACTCCTCATGGTCGGCCATCTGCTCGAGCACCAATTCCAGCATCAAACGGTCCAGTCGGGCGGTCCAGCCGAAGCGTTCAAGCCATGGCAGGAAGCGCCCGGCGGGAATGGTCTGGCCCTGCTCGTCGAGCAGGCGCGACAGCACTTTGTAATGCAGCACCAACTGCGTGTCATGGCTGGCCACCACCGGCTGGAAATACAGCTCGAAACGCTGCTGGTCCAACGCATGATCGAGCAAGGTATGCCAGGCATGGTGATCGTCGCCAACCCGCGTCAGCGCGCCCTGATCGAGGCACGCCCAGCTCGGCTCGCCCTGGCTTTCCGCCTGGGCCAGTGCCTGATCCGCCAAACCGATCACCGCTTGCGGCGAGTCGCCATGGGCAAACGGCGCCAGCCCGATCGAAGCCACCGAAACCACGTCCGTGGCGCCCGTCGCATGCAGGCTCGCCAAGGCACTTTCGAGGTTACTCGCCAGTTGCAGCGCTTCTTCACGCACCAGCCCCGGCGCCAACACGGCGAATTCCCCACCACGAATCCGCGTGACGAGGTTCTGGGTTTCCGGGTACTTGGCGCACTCTCGGGACAATTGCTCGCCGACCGCTTTCAACAATTCATCGGTACGCTGACCGCCCAGCCGCTGGTTCAACCCGGCCAGATCCTTAACCCGCAACAGCAGCAAATAACCGGAGCTGGCCTGCTCCGAATTGTTCACTCGCGCGTTCAGTTGCATTTCAAAATAGCGCCGGTTGGCCAGGCCGGTCAGGTTGTCCTGATAGGACTCGGCCCGCAGCCTTTCACTGCGTTCGGCCTGCTCCTGGAACAGCGCCTTGAGCTTCTCGACCATCTGGTTCATGGCCTGCACCACCCGGCGCAGTTCCGGGGTGCGCGGCAGTTCTGGCAGGCTTAAGAATTCCCGGCGAGCAATGGCATGGGATTGCTTGACCATGTAGTCCAGCGGCTTCAGTTGCCGACGCAGCAACAACGCGCCCAGCACCGCACTCACCGCGCCACAGAGCAGCAACCAGCCGAGGCTGCCTAACGCGCTCTGCCACAGCTTGGCCAACGCGAACATCGGATGGCTGACCACCTCGACCCGCGCGGCCTGTTCCCAGCCACGACTGACAATTGCATCACCACCGGCCGGCTCCAGGCCGATCAATTTGACGAACCAGTCCGGCACGTTGGTGACTGCCGGGATGCCGCTGCGCTCGACAATCGTCTTGTCGTTGGCCAGATCGACCACACGGATGCTCGCGTAGTAACCGCTGTCGAAGATCGAACTGACCAACAACTCGACCATCGCCGGGTCATCGATGCTCGGCGTCAGGGACAGGGCCAATGCCGTCGCGGCGTCCTGAGCGTGAGAACGCAACTGATTGACGTACTGGGTGCGCGAGCTCTCCAGACTGACCGTGAAGCTGCCGGTGAAGGCGACCACCAAGAACAGACAGATAGCGATCAACAGCTGTTTGAACAAAGACATCTGAGCGCGTGCTCCTAGTTAATCGTCTCGACCGGGAATCCTTCGGCCTGCATTTTCTTCAACACATCCTGCCAGCGAGACAGGCGTTTGGTGTCTCCGACCTTCTTGTTGCCCTTGGCACCCGGCAACCACAACCCTTCGGCATTGAAAGAGTAGACCGGCAGCAAATCGGGTCGCTGGTTGGCGGGCTTGATCGCATCGATCAGGCTGTCGAGCACCAAAGGCATGGCCTCGGGGCTCGCGTAGTAGGTCAGCACCATGTGCGCGCGGTTCAGGCGCAAAGCCTTGACGTAGGTAATGCGCAGCTTGTCACTGGAGACACCAAGATGACGCAGACTGAAATACTTGGCGATAGCGTAGTCTTCGCAATCGCCGGCGCCCTTCCACAAGGCTTCGATGGGGGTTTCCCAATAATCGACCTCGTGCCACAGGTCGATGTCTTCTTCGTAGCGCATCTGCCTGTTGAAGAACTGGTTGACCACGTTGAGCTGCTCCAGCTCGCCGACCTGTTTTTGCGTAGCCAGCAACTGCTGCCAGGCATCGATGCGCTGCCGCCCTTCACCCAAAGGCCCGTACAATGCCTGCGCACGACGGCTGATCAGCGAAAAATCCCAGTCGGCATGCAGCCCGCCCAGCATGACGCCGGCCAGCAGCAGTGCGCAGCCTAGCCAGCGCAAAGTCCGAGGGATCGCGAAACGTACCGCCAATGCGAGGCATCCAGATCAGGCAGATGGAAAATCTGCTTGATGGTGAAGGTTAGTCTGCTAAAAGACAATGGCACGGTGAGATCACTGCCAACACGCTAAACTTGAATGGCAGGAGCAATAAAAGGATCGCAGGAGCTGCCGAAGGCTGCGATCTTTTTGATTTTCCGATTGTTTGACAACCCGTCAGGCAGTCACTAGTGTCCATTTGGATCCAAATATTTCAGCCAATCAGGGTGCGTTTGTCGTGACACAGAAGCCCAACCCTCTCAGCAGCATCAAGGTCAATGGGCCGATTCCCGCTCATTTGGCACGCTCAGTGATCGAAGAAACCCTGCGCGCAGCCATTCTCGACGGTCGCATTCCCTGCGGCACAGCCCTGCGTCAGCAAGACCTCGCCGACCTGTTTGGCGTTAGCCGCATGCCGGTGCGCGAAGCCTTGCGCCAGCTTGAGGCGCAAGCGCTACTCAACGTGATCGCCCATAAGGGCGCTGTGGTCGCACCGTTGGTACAGGGCGATGCAACAGAGACCTATGAGTTGCGGATCCTGCTGGAGTCCGAAGCCTTGCGTCGGTCGATCCCCCTGCTTGAAGACGCCGATTTCAAACAGGCTGCACGCTACATCGACGAGTTGGAAACGGAACACGACTACACCGAGATCGGCCGGCTCAATCGCCTGTTCCACATGGCGCTTTACCACAAAGCCCCCAACCAGCGGCTGCTGAAGCTGGTCGAAGACGGGTTGAACGAAGAGGAACGCTTCCTGCGTTTCAACCTGGAAGCCATGGGCCTGGGCAAACTGTCCCAGGAAGATCACCGAGCGTTGTTGCGGGCCGCCGAGGACCGGGATGTCGAGCACTCGGTGATGTTGCTCGAAAACCACCTCAACCGGGGTGTCGAAGTCATCACGCACTACCTCGCGAGCCCTGAGGCGCAGCGCAGGAAAACCTCGAAGTAATCCGTGGCGACAGCTCCGAGCGAGTCATTGAACGGCTCGCCGCGATTTCTGGCTGATCCGCACCTGGACTGCTCAACGAACAAATCTGCTTACAAATCCCCCTTTCGCCCACACCGCGCCGGTGTGCAGCGACTTCATGCCAACTCCCAAAGCCCTGTCACCCCCGAGCCCGATAATTGCACCGATCAGACCATGCAGGGGTGATAGCGAGCGCCGTGAATTACGCTCACTCTTGAGCTGCCAACGAATAATGACGGGCGACGCACCGCACCCCGGAGCAGTCGCCCGCACCACAAGAACCAACGGAAGGAGTCTTGTCACGGGAAAGGAAGAACCGGCGTCGCTCCCAGCCAACTTCCACCCCCTCAGATCACATCAACGATTCAAGTAGAAAGTTGCTTCGAGTGAGGCATTCACTCTTTATTTTAATTTTGGCTTATATACGCCGAAAGGAGCAACTACGCCCAAATAAAACTTTATACAAAAGTCTTATTGGAACTTATCGCACCCGAGAAAGTTGAACTTTCAATTAATTAAAAAAACACTTGCCCGACACTTTATTCATGCATTAGTTTTTCTCCGCCGCCCATAAACATAGGGGCCAAGCACTACGCAGCGATTGCACAACCCTAAAAAGCATCAATTCAATTGAGGCACCCGCTCGCCAATAGAAAACTTCAAGCAACCGTTACTTATTGATCAACACCCCCTCAACGGTATTCCAGATCACTTATAGGCTCGCTCATGAAACCGACTAAAGATCGTCTTAATCAGAAGAAAGCAGAACTTAGTGCGCACCCGATCTTTTCTGAAATACATTCGTTATCGGTGCTTCAACGCTTCATGGAAACCCATGTGTTTGCAGTGTGGGATTTCATGTCGCTGACCAAACGCCTGCAACAGGAACTGACCTGCGTTCAGCTGCCCTGGCTGCCGCCACGAGATCCGCAGGCCGCGCGTCTGATCAATGAGATCGTGCTCGGTGAAGAGTCCGATGATCGTCCCGCCCAAGGTCACTACAGCCATTTCGAGTTGTACCTCGATGCGATGCGCGAAGTCGGTGCAAGCACAGT
This sequence comes from Pseudomonas sp. DF5, assembly GCF_058148225.1. Lineage (NCBI taxonomy): Bacteria > Pseudomonadati > Pseudomonadota > Gammaproteobacteria > Pseudomonadales > Pseudomonadaceae > Pseudomonas > Pseudomonas sp. DF5. The sequence goes on from NZ_JBYVYM010000051.1 coordinate 9,034, forward strand.
CGCCGTCGAACGCTTCGTGGCGTTGCAAAAAGAAGGCGTGAGCTACGACGTGGCCTTGCAAAGCGTGGACGTCGACCCGGCGGCCGCACAGTTCGTACGCCACACCTTGCACACCGCGTTGCATGCGCCGGGACACAGTGTGGCGGCGGCGTTTCTGCACGGCCGCGAGAGTGTCATCCCGCAGATGTTCCAGCGGATTCTCGACGACTGGGGCATTGGCATCGAACAGGCGCCGACCTTCCGTTACTACCTGGAACGGCACATCGAAGTCGACTCCGAAGACCACGGCCCAGCGGCGGAAAAACTCCTCGCACGCCTGGTCAATGGCGATCCGCAGCGCGAAGAAGACGTATACGCCAGCGCCATCGCCGCCGTGGAAAGTCGCATCGCGCTGTGGGACGGCTTGCGCCTGAGCATGAGCGAACCGGTTGCCGAGGTGAACGCATGAACGCCGCCGACTACCAATCCTTCGCCGACGCCTGGGAGAGCCGCGCAACCATTCGCACCCGCCCCCGGCGTGTGCTGGAGAACGACGACAAGCTGATCTATCCGCTGAGCCGCCAGCCGCTGGTGCTGAGCGAAACCTTCCTGCGCGAATGCCCGGAACAACGGGACTTCGCCCTGGTGCAGACGCTCTACAAATTCATCAACGACGTAGTGATTTTCGAAACCGAGATCGTCGACAAGACCGCCCGCAGCATCGCTAAAAACCGCTTCAGTGTGGCGTTCCCGTTCGCCTGTCGCTACGACGCCATGACCGTGGTGGTGGACGAGGATTACCACGCCCTGGTGGCCATGGACTTCATGCAGCAGACCGTCGCCATGACCGGCATCACCCCCATCGAACTGCCGGACGAAATAGAACTAAGCCGTGCCATCCCGGCGGCCGTGGCCCTCGCACCGGAACACCTGCGCAGCGCCGTGGAGCTGATCTGTGTGGCCATCGCCGAGAACACAGTGACCGGCGATGTAGCGGCGTTCGCCAAGGACGACACAGTCAAGCAATCGATCAAAGGCCTGATGGCCGACCACTTGCTGGACGAGGGCCGTCACTCCGGGTTCTGGTCGCGGCTGGTGCGCATCTACTGGCACACCGCAAGCGAAGACGATCGCCAGTGCATCGCACAAATCCTGCCGGTGTTCATCGGCCATTACCTGACCAACGACATCCAGAAGTCCTTCGACTTCCGCCTGATCGACGCCTTGCAGATCAGCGACGTGGTGCGTCAGGCCCTCAAGAGCGAAGTGTCGGGGCTGGCCTTCCCGATCAATCGCCATCACCCGCTGGTCGCCAACATCGTGCGGTTTTTCCGCAGCAGTTCGCTGCTCGATTCACCGTGCGTGCAAAGCGCCCTGAGCGACTACCTGGTTTAACGAGGAGAACATCATGAGACGTCTCGATATTTTGCTCATCGGGCAAAGCCAGACCCTGACCGAACTGGCGCTGGAGCTCGAACAACACGGTCATTCACTGGCGCGACTTGCGAATGTGGAAGAATCGCCGCCGGGCCTATTTGATTTGCTGATCGATGATGCGAGCCTGCCATTTCGGGACTTCGGCAATGCGCCGCACCTGATGCTGCAAGTGGGTGTCGGGTTGCCGGGAGCTAGCGGGCTGCCACCGTTGGACCTGCTGTGCACGTACAACTCGACGCCGTTGAGTCGCGTGCCGGTCGCCGAAGAGTTGTCCGGCAACGGCCAGGCATTGCGCCTGCGAGCGGTGGCCGATCTGGTCGATCATGTGGCGCTGCTGGTCAGCCGCCTCTCCCGGGATGCCGACTATTTCCTGCAGGCCGAGCCGACGATTTCCGCGCACTTCGAGCAGGTGGAAAACCTGCAGTTTTTAGAGCACCTGGCCTTCGTCCACCGCCTCAACAACACGGCAGAACCACGATTGCTGCAACTTGGGCAGATCCCGATGATCGAGCGGCTCGAACAGCGCTTCATTCAGTCTGCCGAGCGTGTGGCGCTGAGCATCGCCGGCACGTCGCTGAGCTATCGAGAATTGCACGCCCACAGCCGTGCCATCCAACAGCGTTTGCAACCGTTGCTCGATCAGCATCAAGGGCCGTTGGTGGTCGGAGTCTGCCTGCCAAAATGCAGCGCGTTGTATGCGGGAATTCTGGCGATCCTGGGCAGTGGCGCGGTGTACCTGCCGCTGGAACCGAGCCATCCGCTGCAACGTCAGCAGTACATTCTGGAAAACGCCGGGGCGGTGTTGTTGCTGCATGATGGAGAGCATCCTCTCAGCGAGACGATGCCGGGGCTGGATATCAGCCGTATCGACAGCGGCGATGTGAGCCTCGATCAACCCTTGATGCGCCAACGCCCCGCTCTCGACGCGCCGTGCATGGCGCTTTATACCTCGGGCACCACGGGTCACCCCAAAGGCGTGTTGCTCAGCCAGGCCAACCTCGCACACTTCACCGCGTGGTACGCCGACTACGTGCAGCTGACCGAACAGAGCCGGGTATTGCAGTTTTCATCGTTGAGTTTCGACTCGTCGCTGATCGATATTTTCCCGACCCTGCTGCAGGGCGCCGAGCTGATCGTGCCCAACGAAGACCAACGTCGCGACCCGCTGCAACTGGTCGAGCTGATCCGCCACCAACAACTCAGCCATGCCTTTTTGCCGCCAGCCTTGCTGAGCATCCTGCCGCTGGATCAGTTGCAGGTCCTCGACCATGTGATGACCGGCGGCGACGTCTGCGAACCCTACGTGGTCCAGCAACTGACCCGCCAAGGCAATCTATACAACCTCTATGGCCCGACCGAAGCTACGGTTCTGATTACCGCACGACGACTGCGCACCGGTGACAGCAACCGGACCCTCGGCACACCGATTGCCAACAGTCAGGTGCTGATCCTCGATGAAGACTTGCAACCGGTGACCGAACAAACCGTCGGTGAGTTGTACATCGTCGGCCCGGGGGTGTGCCTGGGTTACCTGAACAACCCGCAGCAGACTGCCGAACGCTATCTGAATCTGAGCCTGCCGAACGGCCAGAGCCTGCGCGCCTACCGCTCCGGCGACATGGCCAAGTGGACCCCCGACGGTATCGAGCTGTGCGGACGGCGAGATAATCAGGTAAAGATTCGCGGCTTTCGGGTCGAGCCGGAAGAGATCGAACGCTGCCTGCGCGACAGTCAGTTGTACCGTCAGGTGGCGGTGGTCATCGACCGACATCGGCGGATTCTGGCCTTTCTCGCGCAACCTCAGGAAGCGCAATTCGGTGCGGCTCGCGAAGCCTTGAAGGCCCACGCGCTGCAGTTTCTGCCGGACTACATGCAGCCTGCCGCCTGGACAGAACTGGCGAGCATGCCGTTCGCCAGCAACGGCAAGGTCGACCGCAAAGCACTGCTGGAACTGCCCGTCAACGTGACCGACAACAGCCGACGGCAATTGCCTGCCAGCGCCGATGAAGCACTGCTGCTGGAGATCTGGGCCGAGTTGCTGGAGCTACCCGCCAGCGACATTTCCACCGACGAAAGCTTCTTCAACCTCGGCGGGCACTCGATCCTCCTGTCGCGCATGCTCCTGCGTTTGCGTGAGGAGTTCGGCCGCAGTATCTCGATCAACCGCTTCATCGAACTGCCGACGATCGCGAAGCTGGCGACGTTGGTGCGCGGCTCCGGGACCGAGGAAGTGCTGAGTGAAAAAGCCTTGGCCGATGCCTTCCGTGAACTGGACATCGAGCCGCTGCCGGTCAGCCGAATGGGCGATGTGCACAAGGTGATCGTCACCGGTGCCAACAGCTTCGTCGGTGTGCATATCGTCGAAGCTCTGCTTGCCTGGGGCGCCAGCGAAGTGGCGTGCCTGGTGCGCGATGGCGGTGGGCAATCGGCGGCGCAACGCTTTGCGGATGCGTTGCGGGAAAACCGCTTGGAGCATCTGGACCTGAGCCGGGTGCAGGTTTACGCGGCGGACATCACTCGCCCGCAACTGGGGCTCAGCGAAGCGGTTTACGAACGGCTGGATCGAGAGTTCGGCGCACTGGTGCACAACGCCGCGAACGTCAATCACGTCCTCGATTACGAGTCGTTGGCGCGGGATAACGTCGAACCGATTTTCGAGTGTCTGCGCCTGTGTGAAGGACGCAGCAAGAAGATCTTCAACTTCGTCTCGACGCTCTCGGCGTCCAGCACGATTTCCGACGATGGCCGGGTGCTGGAATTACCTGCCGCGCAGACTCCACCGATCTACATCAAGAACGGTTACAACCTGTCCAAATGGGTCGGCGAGCGGATCCTCGAACGGGCGCGGGAGCGTGGCGTGGAGGTCAATCTTTACCGCCCTGGCAATATCAGCTTCAACAGCCTCACCGGCGTCTGCCAGCCCCACAAGAATCGCCTGATGCTGATGCTCAAGGGCTCGATCCAGCTCGGTCAGGTGCCGGAGTTCGCGCTGAATTTCGACCTGATGCCGGTGGATTTTCTCGCCCGTTTCATCGCCTTCCATGCCAGCCGTTACCAGGCCGAAAAAGCGGTGTTCAATCTGCACAACCCCGAACCCCTGAGCTGGGACACCTACGTGGCTTCCTTTCGCGAAGCCGGTCGGGAGTTCTCGATGGTCAGCGTCGCCGACTGGCAGCAGCAACTGGGCCGGGTCGACAGTGATAACGCGCTGTTTGGCGTGCTGGGCTTCTACCTCAACGGCTTCGAGGAAGACATCGGCGACATCTCGATGATCGGCCACGACAACGCCCAGGCCGGCGTACGACAGATGGGCGCGCACTACCCGGAAAAATCCCCGGCGCTGCTGCGACGCGGCTGCGACTACCTCAAAGAAATCAACTTCATCTGATTCATCCTAACCCCGCACGGAGCAAAAACCATGAATACTCTGCAACCCGATACCCTGATCAAAAACCCTCAAGGCTGCCACGTTGTGTCTTCGGTGGAAGTACCGGCCGACGCGGCGCAAGTCTGGGCAGTGGTCGGCAATTTTGCCGGCTTCGACAAATTCATTCCGGCGCTGTCGCACATTGAGATGACCGGCGAAGGTGTGTCGTCGCTGCGCAAGAAGTTCTTTAAGGACGGCAACCTGGTGGTCGAGCAGCTCAACTCCCGCAACGACCAGGCGCTGAACATGACCTGGACCACGATCTACAACACCTTGGGCGTGGCCAATTTGTGGGCCGCGATGAGTGTGGAATCCTTGGGCGCAGACAAGTCGCGGGCGACCTGGACGATCATCGCCGAACCGGCCCAAGGTGGCGCCGAGGCTCTGCCGGGGTTCAAGGCTTTCGTCCAGGGGTTTGCCGATGATGCGATGGGGAATGTGTTGAAACTGTTTGTATAGGGCTTCGGTTCAGCGGGTGATTATTAGCCCGCTTTCGTGAGCAAGCCCGCTCCCTCATTTGACCGCGTTCCGTCTGGAAGAACTCGATCAAAATGTGGGAGCGGGCTTGCTCGCGAAGAACGATAACGCGGTCCAACTGACCTCAATCAGATCTTGAAGCTATCAACCAGTTGCTTCAAACGATTGGCCTGCTGGGACAGCGCATCACAATCCTTCAATGTTTCATTGAGGTTGGCCACGCTCTGCTGGTTCAGCAGGTTGATCTGGTTGACGTCGACGTTGAGGGTTTCTACCACGGCCGTCTGCTCTTCGGTCGCCGCGGCCACCGATTGGTTCATGCCGTCGATTTCGCCGATGCGCTGGGTCACGCTGACCAGTCGCAGGCCGGCCTGGTTCGCCACTTCGACGCTCTGCTCGCTGGACACCTGACTGGCGTTCATCGTAGTCACCGCCTCGCGAGAACCGATCTGCAGCGAGCTGATCATCTTGTGGATCTCTTCCGCCGACTCCTGGGTGCGATGAGCCAGGTTGCGCACCTCATCCGCCACCACCGCAAAACCACGACCGGCCTCACCGGCACGGGCCGCTTCGATAGCCGCGTTGAGCGCCAACAAATTGGTCTGCTGGGAGATGCCTTTGATCACATCCAGAATGTGGCCGATGTTGTCGGTGCTCGCGTTCAGGGTTTCGATCTGCGTGCAGGACAGGCTGATTTTCTGCGACAGCTCGGTCATGGCCTGGATGGTTTGTTCCACCACCTGACGGCCGTCATCGGCCTGCTCGCTCGCGCCGCTGGCGTGTTGCGAAGCATCGGCGGCATTGCGGGCGATTTCCTGTGTGGCGGCGCCCAATTGGTTGATCGCCGCGGCCACGCTGTTGGTGCGGGCGCTTTGTTCGTCGGAGCCGATGATCGAAGCGTTGGACGATGCCATCACCCGTTGCGACAGATCATGAACCTGGCGGGTCGCCGAAGACACTTCGCAAATCGATGCGTGAATCCGCTCCACGAACTGGTTGAAGGAACCACCCAACTCGCCGAACTCGTCTTTGCTTTCTACGACCAGACGACGGGTCAGGTCGCCCTCGCCCTGAGCGATGTCCTGCATCGCACGGCCCATCGTGGTCAGCGGACGCATCAGCACGTTGATCAGCAAGCTCAGCAGCACGGCAATGGCCGTCACGGCGATGAACATCGCGATCAGCGCCGAGGTGCGGAACTGGCTCAGTGGTGCGTAGGCCTTGGCCTTGTCAATCGACAGACCGACGTACCACTCGGCATTCGGCAAACCGCTCACCGGCGTGAACGAGAGGATGCGGTCCTGCTTGTTCAGTTCGACTTGCTGGATGCCTTTTTCGATGCGGACACTGGAACCCGGATAGATGTCTTTCAGGTTCTTCATCACCTGATCCTTGTCCGGGCTGACGATCACCTGACCATCGGCGCTGACGAGGAACGCGTGACCGATGCCACCGAAATCCACCGAGTTGATGATCTTCACCAGGGTTTCCAGGCTGAGGTCGCCGCCGACCACGCCCAGCAATTCGCCGCTCTTTTTCACCGGCATGGCGATGGTCACCACCAGCCCACCGACTGCGGCCATGTACGGTGGGGTCAGCATGGTCTTGTCGGCGACTACGGCTTGTTTGTACCAGGGGCGCTGACGCGGATCATAGCCGTCTGGCATCTTCGCGTCAGGGCGTTGGGTGAACATGCCATTGGCCTGCCCAACGTAGGTGAACTGGAAGTTCGAGGTGAGGGCCGGTTGATCGACCAGCCCTGGCAAGTCGGCATTGGCGCCTTGATGAGCGACGTTCTGCGCGAGGTTTTCCAGGACCAACACGCGGCCGCTCATCCAGTTCTGCACGCTGCTGGCAGTCAGGTCGCCGGCTTGCTCAACGGAGGACTCGATGTTTTGCCGAATGGTGTTTCGCTGCAGATAGTCGTTGTACAAAGTGAACAACGCAAAAGCCAGCACCACGACGCCTGAAGCGGCCAGCAGGATTTTATGGCTGAACTTGAGATTCATTTCATGGGACTTCTTATGCCAAAAGTGGGGATGCGTTCCGGGTTGCAACATTCCATGTAACAGCGCAGACGGCATTCTGAAGCCGCTCTACTTTGGTGCACGCATGTGTCATCAGTCTTTCGGCACGAGCGGGAGAAAACTTAAGGATTTGTACGAAACCCGTCAGATACCCGCCGAACGGCATGCTAGGGAGGACGGATTACTGGGTGTTGATCCATATCTGGCGTTACTGGCTCGACGAAGTAGCGAGACACGCAGACTTGGGATCTGAAACCGCTTCGGGCTTAAATTT
>NZ_JBYVYM010000052.1:0-13061 GCF_058148225.1 Pseudomonas sp. DF5
TGGCGAGGGAGCTTGCTCCCGCTGGGGTGCGTAGCGCCCCTAAATCAGGCACCTCGATTCACCTGATCAGGCCGCTGGCTGCTTTTACGACTGCTGCGCAGCCGAGCGGGAGCAAGCTCCCTCGCCACAAAAGCGCTTTTGATACCGCTTTAAACAAAAAGCCCCGCATCTGCGGGGCTTTTTGTTTGATCAGGCGCTGACTTTCTTCACGCCCAGCTTTTTCAGCTCTTCGTCGCGCAACTCGCGGCGCAGGATCTTGCCGACGTTGGTGGTTGGCAGCGCGTCGCGGAACTCCACGGCTTTGGGCACCTTGTAGCCGGTGACGTTGGCGCGCATGTGCTCCATCACCTGTTCCTTGGTCAGGGTCACGCCCGGTTTGGCAACGATGAAGATCTTGATCGCCTCCCCCGACTTCTCGTCGGGCACGCCGATGGCTGCGCATTGCAGCACGCCCGGCAGGGTCGCCAGCACGTCTTCCAGTTCATTGGGGTACACGTTGAAACCGGAGACCAGGATCATGTCTTTCTTGCGATCGACAATGCGCATGTAGCCATCAGGCTGGATCAGCGCGATGTCACCGGTCTTCAACCAGCCTTCGCTGTCGAGTATTTCATCGGTGGCTTCCTGACGCTGCCAGTAGCCTTTCATGACTTGCGGACCTTTCACACACAGTTCACCGATGCCGCCCAACGGTTGTTCGACACCGGCATCGTCAATGACTTTGCACAGGGTCGACGGCACCGGAATACCGATGGTGCCGATCTGGATGTTCTGATTCGGGTTCACCGTGGCCACCGGGCTGGTTTCGGTCATGCCGTAACCTTCGCAGATCGGGCAGCCGGTGACCGCTTTCCAACGTTCAGCCGCGGCCAGTTGCAAGGCCATGCCGCCGGACAAGGTGATTTTCAGGTTCGAGAAATCCAGCTTGCGGAACGCTTCGTTGTTGCACAGAGCAACAAACAGCGTGTTCAAGCCGACGAAACCGCTGAACTTCCACTTCGACAGTTCCTTGACCATCGCCGGCAGGTCGCGCGGATTGCTGATCAGGATGTTGTGGTTGCCGATCAGCATCATCGCCATGCAATGAAAGGTGAAGGCATAGATGTGGTACAGCGGCAGAGGCGTGATCAGGATCTCGCAACCTTCATTGAGGTTAGAGCCCATCAGCGCCTTGCACTGCAGCATGTTCGCCACCAGGTTGCGATGGGTCAGCATCGCGCCCTTGGCCACGCCGGTGGTGCCGCCGGTGTATTGCAGCACGGCAACGTCGCTGCTGGCCGGGTTAGCTTCCGTCACTGGCTGGCCATGGCCTTTGCTCAGCACATCATTGAATTTTACGGCCTTGGGCAAGTGATACGCCGGGACCATCTTCTTCACGTACTTGATGACGCTGTTGATCAGCAGACGCTTGAGTGGCGGCAGCAGGTCGGCCACTTCGGTGACGATCACGTGCTTGACGCCGGTTTTCGGCACGACGGTCTGGGCCAGATGCGCCATGTTGGCCAGGCAGACCAGGGCTTTGGCACCGGAGTCGTTGAATTGGTGTTCCATTTCCCGCGCGGTGTACAGCGGGTTGGTGTTGACCACGATCAGCCCGGCGCGGATGGCACCGAAGACAGCGACCGGGTACTGCAACACGTTGGGCAATTGCACGGCGATTCGATCGCCGGGTTGCAAATCGGTATGCTGTTGCAGGTAAGCGGCAAAGGCACCGGACAATTCATACAACTCACCGTAGGTGATTGTCTTGCCCAGGTTGCTGAATGCCGGTTTGTCAGCGAAGCGTTGGCAGGATTGCTTCAACACTGCCTGAATATTCGGGTACTCGTCTGGATTGATCTCGGCAGCAATTCCAGCTGGGTACTTATCCTTCCAAAAGTCTTCGATCATGGAAGCCCACTCCTCAGCAACGCGAATTCAACACCGCATTTGATGCGATTATTATTGGTGTGTTTTTGGTGAGTCTGGCTTTTAACATAGGCCGAGAGGTCACAAAGCGCGCCGAGAGTAGCAGCTTTGCCTAGGGCCGACTAGGGCCAAAATCGGCCTCCACAGTCACTTTAGCGACTCAAGACTATCAAGCAGTCATTTTAGAGCAAAAATCCTATACAGCCCTGAAAGCCGCTGAATTCGCGGCTTATAGCCTTAAAAGCTTCGCGGGCAAGCCTCGCTCCTACGGTTTTTTGTCGATCACCCGATAGTGCGACACAAATCCACTGTAGGAGCGAGGCTTGCCCGCGAATGCGCGTAGCGCAGCTTCAAACGTTATGCGATATCGCGCAACTCCCGCCGCAAAATCTTGCCCACCGGTGTCATCGGCAGCGACTCACGCAACACGATGTGCTTGGGCACTTTGTACGCCGTGAAGTTTTCCTTGCAGTACGCCTTCAACTCTTCAAGGCTGACCCCCGACTCACGGGCGACCACAAACAGCTTAACCGCCTCCCCCGAACGCTCGTCCGGCACGCCGATCACCGCACAGTTGGCGACATTCGGGTGGGCCATCACCACGTCTTCGATCTCATTCGGGTACACGTTGAAGCCCGAGACGATGATCATGTCTTTCTTGCGATCGACAATACGCACGAAGCCGTCCGGATCGATCACTCCGATGTCGCCCGACTTGAACCAGCCATCGGCATCCAGCACTTCGGCGGTGGCTTCCGGTTTTTGCCAGTAGCCCTTCATGATCTGCGGGCCCTTGATGCACAGTTCGCCGCGCTCGCCCAACGGCTGCTCGACGCCTTCATCGTTGATCACTTTCAGGGACGTGCCCGGCACTGGCAGGCCGACCGTGCCGATACGCGATTTGTCGCCGTAAGGGTTGGTGCAGGCCACCGGCGAAGTTTCGGTCAGGCCGTAACCTTCGGTGATCCGGCAACCGGTGAGTTGCTCCCAGCGCTCGGCGGTGGCCTTGACCAGCGCCGTGCCGCCGGAGTTGGTGAGTTTTAGGCTGGAGCAATCCAGGGTCTTGAAATCGGGATGGTCCATCAATGCGACGAACAGCGTGTTGAGCCCCAGCAGCGCCGAGAACCGCCAGTTCTTCAGTTCCTTGATGAAGCCCTTGATGTCCCGTGGATTGGTGATCAGCACGTTGTGGTTGCCGGTCACCATCATGCACATGCAGTTCGCCGTGAAGGCATAGATGTGGTACAGCGGCAGCGGCGCGATCATCACTTCCTGGCCTTCGCGCAGCAGCGGCTGACCGTCGGCACCCAGTTGACTGAGGCATGCCCGGGCCTGCTGCATGTTAGCCACCAGGTTGCCATGGGTCAGCATGGCGCCCTTGGCCAGCCCGGTGGTACCTCCGGTGTATTGCAACACCGCGATGTCGTCGAGGCTGGCGTTCAGCGGTTTGATGCCCAGGCCCCGGCCCAGACGTAGCGCGCTCTTGAAGGAGATGGCCTGGGGCAGTGAATAATCCGGGACCATTTTCTTGACCTTGGCGACCACGGTATTGATCAGCCAGCCCTTGGCCGTGGGCATCAGGTCGCCCATCTTCGCTTCGATCAGGTACTGGATGTCAGTGTCGGGCAGCACTTCCTGGACCTTCTGCCCGAACACGTTCAGGTACACCAGCGCCCGGGCACCGGAGTCCTTGAACTGATGACGCATCTCCCGCGCGGTGTACAGCGGGTTGGTGTTGACCACGATCAGCCCGGCGCGCAAAGCGCCGAACACCGCAATCGGGTAATGCAGGACGTTGGGCATCTGCACCGCGATGCGATCCCCCGGCACCAGGTCGGTGTGGGCTTGCAGGTAACCGGCGAATGCCGCGCTGTAACGTTCAAGTTCAGCGTAGGTCAGGGTCACCCCCATGTTGCTGAATGCCGGGCGGTCAGCAAATTTCTTGCAGGAACGCTCGAACACCTCGATCACCGACTTATAGGCCCCAAGGTCGATATCCAGGGGCACGCCGGCCGGGCGTTTGTCATTCCAGAAATCAGGTTGCATTGTTCTTGTCCTCATTACCTGAATCTATCCAGGGCCGCTTTTTTCATTACTTCTGAAAAGCGGGGCTTCCCGGACACTAGCAGCTATGGTGAATCAGGCAAATATGCGCACAGTCGTCATTGATCCCGTGAATCTTGCTGCCCCGGCGTGGCCTGATCAGACGGCGCGCGCGGGATGCGCTATACAATGCAACGACGCCCATGCCCATGCCGCCCCATGCAAAGGAATCGCCATGATCCACGACACTTTCTGGCTGACCGCAAGCGACCGCAGCCGTCTCTTCGTCAACCAGTGGCTGCCGACTGCGCCGCTCAAAGCCGTGATCCTGCTGGCCCACGGTATGGCGGAACACAGCGGTCGCTACGCGCGTCTGGCAGAAAAGTTCTGCGAACAGGGCTACGGCCTCTACGCACTGGACCTGCGCGGACATGGCAAAACCGCCGAAAACGGCACCCTGGGCCACTTCGCCGACAACGATGGCTGGTGCAAAGTGGTCGGAGACCTGGCCAGCCTCAACCAACATATCGGCCAACAGCATCCCGGCGTACCGATCGTGCTGTTGGGCCACAGCATGGGCAGCTACATCGCCCAGGCTTACTTGCTGCACCACAGCGCCAGTCTGCACGGGGCGATTCTCAGCGGTTCGAACTTCCAGCCCGTGGCGCTCTATCGCGTCGCGCGGCAGATTGCTCGCCTCGAATGCCTGCGCCAGGGGCCCAAGGGTCGCAGTGCATTGATCGAATGGCTGTCGTTCGGCTCATTCAACAAGAAGTTCAAGCCAGCGCGTACCTCGTTCGACTGGCTGAGCCGCGATCCGGCCGAGGTCGACAAATACGCCAACGACCCGCTCTGCGGCTTTCGCTGCACCAATCAATTGTGGATCGATTTGCTCGGCGGCTTGCAGCAAATCAGCAAAGCGTCCAATCTCGCCCAGATCGATCCGGGCCTGCCGCTGCTGGTGATTGGCGGCGAATGTGATCCGGTGAGCGAAGGCAAACGTCTGAAAGATCTGGCCCACGCCCTGCGCGACGCTGGCTGCCAGAGCCTGCACTTGAATATTTACCCGCAGGCCCGGCACGAACTGTTCAATGAGAGCAATCGCGATGAAGTGACTGCCGACGTGCTGAACTGGATCGCCCAGGCCTTGAGCAACCGCCGGCCCCCCAGAGCCGAATAGTTTTTTTGTGGATTCATTTAATTCGTCACAGGAATCGAGACAGATGACCCAGGTTACCAACACCCCTTACGAAGCCCTCGAAATCGGCCAGACCGCCAGCTACAGCAAAACCGTCGAAGAACGCGACATTCAGTTGTTCGCCGCGATGTCCGGCGATCACAACCCGGTGCACCTGGATGCCGAATTCGCCGCAGCCTCCATGTTCAAGGAGCGCATCGCCCACGGCATGTTCAGCGGCGCGTTGATCAGCGCGGCAGTGGCTTGTGAGTTGCCTGGGCCGGGGACTATTTATATCGGTCAGACGATGAGTTTTCAGAAGCCGGTGAAAATTGGCGACACGCTGACTGTGCGCCTGGAAATTCTCGAGAAAATGCCGAAGTTTCGTGTGCGTATCGCCACTCGCGTATTCAACCAGCGCGATGAACTGGTAGTAGATGGTGAGGCGGAGATTCTGGCACCGCGTAAACAGCAGACCGTGACATTGCCGACGTTGCCGGCAATCAGCATCGGCTGATTCATCACTTCCTTGTGATGAGAGGCCTTCCCTGTGGCGAGGGAGCTTGCTCCCGCTCGGCTGCGTAGCAGTCGTAAACCTGTCACTGCGCCTGATCAGATCCAACGCGGTGTTTGATTTGGGGGGCGCTGCGCGCCCCAACGGGAGCAAGCTCCCTCGCCACAGGTCGAACGCTTACGAGCGTGCGCGTGCCTGGTTACGCAGGGCTTTGACCTGATCGTGGTTGCGTTGCACGCCGTGGTACTGGCGTTCAACGGTGTCACGAATACTCACCAGATTGTCCTCGTTGATTTTTTCCAGCGCTTTCTTGTAAGCCTTCTTCGCGTGGTCTTCACCACGCTCCGCTTCGTTCAGCACCGCCTCCTCATCCTTGCCGGTAAACATCGCCTTCACGTCAACCCAACGGCGATGCATATCGCCACTGACACTGGTGGACGTTTCCGGATCACCGCCCAGGGAACGCACCGTGGCCTGCAGCTCGGCAGCGGCAGTGGCGCAGTCGGCGGAGCGCTGAATGAACAGGTTTTTGAGTTCGGGATTCTTGATGTCTTCAGCGCAAGTCTTGAACCCTTCCTGACCATCTTTACAGGTTTCAATCAGGTCGTTGAGTACAGAGATCGCTTCTTTATTAATGTCGGTCATTTTTCAATTCCTTGCGGTTGATGAAAGATGCAGTAAGTCATTGCACCCCGCATGCCAGCTTCGAATTGATATTTTTCACTTTAATTTCAATACGTTAGATTTATATGCGAAATCTGTATCCGTTTTTTTTGCATGATCTGTCAATTGGCCTGCATGCAGAATGCCTGTATTTTCCAGACTGTTTTGAATCAAGACGACTGATGATGAATCCCGAAAAGCTCGAACTGCTGATTACCCGCGAGATGCCCTTCGGCAAATACAAAGGCCGGATCATCGCCGACCTGCCCGGCCAGTACCTGAACTGGTTCGCTCGCGAAGGTTTCCCTCATGGGGAACTGGGCGGTTTGCTGGCCTTGATGCAGGAAATCGATCACAACGGCCTGTCGGAGCTGCTCGAACCGCTGCGCGTCAAACACGGCAAACCTGCCCCTCGTCACTGAACCACCCTATCGCACCGAGTCGCTCATGCCCGATAACACCCGCCGTGCCCGTGATGAAGCCTTTTGGCTGACCTTTGCCGACCGATACGCTGTCGAACCCGGCCCCCTGAACCTGGAAAACGGTTACTTCGGGCGCATGTCACGCACGGTGGTGGAGGAATACCAGCGCAACATCGAACTCATCAACCGCGGCAACTCGGTATATGTACGCCAGCGCTTCGAACAGGGCGAAAGCGTCAAGATTCGCACGCAGCTGGCCGAGCTGATCGGTGCCCCGGCCGAAGCCGTCGCGTTCACCCGCAACGCCTCGGACGGCTTGCAGTCGCTGATCCGCAACTACAATCGCCTGGAACCGGGCGATCAGGTCCTGCTGTGCGATCTGGAGTACGACACGGTCAAGAGCGCAATGCGTTGGCTAGCCCGCTATCGAGGCGTGGAAGTGATAGAGATCGAGCACCGTCACCCCGCCAGTTTCGACAGTTTACTGGCCACGTACCTCGAAGCTTTCACACGTTATCCGCGACTGAAGCTGATGGCCCTGACCCACGTCACCCATCGCACCGGTCTGGTGATGCCGGTGCAGGCGATTGCCGCTGCCGCCAGGGAACACGGCATCGATGTGATCCTCGATGGCGCCCATGCCCTGGGCCAGATCGAGTTCAACCTCGATGAGCTGGGCATCGCCTTTGCCGGCTACAACCTGCACAAATGGATCGGTGCGCCATTGACCCTCGGCTTCATTTACATCGCGCCCGAGCGCCTGGCCGACATCGACCCGGACATGGGCGAAATGCATTTCCCAATCACCGACATTCGCGCCCGTACGCCGTACAGCACCCCGAACATTCCGGCCCTTCTGACCCTGCCGCTGGTGTTCGAAGAACATCACGCCATGGGTGGTTCTGTCGCCAAGGGCACACGGCTCAATTACCTGCGCAACCGCTGGGTCGATGCCGTTCGGGCGTTACCGGGGATAGAAGTCATGACCCCGGATGACCCGCACCTGTATTGCGGCATCACCTCGATGCGCTTTACCCGACATACCGACCAACAAGTGATGGTCGAGCGCCTGCTCAGCGACTACAACCTGTTTACCGTGGCGCGCAGCGGCGCGGCGTCTGGCCCGTGCATCCGCATTACGCCGGGGCTCACGACCATGGCAGCGGACATGGATGTACTGGCACGGGCGTTGAACGAATTGCGCTGACGTCACACGGTGTATTTGTCGAAGTCCTCGGGCTTGATTTGCGATGACACCGCAAACGTGTCGACACCGATGGTCATGTGCCCGAAAAAGCCGTCTTCTTTCGAGTCTCGACCGATGGTGTGAATGTTCAGGGTCGAGGCCTCGCCGCCCATGCGCTGATAAAACATATCCTGCGCATTGGTCAGCGGTGAGACGGCTCGACCGCTGTACTCACGGGCGTTGAGCACCGACCTTGATGCAACCTCGGGAAAGTAAAGCTGGCCGACCCAGGCGACGTGCCGTTCTTCCAGATAGTTATTACCGGCCGTGATGCGTACTGCGACGTGAATGTGCAAAGCGCGGCCGGCATAGACCCCCGGATAAATCGTGGTAAACCGCACGACGCCCATTTTGTCGGTGAATTGCCCACCACGCAGGTAGGTGTCATCGTCGGTGCGCGGGATCGACCCGATATCATCCACATCGACTTCCCTGTCCGGGTTGACCTTGCTCCAGCCCGAATACGCCCCGCGCGTATTGCAATGCCAGATATCGACCAGTGCCGCCGTAACCGGTTGGCCGGTCATGGCATCGATGATCGTGAGCCGCAGCACCAAGGGGACGCCGTCCATGCCTTCGCTGATGTTTCGTCTGATCAGTTTCGGGTTTCGAAAATACGGACCGGCGACCTGCTCGGGTGACAGTTGATAAACCGGTAGTGGGGATGCAGCCGAGGTGTTGTCGTCCATGACGCTCTCTCTTCCATAAGATGAACGCAGATTAACGCTGGACGTGCGGCGAGATGCGGTAACTATGTATCGCGTGATGTCGATCCGTAGCAGCTGCCGAGCCTGCGAGGCTGCGTTCGGCTGCGCAGCAGTCGTAAAACCAGAGATTGCGGTATGTCAGGCAGACCGCGTCAGCCGGATTCACGACTGCTTCGCAGCCGAACGCAGCCTCGCAGGCTCGACAGCTGCTACAACGAGCGTTTCGACGGCCACAGGAGTTTTCACCAGGCAAAAAAAACGGTGCACCGACCAAGCGCACCGTAAAGCCGTAGAACACACAACGAAGTGTTTGGTAAATCCGGTAAAACCGGTGAATCAGTCCAGCAGCGCCAACGCCTCGGCGGTGCACTCCTGGATGCGGGCCCAGTCGCCGTTCTTGATCCATTCAGGGTCAAGCATCCAGCTACCGCCCACGCACATCACGTTTTTCAACGCCATGTAGCTCTTGATATTGGCCGGGCTGACGCCGCCAGTCGGGCAGAACTTAACTTCGCCGAACGGGCCGCCCAGGGCCTTGATAGCCGCGACGCCGCCGCTGACTTCCGCCGGGAACAGCTTGAAGCGGCGATAACCCAGGCAATAGCCTTCCATGATGCCGGAGGCGTTGCTGATACCCGGCAACAGCGGAATCGGGCTGGCGACACTGGCTTCGAGCAGGTCACGGGTGATGCCCGGCGTCACGATGAATTGCGAACCGGCGGCTTCGGCAGCGGCCAGCATGCTGCGATCGAGCACCGTACCGGCACCGGTCACCAGCTCCGGACGCTTTTCGCGCAGGATCTGAATCGCCTTGAGGCCGAACTGCGAACGCAGGGTCACTTCCAGCGCCGTCAGGCCACCGGCGGCCAGGGCGTCGGCCAACGGCAGCACGTCCTGTTCGCGAGCGATGGTGATCACCGGCAGGATCCGCGCCTTGGCGCAGAGGCTGTCGATCAGGGCAACTTTGTCCGCCATGGAAACGGTCGGGGATGTGTTTGTCATAGCGGCTGATCCTTGGTTCATGGGCACCAGTAAATCTCTAACGTAGGTTGCAGAAACGCCCGAATCGGCATGGCGGCGACATCGTCACCGGCCAGTGCGGCGCTCAGGGTGGTCAGCTTGGACTGACCGGAAATCGATAAAACGGTGTGCCTGGCCGAAGCCAGCAGCGCGCGACTCATGGTCAGGCGTTGATGCGGCACGGTCGGTGCCAGCATCGGCCAGCAACGGCGAGTGCCGTCGACTTTCAACGCGTCGGCCAGGTTCGGGCTGTTGGGGAACAGCGACGCGGTGTGACCGTCGTCGCCCATGCCCAGCACCAGCACATCGATCGCCGGCAATTCGGCGAGCAAGCGATCAGCCTGCTCGGCGGCCTGTTCCAGGTTGGCAGTGGCACTGTAGAGGCTCAGGAACTGGGCCTTGGCCGCCGGACCTTGCAACAGGTAACGCTTGAGCAGACCGGCATTACTGTCGGCATGTTCCACCGGCACCCAGCGCTCGTCAGCCAGGCTGACCACCACCTTCGACCAGTCCAGCGTCTGCTTGGCCAGGTGCTGGAAAAATGCCACCGGGCTGCGCCCACCGGACACCACCAGCGTCGCGGCGCCTTGTGCGGCAATCGCGTCGCTCAGTTGTCTGGCCACTGCCAATGCCAGGCCTTCGGCCAGCAGCACCGGGCTTTTGAACTCATGGGCGCTGACGCCCTGCGGCAGTTTCAATTTAGATATCGCCATACCAAGACCTCCCGTCCCGCGTGATCAGTGCAATAGAGCTCATCGGCCCCCAGGACCCGGCCGCGTACGGCTTGGGCGCATCACCGGATTTTTTCCACCCGGCGATCAACTGGTCACACCACTTCCACGCGGCTTCGATTTCATCTTTACGGACAAACAGGTTCTGATTGCCACGCATCACTTCCAGCAACAACCGCTCGTAGGCATCGGGAATCCGTGCGCTGCGCCAGGTGTCGGAAAAATTCAGCTGCAACGGACCGCTGCGCAGCTGCATGCCCTTGTCCAGGCCTTGTTCCTTGGTCATCACGCGCAAGGAAATACCTTCGTCCGGCTGCAGGCGGATGATCAGTTTGTTGCTGATCTGCAAGCGCTGCTCAGGGGCGAAGATGTAGTGCGACGGTTCCTTGAAGTGGATGACGATCTGCGACAGTTTCTGCGGCATGCGCTTGCCGGTGCGCAGGTAAAACGGCACGCCGGCCCAGCGCCAGTTGCGAATGTCGGCACGCAGGGCAACGAAGGTTTCAGTGTCGCTCTGGGTGTTGGAATTCGGTTCCTCCAGATACCCCGGCACCGATTTGCCTTCGCTGTGACCGGCGATGTACTGGCCGCGCACCACTTGAGTGGTCAGGCCTTCCGGGCTGATCGGCGCCAGTGCCTTGAGGACTTTGACTTTCTCGTCGCGGATGCTGTCGGCGGACAAGTCGGCCGGCGGGTCCATGGCGATCAGGCACAGCAACTGCAACAGGTGATTCTGGATCATGTCCCGCAGCTGGCCGGCCTTGTCGAAGTAACCCCAACGGCCTTCGATCCCGACCTGCTCGGCCACGGTGATTTCCACGTGGGAGATGTAATTCTGGTTCCACTGGGTTTCGAACAGGCTGTTGGCGAAACGCAGCGCAATCAGGTTCTGTACGGTCTCTTTGCCCAGGTAGTGGTCGATACGGTAGGTGCGGTTCTCCGGGAAGAACTGCGCCACGGCGTCGTTGACCTTACGCGAGGATTCCAGGTCCGAACCGATGGGTTTTTCCAGCACCACGCGGGTGTTTTCGGTCAGGCCGACCTTCGACAGATTCTCGCAAATAGCACCGTAAACCGCCGCCGGCGTGGCGAAGTAGGCAATCACCCGCTGGGCGCTGCCGGCCTGCTCGGCCAGGGCGACGTAATCGTCAGCCTTGAGGAAGTCGACATGCAGGTAGCTCAAACGGGCCAGGAAGCGCTCGAGCACGGCTTCATCCAGCTCTTTGGCGCCCACGTAACGACGCAACTCAGTGGCGATGAACGCCAGATGCTGTTGCTCGCTGCCGGGTTCACGGGCCAGTGCGATAATGCGCGTATCCTCATGAAGCAGGCCGGCACCATCGAGTTGATAAAGGGCAGGGAACAGCTTGCGCAGGGCTAGATCGCCGAGAGCGCCGAACAAGGCAAAGGTGCACGGTTCAACCGTAATCGAAGGCATGATGTTTGTTCTTTTATCAAGTTAAGCTACAAATACCTTTTTTCAAGGCATCACTCAAGGGAAAATGTAGTAATAACCACAACATTTTCGCAAAATATAGATTCCGAGTGGTGGTCGGTCGGAGCCATCAGTAGGATAGGCCACCGTTACGGGCCGTATCAAAGGCCCAATTTGCATAGCCGAGCGCTCGTTTGCGCAGGTGAAATTAGGAACCCCATATGGACCGCGTGCGAAATTTACTGGAACAGATCCAGAGTCGCCTTGAAGACCTGAACAAGGCAGAACGCAAAGTCGCCGAAGTGATCCTGCTCAACCCACAGCAGGCCACCCGGTTCAGCATCGCCGCCCTCGCCCAGGCCGCGTCGGTCAGCGAGCCGACGGTCAACCGTTTCTGCCGCTCATTCGGTGTCAGCGGCTACCCGGAACTGAAACTGCAGTTGGCCCAAAGCCTGGCCAGCGGCGCGGCGTATGTCAGCCGTGCGGTGGAAGCCGACGACAACCCCGAGGCTTACACCCAGAAAATCTTCGGCAGCGCCATCGCGTCCCTGGACAGCGCCTGCCAGGCACTGGACCCGAACCTGATCAGCCGCGCCGTCGACCTGTTGATCCAGGCCCGGCAGATCCACTTCTTCGGCCTCGGCGCCTCGGCGCCGGTGGCACTGGATGCGCAGCACAAGTTCTTCCGCTTCAACCTCGCCGTCACCGCCCATGCCGATGTGCTGATGCAACGCATGATTGCCTCGGTGGCCCACACCGGTGAGTTATTCGTGATCATCTCCTACACCGGCCGTACCCGCGAATTGGTGGAAGTGGCGCGCATCGCCCGGGAAAACGGCGCGTCGGTGCTGGGGCTGACGGCCGAGGGCTCGCCACTGGCCAAGGCCAGTACCTTGAGCCTGAACATTCCATTGCCGGAAGACACCGACATCTACATGCCGATGACCTCGCGGATCATTCAGTTGACCGTGCTCGATGTGCTCGCCACCGGCATGACCTTGCGCCGCGGCGTGGATTTCCAGCCGCATTTGCGCAAGATCAAGGAAAGCCTGAATGCCAGTCGGTATCCGATTGGGGATGAATTCAACTAACCCAACCTGAGTTCTTTGTCGCCTGACAAGCCGCCTTCGCGAGCAAGCCCGCTCCCACACTGGGTCTTCAGTGGACACAACATTTGTGTTCAAAGCAGATCCAG
>NZ_JBYVYM010000053.1:0-7867 GCF_058148225.1 Pseudomonas sp. DF5
GTAAGAGCGAAACCCTAAGTAGCCGTTACCGCAGCAACGGATATGTACTCCCAACACCGTAGCGTATCTGGGTTACCCACAATCCCTGTTAGCGCTTCTGTGGATAACATGTTCGCCCCTCGCTACACCCCACACCAATCAAGCCCTTCAGCCCCCAGTACAAAAAACAACCAGCCTAACCCACGGTTTTTTCGGGCTTTTTCCACAGCATAACCTCGCTCACTGGCCGACACTTGCCCCCAATCTCTGTTGGCGCTTCTGTGGATAAGATGTTCGCTGTCCGCTACAGCCCATATAGATCGCGGCTTTCAGTAGATTGATCAAATATTGCCCAATTCGACGTTTTCCCCCAATAATCCTCCAGCAAACCCCGAATTCTCACGGGTTTCAGCGGTTTTCCACAGAACGAGCGAAGTTGCCCCCAAAGTCTGTTGGTGCTTCTGTGGATAAGGTGTTCGCCATCCCCTGCGCGCCATGTAAACCGTGATCTGCAAGCTTCTGATTAAAAAACAACCAGTGCCTGGCTAAAACCCTGCTTCTGGATAAGTCACGGTTTTTCTTCGGTTTTTGTGAATAGATTTAGCCTGTCACCCACAGTTGTCCCCATTTGCTGTGGGTGGAGATGTGGATAACTTGTTCGCTGAACCCTGTAAGCCACGGCCCGTATAGGCCGGAACGCGATAGATCAGATTTCATACAGTTCTAAGGCACTTCCTTGACTTCGATCTGTCGCCTGTCTTCACTCTCATCGCATAAGGACAACTGTCACTTATCCACATCTGGTTCAGGGAGAACGCGTGATGGATAGCCAGCCACATCGCTCGCAGCCACATTCGCACCCCAGCCCCTGCGTGACCTGTGTTCCGACATCCGCCACCTCGTTGCACAAGCGGATTCATCGTCGCGCCGCCAATCAGCGCGCTCGTCTATAGCGCCTGGCCCCCTTATGCCATAACACCGCTGCCATTGAGGCCCGACCGTGCCCGGTGACCAGGCGTTTGTTCGTCTATCGATTGCAGGCAACCGCAGAGTTGCCCCATCTGCCCGAGAGGAAATGACCCATGACACGGATCGCCACGCCCATCAGCGATATCAAGGAACATTACGACGTGATCGTCATTGGCTCCGGCTACGGCGGCGGGATCGCGGCGTCGCGTCTGTCTCGGGCCGGCAAGCGGGTATGCCTGCTGGAGCGAGGCCGGGAAATCCAGCCCGGCGAATACCCCAATACGATGCTGGCGGCCACTGAAGAGCTACAAGTGCATGACCCGGACGGGCACATCGGCTCGCGCACCGGGTTGTTCGACCTGCACGTCAACGCCCAGCAGAACGTAGTGGTCGGTTGCGGCCTGGGCGGCACGTCGCTGATCAACGCCAACGTCGCACTGGAACCGGAACCCGGTGTGTTCGACGATCCGCGTTGGCCGCTGGCGGTACGTGAACATCGCGACACGCTGCTCAAGGACGGTTACGCCCGGGCTCGGGAGATGCTCAAGCCCAATCCCTATCCGAAAACCGCTCCGACCTTGCCCAAGCTCGAGGCCAACAAAAAATCCGCCGACTACCTCAAGCAAGGCGCGCACTTCTATAAGCCGCCGATCAACGTGACCTTCGACAAGCTGCCGAACAACCTCAACCACGTCGGCGTCGAGCAATTGCCGTGCAACCACTGCGGCGACTGCGTTTCGGGCTGTAACAACAAGGCCAAGAACACCACGTTGATGAATTACCTGCCGGATGCCTGCAACCACGGCGCAGAGATTTTCTGCCAGGCCGAGGTCCGGCATCTGGAGCGCGATGGCGATGGCTGGATCGTGCACTTCCAATACCTGGACAGCGGCCGCGAGAAATTCTCCGCGCCGACGCTGTTCGTCAAGGCGGACATCGTCGTGGTGTCGGCGGGCACCCTGGGCTCCACCGAGATCCTCTTGCGCTCCCGGGACAAAGGCCTGTCGACGTCCAGTCAGCTTGGCGAAAACATGAGCGGCAACGGCGACATCCTCGGTTTCGGCCACAACTGCGATGAAACGATCAACGGCATCGGTTTCGGTGCCCATCCGGCCTCGGAAATGAAACCGGTCGGCCCGTGCATCACCTCGATCATCGACATGCGCACCGAAGGCGACTGGCGCAGCCGTATGGTCATCGAAGAAGGCTCGATCCCCGGCGCACTCGGCCGGCCCATGGTGCCGAGCATGGCCACATTCGCCGGGTTGATCGGTAAACCCACCGATGACAGCTTCACCGGCAAGCTCAAATATGCCGAGCGCGAAGCCGAAAGCTTCCTGCGCGGCCCGTATCACGGCGCCCTGCATAACATGCAGACCTACCTGATCATGAGCCACGACGACGGCAAGGGCCGCATGGTGCTCGACAGCAAGGATCAGCTGCGCATCGACTGGCCGGGCGTTGGCGAGCAGGAAAACGTCAAGATCGGCAACGAGCGCCTGCACCAGAGCACCAAGGCCTTGGGCGGGATCTGGGTGGAGAACCCGATCTGGACCGAGCTGCTCAAACACAGCATCGTTTCCGTGCACCCATTGGGCGGTTGTGTGATGGGCGAGGATGCGACGCAGGGCGTGGTCAACCACAAGGGCCAGGTGTTCAGCGGCGTCAGCGGCACTGATGTCTATGCCGGGTTGTACGTAGCCGACGGCGCGGTGATTCCGACCTCCCTGGCGGTCAATCCACTGCTGACCATCTCTGCCGTGAGCGAGCGCAATATGAGCCTGCTGGCCGCCGATCGCGGGTGGCACATCGACTACACGTTGCCCTCGGCACCGCGTAAACCGGTGGCGGCACCGACCCTCGGCGTGCAGTTCACTGAAACCATGAAGGGCTATTTCTCCAAAGATTTCACCCAGCCCCAGGGCACCGATCTCAAACTCTACGAAGCGGCGGCCAAACGCGGCAAGTCGGATAACTCACCGATCGAATTCACCTTGACCATCACCGCCAACGACCTCAATCGCATGATCAAGGAGCCGGAACACGCCGCGACACTGGTCGGCACTCTGGATGCGCCAGGCTTGTCGCCAGAGCCGCTGACCGCCAGCAATGGTGTGTTCAATCTGTTCGAGGAATATCAGGAACAGGTCGGTGTGCGGCACATGAATTACGACATGAAGCTGACCGCCGAGGACGGCAGCGATTATTACTTCAGCGCATTCAAGACCGTGCCCGAAGACAACGGCGTGCTGAACGTCTGGCACGACACCAGTACGCTCTATGTGACGCTGTATCGCGGGCCGGACAAGACAGGCGAGGTGATCGGCTCGGGGGTGATGCACATCGAGCCGGCCGATTTTGCCAAGCAGATGACCACCATGAAGGTGCTCAACGCGCGCAACGAACGTGAGCGCATTGAAGGGCTGGCGCGGTTCGGCAAGTTCTTCGCCGGCATCTTGTGGGAGAGCTACGGCGGGGTGTTCGCCGGCGACATCTACTTCAACCCCGATGCGCCGCCCCGGCAGAAACGGCCGCTGGATGCGCCGACGCCAAGCGTGCAGTTCTTCCAGACCGAAGACAGCGTCCAGCTACGCCTGACCCGCTATCAGGGCGGCAGCAAGGGGCCGGTGATGCTGGTGCATGGTTTGGGGGTGGGCTCGAATATTTTCTCCACCGACACTATCCAGACCAATCTGCTGGAATACCTGTGCAAGCACGAGTACGACGTCTGGCTTCTGGATTTCCGGGTCAGCATCCTGCTGCCGGCCAGCAAACATGAATGGAACGGCGACCAGATTGCCCAGTACGACTTCAAGGCCGCCATCGAGCATATCCAGCAGGCAACCCTCGCCGCTGACGTGCAGTGCGTGGTGCATTGTTACGGCGCGACGACCTTCTTCATGTCGCTGCTGGCCGGCTTGCAGGGCGTGCGCTCGGTGGTCTGTTCGCAGATCGCTGCGGACACGGTGGTCGCCACGGCAACGGGGCTGAAGGCCGGTCTGCATTTGCCGGGGATGCTCGACGCCATCGGCGTCAAATCCCTCACCGCGTATGCCGACAACAAGGAGAGCTGGTTCAACAAACTCTACGACAAGGCCCTCAACATCTACGCTCGCATCGAGGCTCAAGGCTACTGCACCAACCCGGTGTGCCACCGCATCACCTTCATGTACGCGTCGCTGTACCGCCACGACACGCTCAACGAAACCCTGCACGACAACCTGCACGAGTTGTTCGGCGAGTCGAACATACAGACCTTCGAGCATTTGGCGCTGATCCTGCGCAAAGGCCATCTGGTGGACTTCAAGGGCCAGGACGTCTACATGCCGCACTTCGACCGGCTGACCATGCCGATCTGCTTCATCAGCGGTGAAGACAACCAGTGCTACTTGCCTGAAAGCACGCTCAAGACCTATGAGCGCGTGTGCAAAGTCCATGGACCGGAACGCTACAGCCGGCATGTGGTGCCGGGCTACGGGCATATCGACTGCATGTTCGGCAAGAACGCGGTGGTCGATGTGTACCCGATCATCCTGCAGCACCTGGAGAAAACCGCCCTCGGTTGATCGGGCTTTTTGTGGCGAGGGAGCTTGCTCCCGCTGGGTTGCGCAGCAGCCCCAAAACCTGAGGATGCGATCGATCAGATACACCGCGTTTTCTGGTTTTACGACTGCTTTGCAGCCGAACGGGAGCAAGCTCCCTCGCCACAAAAGCCGTGTGCTGACTTGGGATTGGCGACTACAAGGAAATGGATGCCATGGACAGTTACATCCGCTGGTTTCAACGCTTCATCTGGATAGGCATCGCAATGAACATGGTCTTCGCGATTCCGGCGCTGTTCGCGCCGGCATTGCTGACCTCGATGCTCGGAATGCCTCCGCAGCTCTCCGATCCTTGGCTGGAGAACGCCGGCATGTTGCTGGTGGGGATCAGCCTTTTTTACATGCCGTCAGGCTTCAATGCCCCCAAATACGTGGTGCATTCGTGGCTGTGCGTATTGTCGCGGTTGGTCGCCGTGGCGTTCTGGATCTACCTGATCAACACCAGCAACCAGGCCCAGGTGTTCGTGCCGATGCTGCTGGGCGATCTGGGCATGTTCCTGATCCTCGGGATTCTGCTGTATCTGGGCAGCGCGCCGGCCAATCGGCCGTTCGCCCTGCTTCGCGATGGCTGGCGTGAGTGGTGCGCAGCGTGGGCGCGACGCTGGCGGCGGCACAGCTTCAAGGTCGCCACGCTGGTCGTGGTGCTGGCGCTGGGGTTTATCGGCTACGAAACCTGGTACCAGATGCTGCGAGTGGTGCCGGCCGAGCAGTACGCCTCCGACGAAGACCACTACAAATACGCCGCCATCGGCCTGGGCATCGAAGCGCGGATTCCCTATTACCTGTTCGCCGTGTTGCCGCAGATGTGCCCGGAGAAGCTGCCGAAGCCCGGCGGCTACGAAGTGTTCGGTTTCCTCTACGAGAACGGCAAGGACCTGCCGATCGGCATGGCCAAGCGGCAGATCGGCTACCCGACCGTGGAGCCCAACTGCGCTTTGTGCCACACCGGCTCCTACCGCGCCAATGCCAGCGACGTTGCTACCCCGGTGGCTTCCGCGCCGGCCAATACCCTGCAGCTGCAGGCCTTCCAGTGGTTCGCCTACAATTGCGCGAGTGACCCCAAATTCACGCCTGACGCGGTGATGACGGCAATCAACAGCAAGTTCCAGCTCGGGTTTTTCGAACGGTTGTACAACCGTTATCTGATCATCCCGATGGCCACCAGCGCGCTGATCAAGCAGAAACAGGCCTACGCTTGGCAGCAACTGCGCGCACCGCAGGGGCCGGGGCGCACCGACACCTTCAACCCGACGAAAATGGTGGTGTTCGGCTTCCCGGATGACTCGACCATTGGCACCGTCGACTTGCCGCAAGTCTGGAACCAGAAGCCCCGGGAGTCGCTGTACTTGCATTGGGACGGCAATAACAACGACATCCATGAGCGCAACTACGCGGCGGCCATGGCCGTGGGCGCGACGCCGGAGTCGGTGCTGCCGGACAGTTTCAACCGGGTGACCAATTGGCTGCTGGGCCACAAGGCACCGGCCTGGCCGTTCGCGCTGGATCAGGCCAAAATCGCCCGGGGCAAGCCGGTCTGGGAAAAAAATTGCGCCGGTTGCCATGACTTCGGCCGCACCGACACCGGTCAGGTCACCACCACGATTGATGAACTGGGCACCGATCCCCATCGGCTGAACTCGTTCACCACTGGTTTAGTGACGGCTTTCCACGGCTTCAAGAAACCGCCGTTCGACTTTGGCGCTTACCGCAAGACCCAGAGCTACAGCAACACGCCCACCGACGGCATCTGGTTGCGCGCGCCGTACTTGCACAACGGTTCGGTGCCGACCCTGTGGGATTTGCTGCAACCACCGGAACTGCGGCCGCAGGTGTTCTTCACCGGCTCCGACATTTACGACAAGGACAAGGTCGGCTTCGTCACCAGTGGCGAGCAGATGAAAGCCTCGGCGGACTTCAAATACGACACGCGCCTGGAGGGCAACCACAACGGTGGTCACCTGTACGGCACGCAACTGTCGGAACTCGATAAGCGGGCGCTCATCGAGTTCATGAAAACCCTGTGATTCCACTACGGATGGAGGAAGGCGACATGTCATTGGTCAGTCATTGGGAACATGAGTACGTCAAGGTCAAGCTACGTTTGCATGGTTTGGTCACCCGCCTGGAAATGGCCTGGAAGAAGCTCGTCAGTGAGCTTGAGCCTGAGGAGTACCAGGCCATCGTCGCGCTGCTGCAACGCGGGCATGATCAGGCGCATTACGTGCTCCAGCACGGCGATTTGCCCGACGATCAGCCGAGCGTGCCGTGGGAGTTGGCCCACGGCTTGTCGATCTTGCACATCGGCAACGCCAGCCCCTTGCCGCAATCGACAGATGAACTGCAAACCCGAGTGCTCAAGGACGGTAGCCTGCTCGGTTGTCGCAAATGGGAGCTGCTGGATCTGTTGTGGAGCGAAGCGCTGCTCAAGTGGATCGAGAACCTGCGGCATCACGCACCGTTCGCCACCAATCCGGCGTTGATGCGCATGGACAGTGACGTGACCCTGGCCATCGCCGGCGACTGGGGCACCGGGCCGTTCGACAGTCATGCCCCAGCGGTAGCGGTGGCCAATCAGATGCAACTGGCCCAGGCCGACTTCACCATCCATTTGGGGGATGTGTATTACGCCGGCACCCGCTCCCAGGAAGACGTCGACATGGTCGGCTGGCCGATGGGCAAGCACGGCTCGTTCACCCTCAACTCCAACCACGAGATGTACAGCGGCGCCCATGGCTACTTCAAGGAACTGGCCAAGCGTTTTCCAGCACAGCAGGGCACCAGTTATTTTGCGTTGTACAACGATGACTGGCTGGTGGTCGGGATCGACTCGGCTTATGCCTCCAGTCCAATCAACCTGTATATGGACGGCGCGCTGAACAAGCAGCAGATCGACTGGATGAAAGACTTGCCCAAACGCAAGAAGATCATGGTGCTCAGTCATCACCAGGGCTTTGACATTACCGGGCGTGACAAGACCGCGTTGTACAAGCCGGTCTGCGATGCCTTGGGGCGCGAGCCGGATTACTGGTATTGGGGGCATTTGCATAACGGCATCTGCTATGCCACTCAAGGTGGCTTGCATGCACGTTGCGCAGGGCACGGGGCGATTCCCTATGGCAATGCCAGCGAGCTGAACGGGCATCCGGGGGTGCTGTGGTCGGAAACGCAAAATGCGCGGGATGAGGCGTACCCGGATCGGGTGTTGAACGGTTATGTGAAGGTGCGGTTGGTGGGGGAGAGCATCGAAGAGACGTTTATTGGCGAGGATGGGTCGGTGCGGTGGTCTTCGAGTTGATGGAGTGAATGTTACGGCCTCA
>NZ_JBYVYM010000054.1:0-5869 GCF_058148225.1 Pseudomonas sp. DF5
TCCTGTGGGAGCGGGCTTGCCCGCGATGAGGCCCGCCCGAACACCATCAGAGCTGGCTGATGTAAGTGCCGGTGCCTTTAAGGATGTTCTGCAAGGTTTCTTCCACTTCAGCCAGGTCCTGCGCATCGGTACTGTGCAGGATTTCCAGCGAATCATTGCCATCCAGCGCATCGGCGTCCACGGCGGCGATTTCGATCAGCAGACGGTCAGGGCTGAGGGTGACTTTCACGCCGTCCAGGGCCGAAGGCTTGTCGTGGAAGATGATTTCCAGCTCGTCCTCGTCCGGAAAGCGGCTCATCAGGAACATTTCGCCCTCGGCACTGGTGCAGCAGAGCATGGCCAGATTGTCTTCTTCGTCGTCGCACGGGTTGACGATCAAGAGGTCGGTTGTGATTTGCATGGGAAAAATCCTGGCTCGGCGAGCGTTGTGAACACAACAAACGGCAATTCTGCCAGCCCTCGGGAATTTCTGCTTGGCTGAGTGTCAGAGGATGTGTCGTGAACATCCGATGCATCTCGAGTCATTTCTGGGACGAAGGTGCCGTAAATCCGGGCATAAAACGCCCATTTTTCTGCACGGCTGCTAGTGTTGTTCGAGGCGCATGCCGCGAGTTACGTGCCGATGACCGAATATGTCGCAGCGCTGCAAGCACGGCCCTTGCCGCACTGGTTAAGCTGCGCAACGGATGAGCACCCGTAAAGGCATTGCCGAGGGGCCCGACAGTGGCGCCCGACAGTCGTTTTTGCAGATGCCCATTCAATGGAAGGTGAATGTGACCTGAGTGTCTCGTCCAGCTTCACCCAACTGTCGTCCTGTTTCCTCTGCCCGAGAATCAGGAACAGGGTGACGGATTACCCCGAAAGGGGTTTGCACGCGACGCTTCCATCAATAACAAGCCCAAGCGGAGTACCACAGATGGCGTTCTTCACCGCAGCCAGCAAAGCCGACTTCCAGCACCAACTGCAAGCGGCACTGGCGCAGCACATCAGTGAACAGGCACTGCCACAAGTGGCGCTGTTCGCCGAACAATTCTTCGGCATCATTTCCCTCGACGAGCTGACCCAGCGTCGGCTGTCCGACCTCGCCGGTTGCACCCTTTCTGCGTGGCGCCTGCTTGAGCGCTTCGATCACGCTCATTCGCAAGTGCGTGTCTACAATCCCGATTACGAACGCCACGGCTGGCAGTCGACCCACACCGCGGTCGAAGTGCTGCATCACGACCTGCCATTCCTGGTGGACTCGGTGCGTACCGAGCTGAATCGTCGCGGTTACAGCATTCATACTCTGCAAACCACTGTGCTGAGCGTGCGGCGCGACAGCAAGGGCGAGCTGCTGGAAATCCTGCCCAAGGGCACCCAGGGCGAAGGCATTCTGCAAGAATCGCTGATGTACCTGGAAATCGACCGTTGCGCCAACGCGGCCGAATTGAATGTCCTGACCAAAGAGCTGGAGCAGGTTCTCGGTGAAGTCCGCGTTGCGGTCGCCGATTTCGAACCGATGAAAGCCAAAGTCCAGGAGATGATCGAAGGCATCGACAACAGCCAGTTCGTTGTCGACGCCGACGAAAAATCCGAAATCAAGAGCTTCCTGGAGTGGCTGGTGGGCAACCACTTCACCTTCCTGGGCTACGAAGAGTTCGTGGTGGGCGAGGATCAGAACGGCGGTCATATCGTCTATGACCAGAACTCGTTCCTCGGCCTGACCAAACTGCTGCGCGCCGGCCTGACCGTCGATGACCTGCGCATCGAAGACTACGCCGTCAACTACCTGCGCGAACCGACGCCGCTGTCGTTCGCCAAGGCTGCGCATCCAAGCCGTGTGCACCGTCCGGCGTACCCGGACTACGTGTCGATCCGCCAGATCGATGCCAATGGCAACGTCATCAAGGAATGCCGCTTCATGGGCCTGTACACCTCGTCGGTGTATGGCGAAAGCGTGCGGGTCATTCCTTACATCCGTCGCAAGGTCGAGGTTATCGAGAAGCGTTCGGGCTTCCAGGCCAAGGCTCACCTGGGCAAGGAACTGGCCCAGGTGCTCGAAGTGCTGCCGCGTGACGACCTGTTCCAGACGCCGGTGGACGAGCTGTTCACCACCGTGATGTCGATCGTGCAGATCCAGGAGCGCAACAAGATCCGCGTGTTCCTGCGCAAAGACCCGTACGGCCGTTTCTGCTACTGCCTGGCCTATGTGCCGCGCGACATCTACTCCACCGAAGTGCGCCAGAAGATCCAGCAAGTGCTGATGGATCGCCTGAAAGCCACTGACTGCGAGTTCTGGACCTTCTTCTCCGAGTCCGTACTGGCCCGTGTGCAACTGATTCTGCGGGTCGACCCGAAGAACCGTCTGGACATCGACCCGGTTCTGCTGGAGAAAGAAGTGGTGCAGGCCTGCCGCAGCTGGCAGGACGACTACGCTGCGCTGACCGTCGAAAGCTTCGGTGAAGCCCAGGGCACCAACGTGCTGGCCGACTTCCCGAAAGGCTTCCCGGCTGGTTACCGCGAGCGTTTCGCCGCCCACTCGGCGGTGGTCGACATGCAGCACCTGCTGAGCCTGAGCGAAAAAAATCCGCTGGTGATGAGCTTCTATCAGCCGCTGGCCCAGGTCGCCGGTCAGCGCATGCTGCATTGCAAGCTGTATCACGCCGACACCCCGCTGGCACTGTCCGACGTGCTGCCGATCCTGGAAAACCTCGGCCTGCGCGTGCTGGGTGAATTCCCGTATCGCCTGCGCCACAACAGCGGCCGCGAGTTCTGGATTCACGACTTCGCGTTCACGGCTGCCGAAGGCTTGGAGCTCGACATCCAGCAACTCAACGACACCTTGCAGGACGCTTTCGTCCACATCGTGCGTGGCGATGCCGAGAACGATGCCTTCAACCGTCTGGTGCTGACCGCCGGCCTGCCATGGCGCGACGTGGCGCTGCTGCGCGCCTATGCCCGTTACATGAAGCAGATCCGTCTGGGCTTCGACCTGGGTTACATCGCCAGCACCCTGAACAACCACACCGACATCGCTCGCGAGTTGACCCGGTTGTTCAAAACCCGTTTCTACCTGGCGCGCAAGCTGGCCAGTGACGATCTGGAAGACAAGCAACAACGCCTGGAACACGCGATTCTGAGTGCGCTGGACGACGTTCAGGTGCTCAACGAAGACCGCATCCTGCGTCGTTACCTGGACCTGATCAAAGCGACTCTGCGGACCAACTTCTACCAGACCGATGCACACGGTCAGAACAAGTCCTACTTCAGCTTCAAGTTCAACCCGCACCAGATTCCAGAGCTGCCGAAGCCGGTTCCGAAGTTCGAAATCTTCGTTTACTCGCCACGCGTCGAAGGCGTGCACCTGCGCTTCGGCAACGTGGCTCGCGGCGGTCTGCGCTGGTCCGACCGTGAAGAAGACTTCCGCACCGAAGTCCTGGGCCTGGTAAAAGCCCAGCAAGTGAAGAACTCGGTCATCGTGCCGGTGGGTGCGAAGGGCGGCTTCCTGCCGCGTCGCCTGCCACTGGGCGGCAGCCGTGACGAGATCGCGGCCGAGGGCATTGCCTGCTACCGCATCTTCATCTCGGGCCTGTTGGACATCACCGACAACCTGAAAGACGGCGCGCTGGTACCGCCGGCCAACGTCGTGCGTCATGACGACGATGACCCGTACCTGGTTGTGGCAGCGGACAAGGGCACTGCGACCTTCTCCGACATCGCCAACGGCATCGCCATCGACTACGGCTTCTGGCTCGGCGACGCGTTCGCATCTGGCGGTTCCGCCGGTTACGACCACAAGAAAATGGGCATCACTGCCAAGGGCGCGTGGGTCGGCGTACAACGCCACTTCCGCGAACGCGGCATCAACGTCCAGGAAGACAGCATCACCGTGGTGGGCGTCGGCGACATGGCCGGTGACGTGTTCGGTAACGGCTTGCTGATGTCCGACAAGCTGCAACTGGTCGCAGCCTTCAACCACCTGCACATCTTCATCGACCCGAACCCGGAGCCTGCCAGCAGCTTCGCCGAGCGTCAGCGCCTGTTCGACCTGCCGCGTTCGGCCTGGTCGGATTACGACACCAGCATCATGTCCGAAGGCGGCGGTATCTTCTCCCGTAGCGCGAAGAGCATTGCCATCTCCGAGCAGATGAAAGAGCGCTTCGACATTCAGGCCGACAAGCTGACCCCGACCGAACTGCTCAATGCCTTGCTCAAGGCTCCGGTGGACCTGTTGTGGAACGGCGGTATCGGCACGTACGTCAAAGCCAGCAGCGAAAGCCACGCCGATGTCGGCGACAAGGCCAACGATGCACTGCGCGTGAACGGTAACGAACTGCGCTGCAAGGTTGTGGGCGAGGGCGGTAACCTGGGCATGACCCAACTGGGTCGCGTCGAGTTCGGCCTCAATGGCGGCGGTTCCAACACCGACTTCATTGACAACGCCGGTGGCGTGGACTGCTCCGACCACGAAGTGAACATCAAGATCCTGCTGAACGAAGTGGTTCAGGCCGGCGACATGACCGACAAGCAACGTAACCAGTTGCTGGCGAGCATGACCGACGAAGTCGGTGGCCTGGTGTTGGGCAACAACTACAAGCAGACCCAGGCACTGTCCCTGGCGGCCCGTCGTGCCTTGCCACGGATCGCTGAATACAAGCGCCTGATGAACGATCTGGAAGCCCGTGGCAAGCTGGATCGCGCCATCGAGTTCCTGCCGTCGGAAGACGCGATCAACGAGCGCGTCGCGGCAGGCCATGGCCTGACCCGTGCCGAGCTGTCGGTGCTGATCTCCTACAGCAAGATCGACCTCAAGGAGCAGTTGCTGGGCTCCCTGGTGCCGGACGACGACTACCTGACCCGCGACATGGAAACCGCTTTCCCGCCGACGCTGGTCAGCAAGTTCTCTGCCGCCATGCGCCGTCACCGTCTGAAGCGCGAAATCGTCAGCACCCAGATCGCCAACGATCTGGTCAACCACATGGGCATCACCTTCGTTCAACGGCTCAAAGAGTCGACCGGCATGAGCCCGGCGAACGTGGCCGGTGCATATGTGATCGTGCGTGACATTTTCCACCTCCCGCATTGGTTCCGTCAGATCGAGTCCCTGGACTACCTGGTCTCCGCTGATGTGCAACTGGAGCTGATGGACGAGCTGATGCGTCTGGGCCGTCGCGCTACGCGCTGGTTCCTGCGTGCCCGCCGCAACGAGCAGAACGCTGCCCGTGACGTCGCGCATTTCGGTCCGCACCTGAAAGAGTTGGGCCTCAAGCTTGACGAACTGCTCAGTGGCGAGATTCGCGACACCTGGCAGGCTCGCTATCAGGCGTACGTCGAAGCCGGTGTGCCGGAGTTGCTGGCACGCATGGTGGCTGGCACCACGCACCTGTACACCCTGCTGCCGATCATCGAAGCCTCCGACGTGACCGGCCAGGATCCGGCAGATGTGGCCAAGGCCTACTTCGCCGTGGGCAGTGCGCTGGACATCACCTGGTACCTGCAACAGATCAGCGCACTGCCGGTTGAAAACAACTGGCAAGCCCTGGCCCGTGAAGCGTTCCGCGATGACGTCGACTGGCAACAACGTGCGATCACCATCTCGGTCCTGCAACAGGGCGACGGCACCCAGGACGTGGAAACACGCCTGGAGCTGTGGATGGAGCAGCACGAAGGCATGATCGAACGCTGGCGCGCCATGCTGGTGGAAATCCGTGCCGCCAGCGGCACTGACTACGCCATGTACGCGGTAGCCAACCGTGAATTGCTGGATGTGGCGTTGAGTGGTCAAGCGGTAATACCTGCCGCTGTAACTACTAGTACTGCGGGCGCCGAGCTGGAACCGGCTGCCTGATTGAGCGTTGAATGAAAAAGCCCCGTCTCGAGAGAGGCGGGG
>NZ_JBYVYM010000055.1:0-2380 GCF_058148225.1 Pseudomonas sp. DF5
GTTTTTGTCGTGCGAACGACTTCAATCCGTAGGAGCGAGGCTTGCCCGCGAAAGCGTCCTTCCTGGCGATATATCCCTATTGCCAAACTTTTCGTCTACAAAATCAAAAACATTATTTGCTTTATTTGTATACAAAAGCATAATTCGCTTCGTGCGAGTTCCTGACCATCAGGTCAACAAATTCGCAAGTGCCTCAAAGGGTCGCTGCCACCCTCATGGGTCCGGCCCTGGAAATAACAATAAAACTCTTGAGGAGTACTCGCTGTGGAAAGCCGCAAATCCGAAGCCTCGACGCTGGAACTCTCGCCGCCGTTACGCAATGGCTGGCTGGAGCGCATCTTCAAACTCAGCTTGCACGGCACCACGGTGAAGACCGAGCTGATCGCCGGTCTGACAACCTTCATCACCATGGCCTACATCATCTTCGTCAACCCCAACATCATGGCCGACGCCGGGATCGATCACGGTGCCGCGTTCGTGGCCACCTGCATCGCCGCCGCGCTGGGTTGCCTGTTGATGGGCCTGTACGCCAACTGGCCGGTGGGCCTGGCACCGGGCATGGGCCTGAACGCGTTCTTCACCTACACCGTGGTCGGCACCATGGGCTACAACTGGGAAACCGCCCTCGGCGCGGTGTTCGTGTCCGGTGTGTTGTTCATGTTCCTGACCTTTTCCCGGATTCGCGAATGGCTGCTCAATAGCATTCCGGTGAGCCTGCGCTTTGCAATGGGCGCTGGTGTGGGTCTGTTTCTGGGGCTGATCGGCCTGAAAACCGCGGGCATTGTCGTCGATAGCCCGGCCACCCTGATCAAACTCGGTTCCCTGCGCGAGCCTGGTCCGCTGCTGGCTGCCATCTGCTTCCTGATGATCGCCGTACTCAGCTACCACAAAGTGTTCGGCGCGATCCTCATCAGCATCATCACCGTGACCCTGGCCGGTTGGGGCCTGGGCCTGGTGCACTACGAGGGCATCATGTCTGCCCCGCCGAGCCTGGCACCGACCTGGATGGCCATGAACATCGCCGGCGTGTTCAACGTCAGCATGATCAGTGTGGTGCTGGCCTTCCTCTTTGTGCACATGTTCGACACCGCCGGCACCTTGATGGGCGTCGCCCAGCGCGCCAATCTGGTGAACGCTGACGGTCGGATCGAAAACCTGTCCCGCGCCATGAAAGCCGACAGCGCCTCCAGCGTTTTCGGGGCGGTGGTGGGTGTTCCGCCGGTCACCAGTTACGTGGAAAGTGCCGCTGGCGTAGCGGCGGGTGGTCGGACTGGTCTTACCGCCGTGACCGTAGGTGTGCTATTTATTGCCGCAATGTTTTTCGCCCCGCTGGCTGGCATGATCCCCGCTTATGCAACCGCCGGTGCGCTGATTTATGTAGCGATGCTGATGATGGGCGGCATGGCGCACATCGAATGGGACGAAGCGACCGACAGCATTCCGGCGATCGTCACCGCGATCATGATGCCCCTGACCTTCTCGGTCGCCGACGGCATCGCGCTGGGCTTCATCACCTACGTGGCGCTGAAGGCCGGCACCGGTAAGTACAAGGAAATTTCGGTGAGCCTGTGGGTGCTCTGCGCGATCTTCATCGCCAAGTTCATCTTCTTGTAAGCGTCACGCGGTACGCGTTTCAAACCAGCCTCACCCCGTCGGGTGGGGCTTTTGTGCATAGGGAGGAAAGTGATGAGTCTGGAAACCTGGCTGCTGTTCAGCGGCGCTGCGCTGGTGGTGATCCTGATACCGGGGCCACTGTCTTTGCTGATGATCAGCAACAGTCTGAATTACGGTTTGCGCCGTTCTTATCCGGCGTTTCTCGGGGGCGTGTTTGCCTCGATCTGCCTGCTCAGCGCTTCGGCGCTCGGCTTGGGCGCATTGTTGCTGGCGTCGGAACAGCTGTTCAGCGCCCTGAAAATCGTCGGCGCGCTGTACCTGTTCTACCTCGCCTGGCAGAGCTGGCAGCAATCACGCCAACCCTCCCAAGGCGCCGAAGTGCCCCAGACTGCGCCGGTGCCACGCTTTCGTGCACTGTTCGGGCGCGCGTTCATGCTCGGCGCCAGCAACCCGAAAGACATTTTGTTCTTTGCAGCGTTCCTGCCGCAGTTTTTGAGCGCCGAACAACCGTTCCTCCCGCAGTTGCTGGTGATGATTGCCACCTGGACCGTGCTGGATCTGCTGTGCAAGCTGGCTTATGGGCTGGGGGCTCATGGCGCGGCGCGATATCTGCGTAGCGGCAAGGGGCAGAGCTGGTTTAACCGGGTGAGTGCCGGGTTGTTCAGTGGGGCTGGTGCGGTGTCATTGTTGAGCCGCTAAGGGCTTCGCGGGCAAGCCTCGCTCCTACAGTTTTTTGTCGTTCTCCAGCCATGTGAACGACGCAGCC
>NZ_JBYVYM010000056.1:0-1855 GCF_058148225.1 Pseudomonas sp. DF5
GGGATTCGTACGGGAGATGGGATCTGTGTTTGAAACAGGTCCACTGTGGGAGCGGGCTTGCCCGCGATGAGGCCGGTACAAACACCGCAAATCCCAGACAAAAATAAATCGGCCAATTGGCCGGTTTATTGTTTTATACCCTCCTCTCAGGCCGCTTCTGCCGCCTGTGCCTGACGCACCACCGCTGCCAATCGCTTGAGCCCTTCGTCCAGCCGTGCCGGGTCGATGTGGCTGAAATTCAGCCGCAGATGACCGTGATTATTGTCCGGCTCAGGAAAAAACGGTTCGCCCGGCATGAACGCCACATCTGCTGCCAGCGCCGCTTTGAGCAGCGTTCGGGTATCCAGCGGCTGCTTGAGCGTCAGCCAGAAAAACAGCCCACCCTGCGGCACGTTCCAATCCGCCAGATCGGAAAAGTGCCTTTCCAGTGCCGACTGGAACGCATCCCGACGAACCCGGTAGAAGTCCCGCAACTCGCCCAAGTGCTGCTGGTATTTTTCAGTACCGATCCATTGCAGCGCTTGCCATTGCCCGATGCGGTTGGTGTGCAGATCGGCCGATTGCTTGAGCCGCAGCAAATGCGGGAACAGGTCCGGACTGGCGATCAGGTAACCCACTCGCAAGCCCGGCAACAGGGTTTTCGAGACCGTGCCGGTGTAGATCCAGCTGGCCTTGGTCAGGCGGCTGACGATCGGCGTGGCACTGCCGCCATCGAAGGTCAGTTCGCGATAGGGTTCGTCTTCGATCAGGGTCACGCCGAATTCGTCGAGCAACGCTGCCACCGCATCACGCTTGGCTTCGCTGTAGCGCACCGCCGACGGATTCTGAAACGTCGGGATCAGGTAGATGAACGCTGGCTTGTGTTGTTCCAGACGGCTGCGCAGTTGCGCCAGGTTCGGGCCATCAGCCTCCAGCGGGACGGTGATGCAGTCGGCGCCAAACAGCTGAAAAATCTGCAACGCCGCCAGGTAGGTCGGCGCTTCAAGCAGGATTTCGGTGCCTTTGTCGATGTGAAGCTTGGCCGCCAGATCGAGGGTTTGTTGCGAACCGCTGACCACCAGCACCTGACTCGCCTCGCACGGCACGCCCAGCGCCCGGGCTTCGGCCGCCAACGCTTCACGCAACGCCGGCTCGCCTTCGCTCATCCCATATTGGCCCATGGACAGCGGCATGTCCGCCCACTCGACTTTCGGCAGCATGGCTTCGGCCGGCAAGCCGCCGGCGAACGACATCACTTCCGGGCGCTGGGCGGCGGCGAGGATTTCACGGATCAAAGAACTTTTAAGGCGCGAGACACGTTCGGAAAAAGCCATGGGGGTCACCGGTAGCGAGGCCTGAGGAAAATGAGTCAAACTGATTGACCGAAATTACGACAGACCGAGCGGATACGTCAACATGCTTGACCTTAAAAACCCCACCACCCAGCAACAAGCCATGGAAGCGTTCTTCTTCGGCTATCAGGCCTTCACCGCCAAGGCTGATGAAATGCTCGAGCGTCGCGGCTTGAGCCGGGTGCATCAGCGCATCGTGTTTTTCATCGCGCGTTATCCGAACCTGAGCGTCAAGGAGTTGCTGGCGTTGCTCGGCGTGACCAAG
This sequence comes from Pseudomonas sp. DF5, assembly GCF_058148225.1. Taxonomy (NCBI): domain Bacteria; kingdom Pseudomonadati; phylum Pseudomonadota; class Gammaproteobacteria; order Pseudomonadales; family Pseudomonadaceae; genus Pseudomonas; species Pseudomonas sp. DF5. The sequence continues at coordinate 1,597 of NZ_JBYVYM010000056.1, forward strand.
CAGGCGCTGAACATTCCGCTGCGGCAGTTGGTGGAAATGCATTTGGTGAACAGCGTCGCGTCCCAGACCGACAAGCGTAAGCGGCTGCTGGAACTGACTGTGGAAGGCGCGCGGTTCGAGCAGTCGTTGCGGCGCGAGCAGGTGAAATTGCTCGAGCGGGTGTTTGCCGAGGCTGGGGAGACGGCGGTGAATGGCTGGTTGGCGGTGAATCTGGCGTTGGGGGAGAACCAGCAGAAGATGTGAGCGATCTCAAATACAT
>NZ_JBYVYM010000057.1:0-1829 GCF_058148225.1 Pseudomonas sp. DF5
ATCGGCATAGGGGACGGCCTTCATAGGCCGCTCCCCTGCCACACCACCCGGCATGCGGGTCCGCACCGGGCGGTTCGAGAGATTGAGGTTACGAGAGACGCACTAATCCCAGCCTGTCGAACCACGCAATATTAAGTACGCGGTTCAGATCGAGACGACTGTTATGCCACCAGCGGCAGGTGTTCCCTGCCACCTTCTGCGCCACTTGGTTACTCGCGCCAAGTGCTCGCAGCTCACGATATGTCGTCGTTCCGCGCTTCCATTGTTTAAGCTGGATAGCTCGCAATCGGTGTCGTATCCATTCGTCCAGCTCGCGCCAGACGGCTGGGGTTTGCGACAGCCCGAAGTAAGCTTTCCAACCTAAAATGTAAGGTCGCAGGTCATCGACGATCTGCTGCAGGCTGCGACCGCACGAGCGCCGGGTATACCAGCGTACTCGCTGCTTGAACTGCTTTTGTGCCTTGTAAGACGCTGCGCGCTTGACCTCGTTTCGGGAAGACCACAGTTCGTAGCCCAGAAACTTGCGACCAAATGCACTCGCCACCGCACTCTTGTTCTCGTTGACACTCAAGTGCAGCTTTTCATACAGACGCCTCAGCAAGACCATGACTCGCTCGCCTGCCTTCCGGCTGCGAACATACACATTCGCATCGTCGGCATAGCGCACAAAACAATGACCTCGACGTTCAAGCTCCCGATCCACTTCGTCCAACAGCACATTCGCCAGCAACGGCGACAGCGGGCCGCCTTGCGGCGCCCCGCAGCGGCTTTTCTCGGCCACGCCATTGATCAGCGTTCCCGCATCCAGATACGCACGAATCAGCCGGATAACCGCCCGATCCGCAATCCGCTTGCGTAAACGATCCATCAGAATGTCGTGATCGACCCGGTCGAAGAACTTTTCCAGATCAACATCCACCACCACTTTGCGTCCCGAGGAGACGTGGCGCTGAGCCGCCAAAACGGCGTCCTGCGCACTGCGCCCCGGGCGAAAACCGTAGCTGTGCTCACTGAAGGTCGGATCGAGTAATGGCTGCAAGACTTGCAGCAACGCTTGTTGGATCAGCCGGTCGATGACCGTGGGAATGCCCAACTCGCGCTGACCGCCGTCGGGTTTTGGAATGACCACTCGGCGTACCGGACTGGGCCGGTAGACACCTGACAGAAGCTGTTCACGAATCGCGACCCATTGGGTCAGCAGATGTTCGGCCGTCTGTTCAATATCCAGACCGTCGACTCCCGCTGCACCTTTGTTGGCCTTGACCCGCCTCCACGCCCGCTTCAGGTTTTCTCTCGCAAAGGCCCGCTCCAGCAGCCCTTGCCCTGCGTTGTCGGATTCATCTTGCGGGCGATTGACCTCGTCGCTGACGGGATTTCTCACGGTTTCACCGCTCGTTATCTCCGTCCGCCCCGCGTTTGGCAGGCATCTGACTTCCGGTTTCTCGCATCAACATGGCCTATAACGCTTTCTCTCGTTCGGCCCTTCGTCAAAAAAAGACTACTACGGCCTCTGCTGACTTCTCGCTCCGGCTGGCGCCGTCGCCCTTTCAGGCACAAGGCGAGATCTCCCCAGGTAAGAACGCAATCCTTCACCACACAACCGCCGGATTTACGCAGCCTGATCCTTGACCACAAGAGCTTCGCGGTTTTGTGCCCGCTCGCCCTGATCGGCTTCGCCTTTTATCCGGTTCTTGTACATCGGCTCATGGCTTCGATTCACGCTTCCTCCCCACACTCGGTCGCCCTCATGCAGTTGCGCTTCACTTCGTTCGCTGTGGCCAGCTTACGGCGGGACTTTCACCCACAAGATTGCGCCCATGCTGGGCGCA
>NZ_JBYVYM010000058.1:0-1632 GCF_058148225.1 Pseudomonas sp. DF5
GGCAGAAAACGGCCGATTCTGTTGAAAAAGTAGCTCCCCTGTCTGGCCTGCGGCAAAATCTCTGCATTGGCCAGCAGGGAAGCACACAGCATGATGGGACAGTTATCGAGTGGGCAGGATCGACTGTTTTACTCGTTCAACCTCGAAGATCACATCCCCGCCAATCACCTTCTGCGCAGCATTGATCGGTGTCTCGATCTGAACGACCTGCGCCATTACCTAGCCGACTTCTACAGCCCAATTGGGCGTCCTTCGATTGATCCTGAGCTGATGATCCGCATGCTGATTGTGGGCTATTGCTACGGCATTCGCTCAGAACGGCGGCTGTGCGAAGAAACCCATCTGAACCTGGCGTATCGCTGGTTCTGCCGGTTGAGCCTTGAAGATGAAGTCCCTAATCACTCGACCTTTTCCAAGAATCGACACGGCCGTTTTCGGGACAGCGATCTGTTTCGCTGGTTGTTCAATGAGGTGCTGCGCCGCTGCATGGACGCGGGGTTGGTCAAGGGCGAAGGCTTCGCCGTGGACGCCAGCATCATCAAAGCGGATGCGAGTCGGCAGCGCGGCGTACCGGGTGATGAACAGGTCAACTGGAGCGATCCGGCCCTGAGCACCCGCGCCGTGCGTGAGTACCTTGAAGCCCTCGATGAAGAGGCTTTGGCCGAAACGCTACCGAAGCGCCTATCGCTGACGGACCCGCAGGCCCGCTGGACCGCTGCTCCAGGCGGCCCAGCTTTCTACGCTTACTCCACGAACTATCTGATCGATACCGAGCACGGCGTAATCGTGGATGTGGAGCCTACACCCGCTCATCGAACGGCCGAAGTCGAGAGCACCAAGACGATGATCGAGCGCGTTGAAGCGCAGTTCGACATCAAGCCGGAACGCCTCATCGGCGATACCGCGTACGGTACAGCGCCGATGTTGGCCTGGATGGTGGAGGAAAAAGACATCGAACCTCACGTGCCGGTGTGGGACAAAACCGAGCGCAAGAACGACAGTTTTTCGAGCAACGATTTCCACTGGAATGAAGAGGTTGAGGAATACCGCTGCCCGGCCGGCAACGCATTGCGCAGCGAATGGCGAGCCTTCAAGAACGAGCGTTCACACGTCACCAAGGCCAACACCATCATCTTCCGATCCCGGCAGACCGACTGCGTTGCCTGTCCGATGAAAGCCAAGTGCTGCCCGAACACTGCGTTCCGCAAGATCGCTCGCAGCGTCCATGAAGCCGCGCGCGATGTGGCGCGGCGCATTGCAGCAACGCCGGCATATCAGCGCTCTCGCCACGAACGTAAAAAAGTCGAAATGTTGTTTGCCCACCTCAAGCGCATCCTGAAATTGGATCGCCTGCGGCTACGTGGCATGAGTGGCGCGACGGATGAATTCACGCTGGCCGCTGCGGTGCAGAACCTGCGACGGCTGGCCAAATTTACCTCTCAAGGGCCACCGGTCCCGGGATAGGTGCGTCTGCACTAAGCAAAAAACCTCAAACCAACCCAATAACCGAGCAGCAAAGGTCAACGAAGGGCCGAGAAACCACTCAATGTGGTGAGTAGGTTCTCCGATGGTAGTCGTGCCTGTGTTCGGGCCAGCTGAAAATCCGACTTTTTCAACAGAATCGGCCAAAAG
>NZ_JBYVYM010000059.1:0-1618 GCF_058148225.1 Pseudomonas sp. DF5
AATCCCGGATTTACCTAAGATTCCAGCCTACCACCTTAAACTTGGACAACCAACGCCAAGCTGGCCTAGCCTTCTCCGTCCCTCCATCGCAATAACCAGAAGTACAGGAATATTAACCTGTTTTCCATCGACTACGCTTTTCAGCCTCGCCTTAGGGACCGACTAACCCTGCGTCGATTAACGTTGCGCAGGAAACCTTGGTCTTTCGGCGTGGGTGTTTTTCACACCCATTGTCGTTACTCATGTCAGCATTCGCACTTCTGATACCTCCAGCAAGCTTCTCAACTCACCTTCACAGGCTTACAGAACGCTCCTCTACCGCATCACCTAAGTGATACCCGTAGCTTCGGTGTATGGTTTGAGCCCCGTTACATCTTCCGCGCAGGCCGACTCGACTAGTGAGCTATTACGCTTTCTTTAAAGGGTGGCTGCTTCTAAGCCAACCTCCTAGCTGTCTAAGCCTTCCCACATCGTTTCCCACTTAACCATAACTTTGGGACCTTAGCTGACGGTCTGGGTTGTTTCCCTTTTCACGACGGACGTTAGCACCCGCCGTGTGTCTCCCATGCTCGGCACTTGTAGGTATTCGGAGTTTGCATCGGTTTGGTAAGTCGGGATGACCCCCTAGCCGAAACAGTGCTCTACCCCCTACAGTGATACATGAGGCGCTACCTAAATAGCTTTCGAGGAGAACCAGCTATCTCCGAGCTTGATTAGCCTTTCACTCCGATCCACAGGTCATCCGCTAACTTTTCAACGGTAGTCGGTTCGGTCCTCCAGTCAGTGTTACCTAACCTTCAACCTGCCCATGGATAGATCGCCCGGTTTCGGGTCTATTCCCAGCGACTAGACGCCCTATTAAGACTCGCTTTCGCTACGCCTCCCCTATTCGGTTAAGCTCGCCACTGAAAATAAGTCGCTGACCCATTATACAAAAGGTACGCAGTCACCCAACAAAGTGGGCTCCCACTGCTTGTACGCATACGGTTTCAGGATCTATTTCACTCCCCTCTCCGGGGTTCTTTTCGCCTTTCCCTCACGGTACTAGTTCACTATCGGTCAGTCAGTAGTATTTAGCCTTGGAGGATGGTCCCCCCATATTCAGACAAAGTTTCTCGTGCTCCGTCCTACTCGATTTCATGGCCAAGAGATTTTCGCGTACAGGGCTATCACCCACTATGGCCGCACTTTCCAGAGCGTTCCGCTAATCTCAAAGCCACTTAAGGGCTAGTCCCCGTTCGCTCGCCACTACTAAGGGAATCTCGGTTGATTTCTTTTCCTCAGGGTACTTAGATGTTTCAGTTCCCCTGGTTCGCCTCTTGCACCTATGTATTCAGTACAAGATAACCATCTTATGATGGCTGGGTTCCCCCATTCAGACATCTCCGGATCAAAGTCTGTTTGCCGACTCCCCGAAGCTTTTCGCAGGCTACCACGTCTTTCATCGCCTCTGACTGCCAAGGCATCCACCGTATGCGCTTCTTCACTTGACCATATAACCCCAAGCAATCTGGTTATACTGTGAAGACGACATTCGCCGAAAATTCGCATGCTCAATTAAGAGCAACTCACAAATTTTACCTTAGCCTGATCCGTTACCAGTGAAAGTAACGTTCAG
>NZ_JBYVYM010000060.1:0-1592 GCF_058148225.1 Pseudomonas sp. DF5
GTGTGAAAACCTAGCAATCTGCTGGCCGGTTAAAGAAAATGCCCATATCGCAAGATACGGGCATTTTTCTTATGCGCTATATCCAAGGTGAAAACCGCGCCCAGACCGCACTGTTTCCAGTGTCGCTGGACGAACTTATTCCCGATGACCATCTGGTTCGCGTCATCGAAGCCTATGTTTCGCTTCTGGACTTTGAGCAACTGGGTTTCGACAAAGCCAGGCCCAAAGCCACCGGACGGCCTTCGTACGATCCTGCCGATCTACTCAAACTCTATCTGTACGGTTATTTTCAGCGTATTCGCTCCTCGCGACGACTCGAGGCCGAGTGTCAGCGCAATGTTGAAGTCATGTGGCTGTTGGGTCGACTGGCCCCTGACTTCAAAACCATCGCTGATTTCCGGCGCGACAACAGTGCTGCGTTCACCGCGACGTGCCGCGCCTTCGTTCGGTTTTGCCGAAATGCCGGGCTGATCGCCGGTGAACTGGTCGCCATCGATGGCAGCAAGTTTCAGGCGGTCGCCTCAAGCCGCAAACATATGACCCCGAAAAAACTCAAGCACCAGGAAGCGGTGCTCGATCAGCGAATTGCGCGCTACCTGGCGCAGCTCGATGAAGCGGATCGTAATGAGGGAGGAGAGTCGATCAATCGCTCAGCCGTGCAAACGGCTCTTCGGGAGTTGCAGATAAAAAAGGCCAATAACCAGACCTGCCAAGGGCTGATGGAAGCTCAAGGTCTGGTTCAACACATTGTCGGCGAGCCCGATGCGCAAAAAATGCGGACGCCTTCTGGCAAGTTCGTGGCGTACAACATTCAAAGTGCGGTAGACGCGAAGCACTGCCTGATTTTGCATCACGAAGTCACTCAGGACGGCACCGATAACCGTCAGCTCGAACCGATGGCGAAGGCGGTAAAAGAGGAACTGCAACAACCCGAACTCTGCGTCACAGCCGACGCCGGCTACTCCAATGGCGAACAGTTTCAAGCCTGTGAAGATGCCAGCATCACGGCGTTCGTGCCGCCTAATCGCTCGGTCAACAATCAAGGTGACGGTGCTGAGTTTTTTGATCGTACGGACTTCAAATACGAGGAACAACGCGACGTTTATCAATGCCCTGGCGGTAAGTTGTTAACGCTTAAGCAGATGAACAAAGGCAATCGGATTTATCAGGCGACTATCGCCGATTGCGACGTCTGTCCGTTAAAAAGCCGCTGCACCCAAACGAGCCGCCGCTACCTCACGCGCCATGCTCATGAAGCCGCTTTTGAACGGATGGAACAGCGAATGCGGGCCCATCCCGAGATGATGGTTAGCCGGCGATCCATCGTCGAACACCCCTTCGGCAATCTTAAGCAATGGCTATTTGGCAACGGCCGGTTCTTGCTGCGACAGCTGAAAGGCGCCCGAGCCGAAATGGCCCTGGCGGTACAAGCCTACAACCTGAAAAGGGCGATCAAGGTGCTGGGAGCACAAAAGCTGATGGCGTTGATGGGCTGAGAGGCCCTTTATTTTTCAGATTTCAGAAAAGCAAATGCCCCGACAAGTCGGGGCATTTGCTTTAAACCGCGGCAGACTGCGTTTTCACACGGTCTG
>NZ_JBYVYM010000061.1:0-1550 GCF_058148225.1 Pseudomonas sp. DF5
CCCCGGCCATCGCCGACAAAGGTGTCGTTGTAGTTCGAACCTTTGATCGCCTCGATGTCAGTGAAGGTGTCGCCCACCGCAATGCCGGTATTCACACCGGTTTTCAGATTGACCGTCACGCCGACCGTACTGTCGGTGTAACCCACGGTGTCCAGCCCGGCGCCGCCGATAAACTGGTCGGCGCCCGTGCCACCGTACAGCGTGTCGTTGCCAGAACCGCCGGTGATAATGTTGTCGCTGGCATTGCCATAACCGATGAAGGCCTGGCTGCCGGTGTAGGTCAAGCGCTCGACGTTGGCTGCCAGGATGGTGCCGCTGGGGTTGATCACCGAGACGCGCACTTCATCATTGCCGCCACCGGCCAGCTCGACGATGGTCGGTGTAGTGCCAGTGTTGATGTAATAGATATCGTCCCCGGCACCGCCCTCCAGCCTGATAGCGGTTGCGGTGTGATCCGGGCCGGAAGTGAGCGTGTCATTGAACGCCGAGCCGATGACGTTCTCGATACTGGTGAGGGTGCTGCCTTCGGCGTCTCCACCAGTGCCGGCCAGGCCTGTGCCAAAGCGGACCTCAACGTTCACCCCGGCGGCCGACGTCGAGTAGTCAACCGTGTCTATGCCGACCCCGCCGTCGAAGTCCGTGCCTCGACCATCGCCGACAAAGGTGTCGTTGTAGTTCGAGCCCTTGATCGCCTCGATATCGGTGAAGGTATCCCCCGCCCCGATCCCGGAATACACCCCGGTCTTCAGGTTGATGTTCACCGCCACGGTGCTGTCGCTATAACCCGCCGTGTCGTAACCGGCACCACCGATGAACTGGTCGGCCCCCGCGCCACCGTACAGCGTGTCGTTGCCCGAACCGCCGGTGATGATGTTGTCGCTGGCATTGCCCCAACCGGTGTGCGCGCCTGTGCCGACAAAGGTCAGGCGCTCGATGTTGGCGGCCATGAAGGTGTGGCTGGGGTTGACCACCGACACGCGCATTTCATCGTTACCGCCATTGGCCAGCTCGACGATGGTCGGCGTGGCGCTGGTGTTGATGTAGTAGATATCGTCCCCTGCACCGCCTTCGAATGCTATCCCGCCCAGTGCAACGGTGAAGCTGTCGTTGAATGCTGAACCGATGACCTTTTCAACGTTGACCAAAGTGTCACCCTCGGCGTCGCCGCCGGTGCCGGCCAGCCCCGTACCCAGACGAATATCAACGTTCACCGCAGCGGCCGACGCCGAGTAATCGACCGTATCAGTACCAGTGCCGCCATCCAGCTTATCTGCACCGGCACTCCCTTTGATCACATCATTGCCACCCAAGGCATTGATCTCATCATCCCCACTGGTACCTGTCAGCGTATCCACGCCGTTTGTCCCGTTTATCACTGCCATTTCGACTTCTTCCTTGCCATGTTGTTGAACCAGATACCTGTCGCCACGACGACCTGCAAACGCAGGTCGCTGACGAGTCTTTCAATAAACGAAGCAGTGGAGATTTATCGACACAAACGACACAAAGCTTGAGCCAACCGCCGCAAATTTGTAACGCGCCCGGTACAA
>NZ_JBYVYM010000062.1:0-1427 GCF_058148225.1 Pseudomonas sp. DF5
ACCAATTCTAATTTTGGGGTGTTCTCCATGGGCAAGTATTCCACTCTGTTCAAAATCACGGCCATCCAGGCCTACATCAACGGCGACGATGGCTATCGCAAGGTAGCTCAGCGCTATTCGATCGATACCAGCCTGCTCCGGCGCTGGGTCGCCGGGTATCAGGCCTGCGGCAGTGCAGGCCTTCGATCTCAAGGCCACCGTTACAGCGCAGCGTTCAAGCTTTCAGTCATCCAATGCATGCAAAAAGAGCAGCTTTCTCATCGAGAAACGGCCGCTCGCTTTGGGCTTGGTCAATCCTCACAGGTGGGCATCTGGGCGCGTCAGTACTACAGTGGCGGTCTTGCTGCCTTGACCGCACCCCAGAGAAGAAAGGCCGTCACCATGTCCAACAAAGCACCTGTCCCGCATAAATCCCAGCCCGTAGATGACGATTCGAAGAGTCGAGAGCAACTTAAGGCTGAACTCGAATATCTGCGTATGGAGAACGCTTATCTAAAAAAGCTCGAGGAGATAAGGGAGGCTCCGGGCAGGAGCCATCGCCCCGGGAAAAAACGCTCACCATAATGGCATTGAGGCTGAGGTTTCCTCTGGACAGCCTGCTGAAGCTGGCCAGGTTGGCGCGCAGCACGTTCTATTACCAGATCAGCGCCCTTCAGAAACCCGACAAACATGCCGAGCTGAAAACGAAGATTCAGGACCTCTACGACCAACACGAGGGCCGGTTTGGCTATCGACGTATCGCTTTGCAACTTCAAAAAAAGGAAGCGGTCAGTGAAAAAATGGTTCAACGCTTGATGGTGCGTCTGAATCTCAAGTCGCTGGTGCGTCCCAAGAAATACCGCTCTTACAAAGGCCAGCTTGGAAAAATAGCGTCGAACCTTCTGGAGCGGAATTTCGTCGCCCAACGCCCCAACCAGAAATGGGTGACAGATGTCACCGAATTCAAACTCAACTCGAAGAAGCTTTATCTGTCGCCTGTAATGGATTTGTACAACGGTGAGATCATCGCTTACCAGACCGATACCCGCCCCTGTTTTGCCATGGTAACCGGCATGCTGGACAAAGCTTTCGAGCGCCTGCAAAGCCCGTCCCATTTGGTGTTTCATTCAGATCAGGGCTGGCAGTATCAGCAGCCTCGCTATCAGCAAGCGCTTAAAGAACGCGGCATCAAGCAGAGCATGTCACGCAAGGGTAACTGCCTGGACAACGCGGCGATGGAGAGCTTCTTCGGGACACTGAAGTCCGAGTTTTTCTACCTCAACCGCTTTGAAAACGTGGAGCAGTTAAACGCGGGGCTGGACGAATACATCCGTTACTACAATCATGACCGGATTAAATCGAAGCTTGGTGGATTGAGCCCTGTGGAGTACAGGACTCAATCTGTGGGCGTGTGGCAATAGACCGTCCAACATTTTGGGGTCAGATCA
>NZ_JBYVYM010000063.1:0-1416 GCF_058148225.1 Pseudomonas sp. DF5
CAAATTGCTTGGGTGTTATATGGTCAAGCCTCACGGGCAATTAGTATTGGTTAGCTCAACGCCTCACAGCGCTTACACACCCAACCTATCAACGTCGTAGTCTTCGACGGCCCTTCAGGGGACTCAAGGTCCCAGTGAGATCTCATCTTGAGGCTAGTTTCCCGCTTAGATGCTTTCAGCGGTTATCTATTCCGAACATAGCTACCCGGCAATGCCACTGGCGTGACAACCGGAACACCAGAGGTTCGTCCACTCCGGTCCTCTCGTACTAGGAGCAGCCCCTCTCAAATCTCAAACGTCCACGGCAGATAGGGACCGAACTGTCTCACGACGTTCTAAACCCAGCTCGCGTACCACTTTAAATGGCGAACAGCCATACCCTTGGGACCGGCTTCAGCCCCAGGATGTGATGAGCCGACATCGAGGTGCCAAACACCGCCGTCGATATGAACTCTTGGGCGGTATCAGCCTGTTATCCCCGGAGTACCTTTTATCCGTTGAGCGATGGCCCTTCCATACAGAACCACCGGATCACTAAGACCTACTTTCGTACCTGCTCGACGTGTCTGTCTCGCAGTCAAGCGCGCTTTTGCCTTTATACTCTACGACCGATTTCCGACCGGTCTGAGCGCACCTTCGTACTCCTCCGTTACTCTTTAGGAGGAGACCGCCCCAGTCAAACTACCCACCATACACTGTCCTCGATCCGGATAACGGACCTGAGTTAGAACCTCAAAGTTGCCAGGGTGGTATTTCAAGGATGGCTCCACGCGAACTGGCGTCCACGCTTCAAAGCCTCCCACCTATCCTACACAAGCAAATTCAAAGTCCAGTGCAAAGCTATAGTAAAGGTTCACGGGGTCTTTCCGTCTAGCCGCGGATACACTGCATCTTCACAGCGATTTCAATTTCACTGAGTCTCGGGTGGAGACAGCGCCGCCATCGTTACGCCATTCGTGCAGGTCGGAACTTACCCGACAAGGAATTTCGCTACCTTAGGACCGTTATAGTTACGGCCGCCGTTTACCGGGGCTTCGATCAAGAGCTTCGCGTTAGCTAACCCCATCAATTAACCTTCCGGCACCGGGCAGGCGTCACACCCTATACGTCCACTTTCGTGTTTGCAGAGTGCTGTGTTTTTAATAAACAGTCGCAGCGGCCTGGTATCTTCGACCGGCGTGGGCTTACGCAGTAAATGCTTCACCCTCACCGGCGCACCTTCTCCCGAAGTTACGGTGCCATTTTGCCTAGTTCCTTCACCCGAGTTCTCTCAAGCGCCTTGGTATTCTCTACCCAACCACCTGTGTCGGTTTGGGGTACGGTTCCTGGTTACCTGAAGCTTAGAAGCTTTTCTTGGAAGCATGGCATCAACCACTTCGTGTTCTAAAAGAACACTCGTCATCAGCTCTCGGCCTT
>NZ_JBYVYM010000064.1:0-1291 GCF_058148225.1 Pseudomonas sp. DF5
CGTGCCGGCGTCTTTGTAGACGTCATCGGACGGTGCCGGGACGGTCACGGTGCCGGTGGTTTTGCTGGCGTCGATGGTGATCACCGCACCGTTGCTCAAGGTCACGGTGACCGGTGTGCCGGCGGCGTTGGTCAGGGTGGCGGTGTAAACGATGGAACCGCCTTCGGCTACCGAGTCGGTTGCCGACAGGCTGAGGGTGGTGGTGTCCGAAGTATCAGTAATCGAAGTGTCCGCCGACTTGCCGTCGACTTCCAGCTTCTCGTAGTTGCCGCCCTTGGCATCGTCGATCTTGACGCTCAGCGAACTGCCGCCCGCCAACGCATCGTTGGGCGCAACAAAGTTGACAGAACCGCTGCTCGCGCCGACCGGGATGGTGATGGTCTGGCCGTTGGACAGGGTCACCACCACAGGTGAGCCGGTGACCGGCGCCGACACGGACGCGGTGTACACCACGGTGCCGCCTTCGGCGACGTTCGCGGTCGCAGTCAGCGAAACGGTGCTGGTGTCGATGGTGTCGTTGACGGTAGTCACCGCCGGGGCAGTGCTCGGCACCAGGTTTTCGAAATTGCCACCGGTGGCGGTGGAAATGGTGGCCTGGACCGTACCGGCATCTTTGTAAACGTCATCGGATGGAGCCGGGACGGTCACGGTGCCGGTGGTTTTACCGGCGTCGATGGTGATGACGGCGCCGTTGCTCAGGGTCACGGTGACCGGAGTGCCGGCGGCGTTGGTCAGGGTCGCGGTGTAAGTGATCTGGCCACCTTCGGCTACCGAGTTGGATGCGCTCAGGCTGAGGTTGGTGGTGTCGACGGTGTCGGTCACGGTGGTGCTGACCGGCGTTTTGTCCGCCACCAGGTTCTCGTAGTTACCGCCGCTGACGTTGGTGATCGAGTTGGTCAGCGGAGCGTGGCCGGCCAACGCGTCGTTCGGCGCGGCGGTGGTCACGGTGCCGGTGGTTTGACCGACGTTGATGGTGATCGTCTGGCCGTTGGCCAGGGACACGGTGACCGGGCTGCCAGTCACTGGCGCACCAACGGTCGCGGTGTAAGTGACGGTGCCGCCTTCGGCGACGTTCGCGGTCGCAGCCAGCGAAACGGTACTGGTGTCGATCGTGTCATTGACGGTGGTGACTGCCGGGGCAGTGCTCGGCACCAGGTTTTCGAAATTGCCACCGGTGGCGGTGGAGATGGTGGCCTGGACCGTGCCGGCGTCTTTGTAGACGTCATCGGATGGAGCCGGGACGGTGACGGTGCCGGTGGTTTTACCGGCGTCGATGGTGATCACGGCGCCA
>NZ_JBYVYM010000065.1:0-1195 GCF_058148225.1 Pseudomonas sp. DF5
GCAAGCCCGCTTGTATGCTAGGGCTTGAAGGGAGGAGGAGGGACAAAGCCCGATTCTGACTGTTGGCGCAGTACAGATCCGTGGGAGATTTCGCCCCTCCTCCTTTCACCCAAGCGCCGATAAAGAATGCATCTGGTTAGGACCGACGATAGGAACAAGCCTGCGCCTCTGGGTGAGCCCTTCAAGTACTCAAAACCTTATCCCGGAGGAATTTCAATGGCAATGGCGGTTTCTGTCGTAAAGCCCATCGTAGGTGTGGATGTCGCCAAAAATGAACTGGTGATCTATCAGGCTGAACTGGATCTTCTTGAGACAATTACCAATGACAAGGCAGCCATCAAAAAATGGCTGAAAGCCTTACCGTCACCGGTTGATCTGGCCATCGAATCGACCAATATCTATCACTTGGAGTTCGCCGATCTGGCCCATGAGGCTGGCTGCACCATCTACATGGTCGGCGGTTACGAGCTGAGTCATTACCGCAAAGGTGTGAAGATTCGGGCCAAAACCGATGCGCTGGACGCCAAACTGCTCGCTCGTTATCTGAAAAATGAATACGAAGAACTCCATCCCTGGATCCCGCCATCCCCACTCTATCGTCGTCTACTGAGTCTTTTTCGCCGCCGCGCGGCGCTGGTTCAGGCGCGAGTCGGTCTGGTGCAGAGCTGGGCGAATGAACCCCTGCTTAAACTCGCATTTGCCGAGCAACTGACATCCATGCGCAGGCTTGAAACACTGGTCGAGAAGATGATCAATGATCATCTGAGCGAGGCCGGCTTACTCACCCAGTTGAAGCGCTGCATGAAAGTGGAAGGCGTTGGTTTTTTGACAGGCGCACGGTTGATTGCGGCGTTTCAGCGAGGCGACTTCAGAAATGCGGATGCGTTTATCGCATTTCTGGGGATGGACTTGCGGGTATCGAAGTCAGGGCAAAAGGATGGTCGTCGAAGCCTGACCAAGCGAGGAGATCCGGAAGCTCGCCGACTTCTGCACAACGCAGCCATGTCAGCCAGCCGCACCCCAGCCTGGAAAGGGTTTTACGAGGAGCAAAGAGCTCGAGGTTTCAGTACAACACAGGCTTTGGTGATCTTGGCCCGCAAGCTCGCACGAGTCGTATTTGCACTGCTGAAAGGGCAAAGTGAATACCAACCGAAAGCAGGTTGAGGGCTTCCCCTCAACCATAGAATCTCCCACA
>NZ_JBYVYM010000067.1:0-873 GCF_058148225.1 Pseudomonas sp. DF5
GGTCACGAAGATCTACACTAGGCCCACTAGTCGCCCGAGAACAGCATACAAGACCACCTGCTATAGCGTTTACGCCCGATAACAAAAAAGGAAACGCACCATTTCCATGGACACTTCAGAAATCAAGCATCGCCTGGCACGCCCTGCCATAAAATTCAGTGCCGGCGGCTTTCGTCCTCTTGGCACAGACGAAGAAAGCTGGCTGGGTAACGTCTTCCTGTTCCGTCCCAACGAAGGCGTGCCCACCAATCAGGCAGGGCAACAGCTGCTCCCCTATGCACAGTTTTACCTGCCCGCCCTTCCCTTCACCAGCCCGCTACTGAAAGGGGTTCGTGTCCTGACGGTTTTTATCTCAAACCCGTTTCCTGAGCATTTTGAGCCCATGGGCAATAACTGGGTGATCCGCGAATATGGGCCGCAGGATGTGTTAGTGCGCAAAGCGCTGCCGGTGGAGGGCTCATTTCTCAAAGCCTTCCCGCTAAAAGCCCAGGCAGTGCCGCAGGATTTTCCTCTGTGGGATGGCGGTGGCGTGCCGGCAGATGTTGAACAAGCAGTTCTCAAACTGGAACGTGCGGGCGAAATACAGAGCTATTACGACCTGATCACCCACACCTACGCGCACAAGATCGGCGGCTATCCGTCGTTCTGCCAGGCGGGGGTGGATCCAAGTGAAGGTTTTGAGTTTGTCTTTCAGATTTCGTCAGACGCAAAGATCGGCCTGAATGTGATCGATAGCGGCAGCCTCATGTTCTGGAAGCACATCGAAACCGGCGAATGGGCGCTTTATTATGACTTTTACTAAGGTTAAGAGCGCGCAATGCACGAAAAGGGGAACAGGTTTATTTTTCCTAGAAATAAATCTGTCCCCTTTTC
>NZ_JBYVYM010000068.1:0-797 GCF_058148225.1 Pseudomonas sp. DF5
GGTTGCTGGAGCGTCGTGCCTTGCAGGCGGTGTTGAGTGAGCTGCCGAAGGCGCAACCGCGACGTCTGATCATGGACGAGTTCGCGTTGTTCAAAGGTCATCGTTACGCCAGCGTTGTGCTGGATGCCGATACACGACGAGTGCTGTGGGTCGGTGAAGGCCGTAGCCGAGCGGCAGTCAGGCCGTTCTTCGAGGAGCTGGGGCCGGAGGGCTGCGCTCGAATCGAAGCGGTGGCGATGGACATGAATACTGCTTTTGATCTGGAGGTTCGCCAGCATTGCCCGAAAGCGCGAGTGGTCTACGACCTTTTCCATGTGGTGGCCAAATATGGCCGAGAGGTGATTGATCGGGTCCGCGTCGACGAGGCTAACCGGCTGCGTCACGACAAGCCGGCTCGCAAGGTCATCAAGCAGGCGCGATGGCTGTTGCTGCGTAACCCGCAGAACCTGAAAACGCCGGAACAACAGGTCCATTTGCAGGATTTGCTGGCGGCCAACCAAGCGTTGATGACGGTCTATTTGATGAAGGCTGAACTCAAAACGCTCTGGACGCCGAGTGGCGCCTGGGCTTGGAGATCGGCCTGGAAGCAATGGCTGCGCCATGCACATGAAAGCGAAATACCGGCTCTGATCCAGTTTGCCAAACGGCTAAAGGCTTACTGGCGGGGCATCGTCAGTCGGGTTCGCTGGCCGATGCACACCGGTCAGTTGGAAGGAATAAACAATCGAATAAAGGTCATCAAGCGAATGGCGTACGGTTACCGGGATAGCGAGTTCTTTTTCATGAAGATCAAGAGC
>NZ_JBYVYM010000069.1:0-727 GCF_058148225.1 Pseudomonas sp. DF5
TGGACTTGCCCCTTCAAAACCGGACACCAACTCCCCGTTAAATTGATGCCACTGCCAAGCGCCTGAACTCCCTCGGTGAGCGATAGTTCAAGGCGCTATGCGGATGCTGCTCGTTGTAATGTTCGAAGGCAATGGCCAGGTTACGCAGCGCCGTTTCTCGATCCGGCTTGGGCATGTGCGCCACGTAGTCACGTTTGATCGTCTTCACGAAGCTCTCTGCCATGCCGTTGCTCTGCGGGCTGCGTACTGGGGTGGTCACCGGCTGCAAGCCGATCTGTCGAGCAAACAGGCGCGTCTGTTCAGCGGTGTAGGCCGAACCGTTATCGCTGAGCCACTGCACTGGCGTTGCAGGCAGTTGATCACCGAAGCGCTTCTCCACGCTTTCCAGCATCAGGTCGCGGATGTCATCGCCGCTGTACCCGGTCGGGCTGGCGACCCAGCCGATGGCTTCGCGATCACAGCAGTCCAGGGCGAAGGTCACGCTCAGTTTGGCGCCGTCCTCGCAGCGGAACTCAAAGCCGTCCGAGCACCAACGCGTATCGCTGGTTTGCACGGCAATACGGCCTTCGTGCCGACGCGGCACGCCGGGTTGTTTGATCCGGCGTTCAAGCAGCAGGTTGTGATCACGCATCACCCGGTAAACCCGCTTCACGTTGATCGCGGGTAGCAACTGGGTTTCACGGGCGCGACGCAGCAATCCCCAGACTCGACGGTAGCCATAGCTGGG
>NZ_JBYVYM010000070.1:0-723 GCF_058148225.1 Pseudomonas sp. DF5
TTTGGGTTTAGGCACCTTGGGGCCCCGGGGATTTTTCGCAACTTGTTTTGGTTGGATGTTTCTGGCCAGTTCCAACAAGCGCTGGGCCAGTTTTTCCAGAGGTATGACGGGAAAACATTCCGAGGGCAGCGCAATTTGCAGGCCTTCATAACCACTCCGGACCTGAACCGCCAAGTGATAGGTTGAGGCTTCCCAGCCGTCAGGCTGGGAAGCCTGATGGGCTTGCTCGACGCTTCGTTTGAGTACGGCCAGGACGTTGTAGGCCAACACCGCAGTAGTGAACCCGAGCAATGCGGCCTTTGGGCTACCAAGGGTTTCGATTTCACTTTCCAGGATTGCTTCCAGTCGCTGGAACATGCCTTCAATGCTCCAGCGGCGGCGATAGAGTTCCGCGATCTGCTGCGCGCTGACGCTTTCAGGCAGGTTGCTCCAGAACATCAAGCTGCTGTCACCCGAGTCTGTTGGCGAGTGAAGCGTCAGTTCGACACGTCGACACTGGTAACCGCCTCTAACCTGAATAATCTGTTCACGCACGGTGCCCGTGCTCACAGGCACTGGTTCTTGCCAATGCCCCTCTTGAATCAAGCGTGGATGCTTGGCCTGTTGACGAATGACAAAGGAGGTTTTGACCTGTTCGCAAGCCTCCATGACCGGGAGCGTGCAATAGAGTCGATCAGCCAGCCACACCTGGCCCGGCTCGGCATCGGCCAAGAGAGGCAGCAC
>NZ_JBYVYM010000071.1:0-645 GCF_058148225.1 Pseudomonas sp. DF5
AGCTGGGCGGGGCTTGGAGGAGTCCACAAGCGAGGCGTCATGCGTTCGCCGTACTCCGCTAGCAACTGGGCGTCGATGGCGTCCGTTTTACTGTGTTGAAGCATCAGTCTTGCAAAATTGCGGGAGCTTTTCGGGTTGATCACAGAAACCGGCAAGCCTGCAGTGCTTAACTCCAGGGCCAGATCCAGGTAATAAATCCCGGTGGCTTCCATGACCACAGAAAGCGGTTTGAGCGCTATCAGCTTTTTCACGGCCGCCTTGCGTCCCTTGGGCGTTTGAGCGATATCCCACGAGCCAGCTGCACGGCCTTTGTCACGCCATCCCATTGCTGTGGTGCGAGAACCAACATCCAATCCGACGTGAACACTCATGCTTTCCACTCCAAGGAAACTGGGTGAAGATGGCTCCTGGTTCCCCTGACCTCGAACTTCATGCCGCTGCAACCTTGTAATGCGAAGTCCGACTTGTCGGCTTCTCGATACTCTTCGTGGTGGGCAATGAGGCGGGGGAGCCTCTCTACAGACAAGGTCAGGAGCAAGTCCTGCCTTCAGGAGCGGTCGGCCTCCCCCAGAAACACATCTTTGAGACAACACCGAGGAGCTTAGCTGCTCTCGCCGGGTGTTCGGCCAACATACAAGGAGCGAG
>NZ_JBYVYM010000072.1:0-631 GCF_058148225.1 Pseudomonas sp. DF5
ACGTATTAGGTAACTGCCCTTCCTCCCAACTTAAAGTGCTTTACAATCCGAAGACCTTCTTCACACACGCGGCATGGCTGGATCAGGCTTTCGCCCATTGTCCAATATTCCCCACTGCTGCCTCCCGTAGGAGTCTGGACCGTGTCTCAGTTCCAGTGTGACTGATCATCCTCTCAGACCAGTTACGGATCGTCGCCTTGGTGAGCCATTACCTCACCAACTAGCTAATCCGACCTAGGCTCATCTGATAGCGCAAGGCCCGAAGGTCCCCTGCTTTCTCCCGTAGGACGTATGCGGTATTAGCGTTCGTTTCCGAACGTTATCCCCCACTACCAGGCAGATTCCTAGGCATTACTCACCCGTCCGCCGCTCGCCACCAGGTACAAGTACCCGTGCTGCCGCTCGACTTGCATGTGTTAGGCCTGCCGCCAGCGTTCAATCTGAGCCATGATCAAACTCTTCAGTTCAAACATCTTTGGGTTTTTAAGAAACCCTAAACTTGGCTCAGCAATCGTTGGTTACATCTTTGATTTCTCGCGGAGTAACTTGTGATGCTGATAATCTTGTTGACTATCAGTCTGACTCCACAAGCACCCACACGAATTGCTTGATTCAGTTGTTAAAGAGCGGT
>NZ_JBYVYM010000073.1:0-609 GCF_058148225.1 Pseudomonas sp. DF5
GCCATCCCTTTCAAGGTCTTAGGTAAAATCTTCTGAAGTTTCTATCAGGGATACCCGAACGATGTGGGCCGATGTTCTGGAGCGTT
The DNA here is from genome assembly GCF_058148225.1 of Pseudomonas sp. DF5. Lineage (NCBI taxonomy): Bacteria > Pseudomonadati > Pseudomonadota > Gammaproteobacteria > Pseudomonadales > Pseudomonadaceae > Pseudomonas > Pseudomonas sp. DF5. The sequence continues at coordinate 87 of NZ_JBYVYM010000073.1, forward strand.
TCGAGAAAAAAGCACCTGCCAGCGTTATGGCCAAATTGGCGCTGGAGCACGCTATTGCCCCTGAGTGGGTCGATCAGGTCTTCGAAGAACATCGGCAACGGCAGTATTCTCGTGAGCTACTGTTCTCGACCATCATCAAGCTGATGTCCCTTGTTTCATTGGGTTTGAAGCCATCCCTGCACGCCGCGGCGCGGCAACTGGAAGATCTTCCTGTTAGCCTGGCGGCCCTCTACGACAAGATCAGTCGTACCGAGCCAGCTCTGTTGCGCGCCCTGGTCACGGGCTGTGCGCAGCGCCTGGCTCCAACCATCAAGGAGTTGGGTTGCACGGCGATGCTGCCGGGTTGGCAGGTTCGGGTGGTGGACGGTAATCACTTGGCATCCACTGAGAAACGACTGGGGGCTTTACGCCACGAGCGCGGCGCCGCTCGGCCCGGGTTTTCGGTGGTTGTCTACGACCCCGACCTGGATCAAGTCATCGACCTGCAGGCATGTGAAGATGCCTACGCAAGCGAGCGTGTTTG
>NZ_JBYVYM010000074.1:0-599 GCF_058148225.1 Pseudomonas sp. DF5
TGAACGAGCCCCATGAAAGACAGGACACCGTTTCCCCCTTACGATAAGGGATAGGCAAACGGTTATGTTTATGACTAACAGCAACGATAAGAGTGGGGAGCTTTTGGGCCAGGAGCGGCGGCGCCGCTGGAGCCCAGAGCAAAAGCTGGCCATGGTTCGCGAGAGCCTTGAGCCAGGACAAAGTGTGTCGGTCGTCGCTCGGCGCAACGGCATCAATGCCAATCAGCTGTTTCTGTGGCGCAAGCTGTATCAGGACGGCAGCCTGTCGGCGGTCAGTGCAGGCGAAGCCGTGGTGCCTGCCTCCGAGTTGAGCGATGCGCTCAAGCAGATCCGTGAACTGCAACGGATGCTGGGCAAGAAAACGATGGAAGCAGAAATCCTCAAAGAGGCCGTGGAGATCGCCCGGTCGCGAAAATGGATTGCGCACTCACCCTTGTTGCCGGGGGACGACCAGTGAAGCTGGTCAGTGAATGTCTCGGTGTGGCGCGCTCGCAATTAACGGTTCGAATCAAGCAATCGGTATCGCCCAAGACACGGCGAAGCAGGCCTGTGAACGACGCTGAGTTGGTCGCCGAAATCCAGCAACAGGTCAGTGAACT
>NZ_JBYVYM010000075.1:0-566 GCF_058148225.1 Pseudomonas sp. DF5
GCCCTGCTCCGCCGGGGTGAGCCCATGACCGCGGACAACCAGCGCGCCAACATCCGGATCGCCACCGAACAGATCGCCAAGGTCCATCCCGGCAACCAACTGGTGATTGCCCACGGCAATGGTCCGCAGGTCGGCCTGTTGTCGTTGCAAGCGGCGGCCTACACCCAGGTTTCCGCCTACCCGCTGGACGTGCTCGGTGCCGAAACCGAAGGCATGATCGGCTACATCATCGAACAGGAACTGGGCAATTTGCTGGACTTCGAAGTGCCCTTCGCCACCCTGCTGACCCAGGTCGAAGTCGACCCCGACGACCCGGCGTTCCAGGCCCCCAGCAAACCGATCGGCCCGGTGTACACCAAGGACGAAGCGCAGAAACTTGCCGCCGAGAAAGGCTGGGCCATCGCCCCGGACGGCGACAAGTTCCGGCGTGTGGTCGCCAGCCCGAAACCCAAGCGCATCTTTGAAATCCGCCCGATCAAGTGGCTGCTGGAAAAAGGCAGCATCGTGATCTGCGCCGGTGGTGGCGGTATCCCGACCATGTACGGCGCCACCGGCAAACTGCAGGG
>NZ_JBYVYM010000076.1:0-483 GCF_058148225.1 Pseudomonas sp. DF5
AACGGTGTCCCAATGCAACCCAAACATCTGGGCTACGTGCAGCGTGGGAAGGCGCTCGCAGGCCTGAATGACCGTATCGGCCAAGCGGCGCGTCATGCGGGCATAGCGATCCAGCCAACTGACCGCCTCCATACGTTTGCCACAATCGCGGCAGCCAACCCGCCTGAGCAAAACGCTAAGGCGTACCGCACGACCTAGAATGGGCAAATCACGAACACTTCGCTCGCAATACTCATGAGTGGTTGAACAAGGCTTTTGGCAGCCGCCACAGGAAGGGAATCGGGTGGCGTGGGGAATCAGTTCGATCTGTAGGGCGTCACCATCAGGCTTGATGTTGACGACAGAAAAGCCCTCCCAAAACGGAAGGAAAGTATTAATATCGCGCATAAGAACGCCGGTTTGTTAGATGTGTTTGCTCGCACGAACATCATCAATCAAATCGGCGTTCTTGTTTCTGTGTTTCCCGGGATTCCGTGAAGAACC
>NZ_JBYVYM010000077.1:0-446 GCF_058148225.1 Pseudomonas sp. DF5
GCGACGTCGACAGCGCCGCAACCTTCGTCGCACAAACCAACACCGCCGGCAGCTATGGCCAGTTTTCCATCGGCACCGGTGGCGCCTGGACCTACGTCGCCAACTCCGCGCACAACGAGTTCGCCGCCGGCACCACCTACACCGACACCTTCACGGTGAGCAGTGCCGATGGCACCCTCACCTCAGTCACCGTGCATATCGCCGGCAGCAACGACTCACCGACGATCACTTCCAACGGTGCTGGTGCGACGGCTTCGATCAACGTGGCGGAAAACACCACGGCGGTCACAACGGTGGCGGCGACCGATGTTGATCTGCCGGCACAAACGCTGACCTACAGCATCGTCGGCGGACTGGATGCCGCGAAATTCTCGATCGCTTCAGGCACAGGCGTGCTGAGCTTTGTCTCTGCCCCCAACTTTGAAGCACCGACTGATTCGGGAACA
>NZ_JBYVYM010000078.1:0-443 GCF_058148225.1 Pseudomonas sp. DF5
TAACCCGGCATCCATGCCGGGTTGCCCACTGCGCAGAACCTCCACTCGGCCTCTCGAGGGGGCGGTGCGTCAAAATCAAAAACAAGGCGGCCTCCCGGCCGGCCTGATCTCAAGCGGACGCATTTCCCTGTAGGAGCTGTCGAGCGAGGCGAGGCTGCGATCTTTTGATCTTGCATTTGCTTTGCTTTGCTTTGCTTTGGCTTTGGATCTTGATCTACCCGCCCCTTCGGGAGGCTGAGTGGAGGTGTTCATCTGGGGATGGGCGCGCAGCGCCGTTCGACGCAGTCGAACCCATCGCATGTAGGTTGAAGCGAAGCCAACCGTAGGGCGATGCCCCCAGATGGATACCGGGGCGAAGGAACGCCGAGCCTTAGCGAGGGGCCGGACGCTTGGGGCGAGCGTTTTTTGCTTCCTTTTTTAGGCGCTTGTAAAAAAAAGGGAGT
>NZ_JBYVYM010000079.1:0-434 GCF_058148225.1 Pseudomonas sp. DF5
GCGGTCAGTGGACTTACACCCTGGCCAACGGCACCGATGGCGTTGCCAGTGCCGTGCAATCGCTGAAGGCCGGCGAGAGTCACAATGAAGTGTTCAGCGTGCAAGTCAGCGATGGCTTGGGCGGTATCGACACCCAGCAGGTAACTGTCACCGTCACCGGCAGCAATGACGCCGCCGTACTGTCCTCGGCCAATGTCACACTGACCGAAACCAATGCTCCGCTGACTACGGGTGGTAGCCTGACCGTCAGTGATATCGACAGCCCGGAAAGCTTCCAGACGCAAACCAACACCGCCGGCAGCTATGGCCAATTCTCCATCGGCACCGACGGAGCCTGGACCTACGTCGCCAACTCCGCCCACAACGAGTTCGCCGCCGGCACCACCTACACCGACACCTTCGCCGTGAGCAGTGCCGACGGCACCCTCACCTCG
>NZ_JBYVYM010000080.1:0-425 GCF_058148225.1 Pseudomonas sp. DF5
GGTCACTTTGGAAAAGCCCCAAAGTAACCAAAACGCTTTTGCCCCTCCATTCGGTGCCTCGCCTAGGCTCGGCATGCCCTCACTCCGGCATTACTCCGGGGGCCCGCCGCCATCGGCCATCCATGGCCGGGGGCGGCTACCGCGGCATCCCTGCCGCGGTGCCCCCTGCGCAATACCTGCGTTCGGCCTCTGGGAAAGGGGCGGTAGATCCAAAGCCAAAGCCAAAGCCAAAGCCAAAGCAGAAGCCACAGCAAGATCAAAAGATCGCAGCCTCGCTTCGCTCGACAGCTCCTACAGGGAAGTGCGTGCACATGAGATCAGGCCGGCCGGTAGGCCGCCTCGCTTTGGTTTTGGCGGTGCACGCCCCATCGAGAGGCCGAGTGGAGGTTCTGCACAGTGGGCAACCCGGCAGGGATGCCGGGTTA
>NZ_JBYVYM010000081.1:0-385 GCF_058148225.1 Pseudomonas sp. DF5
AGTGCTGGTGTCGATGGTGTCATTGACGGTGGTGACTGCCGGGGCAGTGCTCGGCACCAGGTTTTCGAAATTGCCACCGGTGGCGGTGGAGATGGTGGCTTGGACCGTGCCGGCGTCTTTGTAAACGTCATCGGACGGTGCCGGGACGGTGACGGTGCCGGTTGTTTTGCCGGCGTCGATGGTGATCACGGCGCCGTTGCTCAAGGTCACGGTGACCGGTGTGCCAGCCGCATTGGTCAGGGTGGCGGTGTAAACGATGGAACCGCCTTCGGCGACCGAGTCGGTTGCCGACAGGCTGAGGGTGGTGGTATCTGGGGTGTCGGTCACCGAGGTGTCGGCCGACTTGCCGTCGACTTCCAGTTTCTCGTAGTTGCCGCCCTTGGCG
>NZ_JBYVYM010000082.1:0-356 GCF_058148225.1 Pseudomonas sp. DF5
CGCGTCGTTCGGCGCGGCGGTGGTCACGGTGCCGGTGGTTTGACCGACATCGATGGTGATCGTCTGGCCGTTGGCCAGGGACACGGTGACCGGGCTACCAGTCACTGGTGCACCGACGGTCGCGGTGTAAGTGACGGTGCCGCCTTCGGCGACGTTCGCGGTCGCAGTCAGCGAAACGGTACTGGTGTCGATGGTGTCGTTGACGGTAGTCACCGCCGGGGCAGTGCTCGGCACCAGGTTTTCGAAATTGCCGCCGGTGGCGGTGGAGATGGTCGCCTGGACCGTGCCCGCATCTTTGTAAACGTCATCGGATGGAGCCGGAACGGTCACGGTGCCGCTGGTTTTGCCGGCGTCGA
>NZ_JBYVYM010000083.1:0-328 GCF_058148225.1 Pseudomonas sp. DF5
GTGTACGCGCCACTGCCGGTGAAGGTCAGGCGCTCGATGTTGGCAGCCATGAAGGTGTGGCTGGGATTGACCACCGACACGCGCATTTCATCGTTGCCGCCATCGGCCAGCTCGACGAGAGTCGGCCCGCCACTGGTGTTGATGTAATAAGTGTCGTCGCCTGCACCGCCTTCAAACGTCATCGCGCCCAGTGCAACGGTGAAGCTGTCGTTGAACGCCGAACCGATGACTCTTTCGATGTTGGTCAGGGTGCTGCCTTCGGCGTCGCCACCGGTGCCAGCCAGGCCCGTGCCCAGACGGATATCAACGTTCACCGCGGCGGCCGACG
>NZ_JBYVYM010000084.1:0-310 GCF_058148225.1 Pseudomonas sp. DF5
TCTATCTTTCTATCACATACCCAAATTTTTAAAGAACGATCTAGCCAAAGACTAGAAATCAACATTCACCATCATCACAATGGAATGCTCATTTCTAAGCTTTCAACAACAGAAGCAGTAGTGGTGGAGCCAAACGGGATCGAACCGTTGACCTCCTGCGTGCAAGGCAGGCGCTCTCCCAGCTGAGCTATGGCCCCGTATTTCTACAGGTTTTCCCACACAAAATTGGTGGGTCTGGGCAGATTCGAACTGCCGACCTCACCCTTATCAGGGGTGCGCTCTAACCAACTGAGCTACAGACCCAATTTCG
>NZ_JBYVYM010000085.1:0-276 GCF_058148225.1 Pseudomonas sp. DF5
CTGGACGTCTATAATTCGCCCCACTTCCGGCGCAGTCGAAACGTAAAACTCCTTGGTAAACAACGAGTTACGCAGTTTTCGACAGCGGTTACGCTTCAGTTCATCGAAGCCAGAAGGAGTTAGTAAGGCAGGGTATTGTCGCCTTATTGACGGTTCGATCTTCTCGGTCGAAAGCGGAGAAAAAGAGGTGTTGACAGCAGCGACTAACGCTGTAGAATTCGCCTCCCGCTAACGAGGGATCGGAAGCGCAAGTGGTTGAAGTTGCTGATGTTTCTT
>NZ_JBYVYM010000086.1:0-273 GCF_058148225.1 Pseudomonas sp. DF5
GGTGTCGCCGAGGTTGTCGACGATGTAGGTGTCGTTGCCCAAGCCGCCGATCAGGGTGTCGGCACCGAAGCCGCCGTCGAGGATATTGTTGCCGTCGTTGCCGGCAATGCGGTTGCCCGTGCTGTTACCGGTGCCGTTGAGGTCGGCGGTGCCGGTAAGGAGCAGGTTTTCGACGTTGGCGGCGAGGGTGTAGTCGATGGACGAGAACACTCGATCGTAAGCGGTGAGCGAGGTATCGGTTTCGACCACGACATCGCCGACGTTATCGACGTA
>NZ_JBYVYM010000087.1:0-273 GCF_058148225.1 Pseudomonas sp. DF5
CTGTAGATACTCTGTTCACGGTCAAGCTTTTAGCAGATGTTTTTCGCTGAAAAGCTTGGCCGTATCGAAATCCTCTCCAGCGCGTATGCAGGCCCACAAGCCTGTCAGGTATTTGCGCATAACCGCACAGATGGCCTGCATTTTTCGTTTTCCACGACCGACTAGCACGTCGTAAAAAGCCTTCACATAAGGATCGCAGCGGATCGCTGACATGGCAGGCATGAACATCGCCGAGCGCAGGTAGGCGTTGCCACCCTTGCTCAGGCGTCCGGG
>NZ_JBYVYM010000088.1:0-272 GCF_058148225.1 Pseudomonas sp. DF5
ATGGCATGTCACCTATAGTAGTTATACGCTTGCAAGGAATCGCAATGATCACCGTCTATGGAATTGACTACAATTTAAATGCCAAAAAAGCACAGATGTCCGATGTGCTACATAATTGCATGACTACTGTTCTTGGGTTACCCGAAGACAAGCGTGCTCACCGTTTCGTCCCGCTAGATAAAACTAATTTTTATTACCCCGGCGGTAGATCTGAAAAATACACAGTAATCGAAATAAGCATGATTTCTGGGCGAACGGAAGAAACAAAAAAG
>NZ_JBYVYM010000089.1:0-254 GCF_058148225.1 Pseudomonas sp. DF5
CCCCGGCCATCGCCGACAAAGGTGTCGTTGTAGTTCGAACCTTTAATCGCCTCGATGTCAGTGAAGGTGTCGCCTGCTCCGATCCCGGAATGCACGCCGGTTTTCAGGTTGATGTTCACCGCCACGGTACTGTCGCTATAGCCCGCCGTGTCGTAACCGGCACCACCGATGAACTGGTCGGCCCCCGCGCCACCGTACAGCGTGTCGGCGCCCGAACCGCCGGTGATGATGTTGTCGCTGGCATTGCCCCAACC
>NZ_JBYVYM010000090.1:0-253 GCF_058148225.1 Pseudomonas sp. DF5
TGAAGTAACGGTGCCATCGGCACTGCTCACCGTGAAGGTGTCGGTGTAGGTGGTGCCGGCGGCGAACTCGTTGTGGGCGGAGTTGGCGACGTAGGTCCAGGCTCCGTCGGTGCCGATGGAGAATTGGCCATAGCTGCCGACGGTGTTGGTTTGTGCGACGAAGGTTGCGGCGCTGTCGACGTCGCTGATGGTCAGGGTGCCGGCGGTGGAGATGTCGGCGGCGGCATTGGTCTCGGTGAGGTTGGCGATGTCG
>NZ_JBYVYM010000091.1:0-242 GCF_058148225.1 Pseudomonas sp. DF5
TTAAATTTCTATAAGCCCAGAAAGACAAAACCCCTGTCTGCATAAGCAGACAGGGGTTTCGGAATTCAATCTTGACGATGACCTACTCTCACATGGGGAAACCCCACACTACCATCGGCGATGCATCGTTTCACTTCTGAGTTCGGGATGGGATCAGGTGGTTCCAATGCTCTATGGTCGTCAAGAAATTCTGTGACCAGCCCGTTACAGCTAACGAACCAGCAAAATCGGTGACTTCTACT
>NZ_JBYVYM010000092.1:0-238 GCF_058148225.1 Pseudomonas sp. DF5
AAAACAAAACCCCTACCTGCATACGCAGATAGGGGTTTCGGAATTTAATCTTGACGATGACCTACTCTCACATGGGGAAACCCCACACTACCATCGGCGATGCATCGTTTCACTTCTGAGTTCGGGATGGGATCAGGTGGTTCCAATGCTCTATGGTCGTCAAGAAATTCGGGTACCGAACCGTCTTTCGACGCTTCAGCAAATTGGGTATGCGATAGTTTGTGCGGCTTTTGTGAAT
>NZ_JBYVYM010000093.1:0-235 GCF_058148225.1 Pseudomonas sp. DF5
CGGCGCCGTGATCACCATCGACGCCGGCAAAACCAGCGGCACCGTGACCGTTCCGGCTCCATCCGATGACGTCTACAAAGACGCCGGCACAGTCCAGGCGACCATCTCCACCGCCACCGGTGGCAATTTCGAAAACCTGGTGCCGAGCACTGCCCCGGCAGTCACCACCGTTACCGACACGATCGACACCACGACCGTGACCCTGAATGCCACCGCTTCGGCAGCCGAAGGCGGA
>NZ_JBYVYM010000094.1:0-225 GCF_058148225.1 Pseudomonas sp. DF5
GAAGGTATCGACACCGCCGCCACCGATCAGGGTGTCAGCGCCTAGGCCGCCGTCGAGGATGTTGTTGCCGTCGTTGCCGGTCAACACGTTGCCCAGGCTGTTACCGGTACCGTTGAGGTTGGCAGTGCCGGTAAGGACAAGGTTTTCCAGGTTGGCGCCCAGGGTCCAATTCACTGAAGCGCGCACGGTGTCGACTTCACTGGTCAGGGTGCTGGCTTCGGTGAT
>NZ_JBYVYM010000095.1:0-215 GCF_058148225.1 Pseudomonas sp. DF5
TCGTCGATCTTCACGCTCAGGGAGTTGCCGCCGGCCAACGCGTCGTTGGGTGCGGTGAAGTTGACACTGGCGCTGCTCGAGCCGACCGGGATGGTGATGGTCTGGCCGTTGGACAGGGTGACGACCACTGGCGAACCAGTCACCGGAGCAGTGACGGAAGCCGTGTAAACCACGGTACCGCCTTCGGCCACGTTCGCGGTCGCAGTCAGCGAAAC
>NZ_JBYVYM010000096.1:0-207 GCF_058148225.1 Pseudomonas sp. DF5
AGAAGGAGTTGATAAGGCAGGGTGTTGTCGCCTTATTGACGGTTCGATCGTCTCGGTCGAAAGCGGAGAAAAAGAGGTGTTGACAGCAGCGACTAACGCTGTAGAATTCGCCTCCCGCTAACGAGAGATCGGAAGCGCAAGTGGTTGAAGTTGCTGATGTTTCTTGCGAGAAACTTTGAAAACTTCTGAAAATAACCGCTTGACAGC
>NZ_JBYVYM010000097.1:0-204 GCF_058148225.1 Pseudomonas sp. DF5
AGCCGGGCGAGACATCATCGCTAGCTGTCCAATTTTGCAGGAGCAGTTTGATCACATGGTGGCTGCACCTGGAATGGGTGAGGTCTCGACATTTGCAGTGCTGGCTGAACTGACGACCCTGCCAGTGACGCTCAAATCCCCCCAGATCAGTCGTTATGCAGGGCTGGACGTGCGACTGACCCAGTCTGGAACGAGCATCGACAA
>NZ_JBYVYM010000098.1:0-203 GCF_058148225.1 Pseudomonas sp. DF5
ATAAGTATCGACACCGCCGCCGCCGATCAGGGTGTCAGCGCCGAGGCCGCCGTCGAGGATGTTGTTGCCGTCGTTGCCGGTCAACACGTTGCCCAGGCCGTTGCCGGTACCGTTGAGGTTGGCAGTGCCGGTAAGGACAAGGTTTTCCAGGTTGGCGCCCAGGGTCCAGTTCACCGAAGCGCGCACGGTGTCGACTTCACTGG